>DAOUAS010000111.1:0-14389 GCA_034433295.1 Anaerolineales bacterium | reverse complement strand
CTTGCGGAAGAGTCGGGCAAGTCGGTGACGTACCTTGCCACCGCGCAGGCGCTGGACGATGAAGAAATGTCCGCGCGGATTCAAAAGCATCAGTCCGAGCGACCCGCTCACTGGCAGACGTTGGAAATCCCGCTCGATGTGGCGGCACATGTCGGCGAAATCAAATCTGACCTCGTGATTTTGGACTGCATGACCCTGCTTACCACCAACCTGCTGATGAAGTTCGAGAAGGATGAACTCGTGGACGAAGCCCCCTTCACCGAAGCCGTCTACAAAGAAGTGGCTGACCTGCTCTCCGCCATCCGCGCAGGCGGACAGGATTGGCTTATCATCTCGAATGAGATTGGCCTGGGACTTGTCCCGCCCTACCAGATGGGACGCGTCTACCGCGACCTGCTCGGCTGGGCAAATCAACGCCTCGCCCGCGAAGCGGACAAGGTCATCTTTTTGGTGGCGGGGATTCCGATGGTGGTGAAGTAACAAAAATAATGTAAAATCTTTGGCGCGCTAACAAAACAAATTGCGTTGGATTGATTGTTCATTTAGGATTTTATTTTCCGCTCGATGCCTGACCTCTACCACACCTTCCTCAAATATGATCTTGGACATCTCCGCATTGTTGCGGGACTATGGGGATTGGAACTGGAGTCGAACGAGGCGGATTCCGCCGCTGAGGAACTCGCCGCCGCCCTTCTCGACCCCGAACCTGTCCATGAGACGATGGAGATTCTCCCACCCGACGCCTTGTCCGCACTCGAGACTCTGGCAATCTCGAATGGCAAAATGGAGTGGAGTGTTTTTGCCCGCAAGTTCGGCGAGATCCGCGAGATGGGAGCCGGCAGGCGCGACCGGGAACGTCCGCAGCTTAAACCAATTTCCGCCGCTGAAACACTTTTCTATCGCGGATTTCTTGCCAGGGCATTTTTCGACTCCGATAAGGGTGCGCAGGAATTTGCATATATTCCCGAAGATCTATTGGAATTGTTGAATCTCGAAGGATTGGAGACGGGAAAGGGGGAGCCATTGGGCAGGCCTGCCACTCTCGTGGAAAAAACCTTCGAAATCCCCGCTGACGATTGCGTTCTCGATGATGCCACCACCGCGCTTGCCGCGTTGCGTTTGGGAAGACCCGATGCCCAAGCCGATTCGCGGCTGATCGCTTTGTTGACAACTGCGGGACTGCTGAAAGACGGCATCCCTCATGCGGAAAAGGTCAAGTCCTTTCTCGAAGCGCCCCGCGCTGACGCGTTGAATCTTTTGGTCGAAGCGTGGAAACTTTCGCAGACTTTCGATGAACTGCGCCTGATCCCCGCCCTGATTTGCGAGGGCGAATGGAGAGGCCAGCCGCAGGTTACGCGTGAGTTTCTTATGGACCTGGTGGGCGTCATTCCACAAAACAAATGGTGGAGCATCCCCGCGTTTGTTCGCGCGGTTAAGGAAAAGTATCCCGATTTCCAACGCCCTGCGGGAGATTATGACTCGTGGTTTATCAAGCGCGCTTCGGACGGTCAATACCTGCGTGGATTTGCCTATTGGGATCAAGTGGACGGCGCGCTGGTGAAATATTTCATCCAGACAATGCACTGGCTCGGTTTGGTGGATATGGCTTCGTCGGAGGAGGGAAGGGAAGCGGTGGCGTTTCGGGTTCTTCCGTTGAACGTTCAGCGTTCAACGGTCGATGGGAAAATTGGCGTCACTTCCAATGGCATGATCACCGTGTCGAGATTTTTCGCCCGGGCAGTGCGGTATCAAATCTCACGCTTTTGCGAATGGGGTGAATTGAAGGCGGATGAATACCAATATCAGGTGACTGCCCGCTCACTATCTCATGCAAAAGAGCAGGGACTTATCGCCGGTCAATTGCTTGCGTTGCTGGTAAAGCATACCCATGCCGCTGTGCCGCCCGCCCTTGTGAAAGCCCTCAAACAATGGGAGGCGCGCGGAACCGAGGCCCGGGTGAAGAATCTGCCTGTGCTAAGAGTCGCAAGGCCCGAAATTGTGGAAGAACTGCGAAAGTCGAAGGCGGGGAAATTTCTGGGCGAAGTCCTAAGCCCGACGGCAGTAGTCATCAAAAACGGAGCGGAATCAAAAGTGCTTGCCGCGCTGGCAGAAATGGGACTGCTGGCCGAAGTCGAATCCTGATCGCCGGGTAAGAAACGAATGATTTTTCGAGTTATCAACCCGCGCCAGCGGGAACTTTTGCGTGGAATCCCCGTTATATTCTGTGGGTAACTTCCCCAAATCCTTTACCGCAAACAGGGGAGAGGAATCCCAACGTGCGGTAAAATTCTTTTTGAAGAAGGAGAAAAAATCATGAAACAAAAAACACGCCTCTTCAGCCTGTTGATTGTCTTTTTAATTGTGAGCGCGTGCAACCTGCCCTCCAACAATCCGCAGGATGCCACCAGCACAGCCGCCGCGCAAACAGTGGAGGCAATGTTGAGCGCCACGCCTGTACCGGGACTGCCTACGGCGAGTTTCACCCCGCTTCCAGTCCCTGCCACGCTGACACCGATTCCGCTGCCGGTTTCCAACACGCCGTCCATGACCCCCACCACCAATTGCAACGTGGCGCAATTTATCACCGACGTCACCATCCCCGATGGAACCTTGATGACCCCCAGCCAGGCGTTCACCAAAAAGTGGCGCATCAAAAACATTGGAACCTGCACATGGTCCGGTTTCTCGATGGTGTTCGATAGTGGAGACTCGATGGGCGGTCCCGCGTCCAAAGCCATCAGCACGCTCGGTCCCGGACAGGAAATCGATCTTGAGGTGAATCTCACCGCCCCATCCACGCCCGGCAATTATCGCGGGTATTGGCGCATCAACACGAATGGCAACGTTCTTGTGCCGGTGGTCAGCGGGTATCAGGGCAAATCCTTCTATGTGGACATCAAAGTGCAAAACCCGGCCACGGCCACGAATACCCTGTCGCCTGCGACGGCCCAGGTGGTGCTCAATGCCATTTCGGGTGAAAGCGGCACTTTGTATGAACCGGCTGCGGGTGTTCCGAGCACCGTCCTTGCGGGCGATACTTCGTCCAACGAGATTGCGCGGGGCTTCATGAGTTTCGACATCTCCACCCTGAGCGGGAAGACCATCAAAACCGCGTCGCTCTCCCTGACAGGATGTTCTGCGATGCAGGATCCGTTTACGGGGAGTCTGGCCGGCATTTGGGTGGGCGAAGTGCAGTACCCCCTTCCGCTCGACCAGTCGGATTACAACATTGCCGGGACGGGAATTGTCCTGCTCAATGCCCTGCCCGGTCCCATCGACGTCAAATCCTATGTGCAATCCCGCGCGACGGAAGGCAAGGCCCGCTTCCAGATCCGCCTGCACCCTGCCGGTCCAACCGACAACGATGGAAACGCCGATTATATGTCCTGCAATGCCAATTCCGTGACCTTGACAATCACCTATCAGCCGTAGTTTATATCGCGGTATTATTGTAAATGATGGAAGCGCCCGGCTGTCCGGGCGTTTCCGTTTAACAGTATAATAATCGCAGCCAAACGAAAGGAAAAAATGTTCAAGTCGATAAAATACACACTCTTATTTGCCGTCATAACAGTGTCTTTGCTCATTTCAGCCTGCGGCGGGAAAGCCACACCCGATCCCACCCAGGAAATCAGCCGGATCGAAACCGCCGTGGCGGAAACCGTTGCCGCGCAGAACGCCGCGCAAAGCGCGTCAACCTCCCAGCCTGTGGCACCTGCCTTCACTCAAACTCCCCTCGTGTTTTCCCCAACTCTCACACCGCTGGCGCCGATCGCCTCTCCCTCTCTGCCACCTAAAGTGCCGAAGACCCAGTGCGCCAGCGCCGGACTAATCAGCGAAACCATCCCGGACGGGACGATCTTTGCTCCAGGAGCAAAGTTCACCAAAACCTGGGAGATCAAAAATACAAGTCTTTGCACCTGGGATACCAGTTATAAAATCATCTTCTGGAACGGAGACCTGCTGGGCGGGGCGTATTACTATAACCTGCCCCAGATGGTCGCGCCCGGACAGTCCCTGCCCATCTCGCTCGTCTTGACCGCCCCACAGGAATCGGCCATCTATAACTCGGAGTGGATGCTCCAAACCCCCGATGGCATCGAATTCGGTGTGGGACAGTACAGTGCGCCCTTCTTTGCAAAAATCGAGGTTTCGTCCCTGACCAAGCCCAAATATGGGGTCAGGGCAATCGATTTCCAACTGGTTCAGGACCCACCCTCGGGCTGCCCGGCAAACATCAACTACATTGTGACCGCCACCCTTGCGACCACCGGCCCCATCGAATTTACATATTATTGGGCGCAAAGCGACGGGAATAATTCCTCGCCGAAAACCATGAAGATCGAATCCGCCACTACCTTTACGCTGACGCGGGAATGGAAACTCCATATTGCCACTAATAACGTAACGCGCTGGTTCGCCCTCATCATCACAGACCCTGTCTATCAGGAATATCCCCGCATCGAATTTACCAAGACCTGCGGAGGTTAATCTTCCCGGCTTTCGAGAAATTGTAGAATGAAAAAGAAGCCGGTTCGCCGGTTTCTTTTTTGCCGGGAACCATTGCAGTGGATAATTCGTCTTTAATCTCTGGAGAACCAATTTCTGGAGGAAACCATGCCCGTCAAAAAAAACGTGTTAATTCTGCCTGCCGTGTTGATTATCATCACCCAATTGGCTTGCAACTTGGGCGCAAGCCCCGCGACGCCCGACACCTTTGCCACGCTGAACGGACTTTACACTGCCTCGGCCCAGACTTTGGAGTCCACCGTTACATCGCCGGCACAGACGCCCACTCCCGGACTCCCCCCTCCCACTCCAACCCCCACCCCAACAACGGTGACATTCAACCCCCCGACCCCGATCCCCACTGTCCGCTGTGATGCGATCCAATTCCTGGGCGATGTCACCTATCCGGATGGCAGCCTTGTTTCGCAAGGCAAGGGGTTTGTCAAAACCTGGAAACTGAAAAACGTCGGCGCCTGCTCCTGGACCCCATCTTACGCGCTGGTGTTCAACGGCGGCGACCTGATGGACGGGCCCTCGTTTGTTGCGCTTCCACGAAATGTCAACCCCGGCGATGTCATTGAATTATCTGTCACACTGGTCGCCCCCGGGAAGAAGGGGAATTATCGCGGCTATTGGAAATTACGCAATGAGTCCGGCGCTTTGTTCGGGTTTGGTCCCCAGGCAGATTCCGCCTTTTGGGTGGATGTCAAAGTCGGCGGCGTTGAATATGTCGCCTACGATTTTGCGAACAACTACTGCGATGCGAATTGGACGAACAATGACCGCGATCTTCCCTGCCCCGGCGACGATAACGATGAAACCGGCTTTGTGATGAAACTAAACACAGTGACCCTTGAGGACGGCGATCCCGAGGATGGACCCGCGTTGTTCACCCTGCCAAAAGGGAGGAACAACGGCTTCATCAGTGGACAGTATCCCTCTTTCACCGTTCGAGAGGGAGATCGCTTCCGCTCACTGATCAACTGCGAGTACCGCGCCAAAAAGTGCGACGTGGTCTTCCGCCTCGATTACAAGAACAATGGAAAAGTCAAAACCCTGGCAAGTTGGCGCGAAGTGTGCGAAGGCAAATATTATCTGGTGGACCTGGATTTGAGCGCCCTGGAGGATGAAACGGTCAAGTTCATTCTTGTGGTCAGCGCCAACGGTTCCCCAACTCAGGATCATGCCGTCTGGTTGAATCCGAGGATTGTTCGCCAGGGGAAGCCGCCCGCCACCTTTACGCCCACTCCCACCTCCACGCGGACTCCGACACAAACCCCCACGCCAACGCAGACGTTCATTCCCACGTTTACTTTCACGCCGACCTTTACGGAAACACAAACCCCGACCCCCACGCCAACCGACACACCCGTCCCGTAGGTGCGTTATAATAAGTTAACTCAACTTGCGGAGCGTCCCGAAGGTAAAAACAGCAAACGAGTTTTCATCGAAAAAGCCCCTGGGACAATTGCAATACAGGCGAGTCAATTACTTTTGGAGGTCCTGAATATGAAGGCTCGAAGATTAAAATGGCTGATTGGTTTCATCGCCTCGGCCATTATTCTGAGTTCGTGCAATATGGGCGCCACCCCGGCGCCTACGCTCGACGTTGGCGCGATACAAACGGAGGCGTTCAATCAGGTCATGACTCAGGCGGTGGCGGCCTATACCCCCACCCTGATGCCAACCAATACCCTGATGCCAACCTCCACGTTGGCCGCCCCTCCCACCTTTGCCCCCATTGGCGGAGGTGTCGAAACCCCTACGCCGTTTGCATTCAATACCCCCCTGCCCGGACTGACCCCGGTGGTATTGTCTCCTGTGCCAACCGTGGCAGGCGCGGTTGCCACCATCACCACGAAAAACGGCTGTAATGATGGCATCCTGATCAGTGAGAGCGCTCCCTATGACGGGGCGTACCTCGAGGCTGGCAAGGATTATCAGAAAAGTTTCGAGTTCTTGAATACAGGCTCCTGCGCCTGGGATGAAGGTTACGTCTTTGCCTTCCTGTCAACCTATTCCACGGAAGGGTTTAATGGCTCGGATATTGTCTTTCAAAAGTCCACCGATCATGTCGAGCCGCAGAAGGGCATCACCCTCATTGTCAAATTCAAGGCAAGTAAAACTCCCGGCGAGCATATTGGCGTTTGGAAGCTAAAGGACGACGGAGGCAACTATTTTGGCTCCATGGTGTGGATCAAATACATGATCAACCAAAAGTAAAGAGAGGATTTATGAAACTCAAATTCTTCATATTCGTATTATTGTCCGTCTTGATCCTTGCCGCCTGCGCCCCGGCGACCCCCATCGTGCCGACCCCTGACGTAATGGCTGTCCGCACCTCGGCGGCGTACACCGTTGTTGCGGAATTCACGCTGACCGCCGCAGCATTTACCCCCACCCCGATGCCCACCGAAACTCCCCAGCCGACGCCCACTCCTGAACCACCCACGGCAACGCCAACCATCGCCTATGCCACCGATCCTACGCAGATTGCGCTTGGCACCCCCGGCCAATTATGTGACGATTATTCCTTCGACCCCGTTACAGTGGATGTGACCGTCCTGGACGGCACACAAATGACTCCCGGACAGGATTTTGTCAAAACCTGGAAGATCAAGAATACGGGCATTTGTTCCTGGGGCGATGGCTATGGACTCATTTATGCCGGTTACTCGGACCGGATGAGCGGCGCGCCTGTGCCGCTTGGCACTGTGGTGCAAGTGGGACAGGAAATCGACGTGTCGGTCAATTTCAAGGCCCCCACCGCCCTTGGCGAATATACCAGCGCCTGGCAAATGGCAAATGCCAAAGGTCAGCCATTTGGCAAGGCAATCTTTGTCAAGATCGTTGTCAAATAACAATTGACCAGTACACTCAAACAGTCCATCAAGGAAAAAGCGCGCCAGTTGGGATATATCCTGACTGGCGTTACTTCTCCTGAACCTCCCACTCACTACGGCATTTTTGCAAACTGGTTGAAACAAGGAAACCACGCCGGTATGGACTACCTTGCTGAAGACCGCAGCCGAATCCGCCGCGCCGACCCGAAACAAATCCTCCCCGAATGTAAATCCATTTTGGTGCTGGCGTTACCCTACCAGCCTTTGACCTTCGACCTTCGACCTTCGACTTTCCATATCGCCTCCTACGCCCTCGGCGAAGACTACCACGACGTCATCCCCCCGCGCCTGCAACAAATCGTCGAGTTCATCGAAGAACAGGTTGGGCATCCCGTCCCCAACCGATACTACACCGACACCGGTCCCATCCTCGAACGCGAGCTTGCCCAACGTGCCGGGCTGGGCTGGATCGGTAAAAACTCCATGCTGATTAACCCGAAGGTTGGCTCCACTTTTTTGCTGGCTGAAATTTTGCTTGGGTTGGAACTCGAACCCGACGAGGCCCTCGTCACCGACCACTGCGGCACATGCACACGCTGCATCGACGCCTGCCCTACGCAAGCGATCCTCCTCAACCGCACGCTCGATTCCCGCCGCTGCATCTCCTACCTCACCATCGAAAACAAAGCGGACAGCCCCGAAGAGTTGCGACCTCAAATCGGGAACTGGGTCTTTGGCTGCGACGTCTGCCAGATGGTCTGCCCGTGGAATCGATTCTCTGTCCAGCCTGACTCTGCCCTTGAGCCGGCTCCGTCGCTTCGCTCCTCCGCCCAAGACCTGACCCTGTCGTCCGTCGAGTTCAATCAACGCTTCAAGCGCAGTTCGATCAAACGTGCCAAGCGGCGCGGCTACCTCCGCAACCTGGCCTTGGCAAGTGGAAACAACGGCGACCCCGACGACCTCCCCTTTCTCGAACAAGCTGCGCAAGACGATGAGCCTCTTCTCGGTGAACACGCCCAATGGGCGATACAAAAAATACAAGGTAAAAAATGAACCAACTTCTCATCGCGACAAACAACAAAGGAAAAGTAATCGAATTACAGGACCTGCTCAAAGAGACGGGTCTTGAACTCGTCACCCCTGCCGACATCGGGCTCAAACTTGATGTAGAAGAGGATGGGGAGACTTACATCGAAAACGCCAAAAAGAAAGCCATCGCCTTCGCCCAATCCAGCGGACTAATTTCCCTCGCCGACGATTCCGGTCTCGAAGTGGATGCCCTTGACGGAGCGCCCGGTTTACATTCCGCCCGCTACCATCCCAAGCCCGGCGCAAACGATGCCGACCGCCGCGCCTACATGCTGGAGAACCTGCAAAGCAAGCCGCGCCCGTGGACAGCGCGCTTCCACGCCACGATTGCGATTGCAATTCCCGGAGGGGATGTCCAAATTGTGGATGGAAATTGCTACGGTGAAATCATCCCCGAAGAACGCGGCACGGGTGGATTCGGCTACGACCCCATCTTTTTGTTTCCCGAATTAGGCAAAACCATGGCCGAGTTGGAAATGGAAGAAAAAAACCGCCTTAGCCATCGGTCCAAGGCGGTCATGAATGCCATTCCTCTTTTGAAGCAAATCTTTTCTTGCTAGCGGTGGGGATGGTGTAGCCGGTCGGCGGCATCCTCCGTCAGCGGGATATACACCTGCACCTTTGTCCCCTTTCTGGGCGCGGATTCGATCTGGAGCATTCCGTTAACAAGTTCGGCGCGCTCCTGTAAATTGACCATTCCCAGACTGCTGCTTGTCCGTTTGTCGTACGCTTCCGTCACAGCCTTCACGTCGAAGCCCGCGCCGTTATCCGCAATTTCGAGCAGAGCGATGCCGGGTTCGACCAGTTTCATGCTCACGGCAATCACAGGGGCGGAGGCATGCTTGCGGGCATTGTTTACAGCCTCTTCGATGATGTAGAAGATCACGCCCTGCTTGCCCATTTCCAACTGGGAAGTGACCTGTTCGTCTATGTTCAACGTGACTCTTTGGCTGTATGTTTCCATCATCTTGTCGGACATGGATTGCAGAGCCGCAATCAGCCCCTGCGATTCGAGGATGAGCGGGCGCAGGGTGAAAAGCATGTGGCGGATTTCCTTCGTGGTGCGATGCGCCAATTCTTCCAACTTGGCAAGTTCATCCGCGGCCGCTTTTACATCCTTGGTCATCATGCGCTTCGTAATGTTCAACCGCATGGCCATGGCCGCCACGGACTGGGTGGGACCGTCGTGCAGGTCGCGCGCCAGTTTCTTGCGCGCCTCTTCATGGATTTCCACCATGCGTTCCTTTTCTTCGACCAGGTCCTGATATAACCGCGCGTTCTGGATCGCAATCACGGCCTGGCGGCCGATGATGTCGAGCAGGTCGCGGCGCTCGGCGGTGAAATAATCAGGCTCGGGATGGGCAAACAAAAGCGCGCCGTAGACGTTGAATCCGCTGCGCAGCGGGAAACAATATCCGCTGGTGCAGTTTCGCAAACCAACCACGCGCCCCAGTTCGGGATCGTAACCAATATCTTTGACGAAAATGGGATCGCCTTCATCGATGGCTTTTTTGAGGATGCCTTCGGCCGCGTCGAAGGTGATACGCATGTCGGCGTTGGTGAAGCGCCGCGCGGAGCCGATCCGCAATTTGCCGCCGTTGAACAACATCACGGCACCCGTCAATGGATCGGTGAGCAGTTGCTCCGGGTCGGGGTTCAGGGCCGTTGCGCTCAAATTCAACGCGGATTCGAGCACCCGTTTGTAGCTCAGCGTGGAGGAAAGCGTGGTGGTCAATTCATAGATTGCGCGCATACGTTCGGCGTGCATGGCTCTCTTTCTTTCCTCTGAATCCAGCCACAAGGCGCGGTTTTTTCTCATATGCACGATCAGCCGTTGACCGAGGAAACCGAACATCAACCCCAACAGGATTTGTATGACCGAAGCAACTATTGCAACCGGTAGATCCCCCCCGGCCTTGATTCCTGCAAAAATCATCAAGCCGGAAAATATCACGGAAGAGACCAGGGACCCCGGCAATTCATAATAGATCGATCCCGTCAGCACCGGCAGCAACCCGCTCCAAACCGCCGGGCCAAACAAACCTCCCTGCACCCAGAAAAAGGCCGCCGAGAAGACAAGGTCGACTACCATGCTGATCGGCCGATGATAGGGGATGCGCACGTTCAATCCTGCCAGCGCAGTCATTATCAGATTCCAGGCAATGAGCAGCCCTAACGGCCATGAAACCGATAATGCAAGTTTGCCTGCAAGCCCAAGAGAGACGATCAGGCCGACGAGCATGATCCATCTCAGTGAAATGGCGAACCAGTCTGCCATGTAGGGCATTTCGTATTTACGCAGCATAATTTCCCTATGATAACGAAAAACGCTGGAGAGGGCAACTTACAGGTGAATTACACATCGTATCCCATGCGGGGCAAATAGGCGGATAACTTTTCCTTGAGAATCGATTTCTGCCCTTCATTATACGCTTCGCGGAAGCGGCCGATTTTGCCTTTGAAGAAATGCAGACCCTGTTGACCTTCCGCCGCGCCGGGGCGGTATTTGTCAACCACCGCCGCAACCTGCGGGTTGGTTCTGTCCAACTTGAGATAGTCCACCAGTTTGGCGGATTCGACTTCGTAATTTGTCAGCAGGTCTTCGTAACGGGCGATCAGCACTTTCTTCTCGTTCATCCATTTTTCCCAGATGCGGACGTATTCCATCATGAAGTCCACGCTTTTGCCGAAATCGGAGAGGTGCGAAAAAGCGTTGGGGCGTCCTTTCGTCAGGGAGCGCTGACCAAAATCATACGCCGAGAGCATGGCATCGCGCGGGTCGCGGTAAATGTAGGTGATTCGCAGCATCCCCAATCGAGCCAGCAAGCGTGACGAAGGGGACGGCCCGGCATGGGCCTTGATGGCGAAAGTATGGAACAAACCGGGGACAGTCACCATTGCCAGTCGTCGTGCCGAAAGTACGCCAATGTTACAGTTGACCTCGGTGAGGATTTTTTGCAGCTTGTAACGCTCGCGGATGTCACGCGCATCGGCGCAGCCTGTGGTCTCCATCAAATCGTGGATGAGGTTGTAGTGCCAGCCTGAACCGGCGCGGGGCATACCAACAGAGAGAACGATCATTTGATTTCCTTATTTTTTTGGAATGCAACGTCTCCAGACGCTGCCGCCAGCCCCACCAATATCCCCGGCGCCAGCCAGATATTTGGTGTTGTGAGCGAATCCTGTGTGAAATTATAAAATGCGATTGCCAGCCATGCAAATACTCCGGCGACTGCGGCAAAGCGCGCCCAGTGTTGCCCGCGGCGCAACAAGTTTAGCACATCTCCCAGCACATGTAATTGAAATGCAATAAACAAAAAGAAGCCGATCAACCCCGTCTCAGCCAGCAGGCGGACGTAAAGGTTCTTGGGGTTGGGGTACAGGCGATTTTCGGGATTCATCTGTTTGGCAATTTCAGGCACGGTGGTCAGCGACCAATCGGGCAGGTTTTGGTAGATGTAAAAACCGCTTGCGCCAAGCCCGACCCCGGTCAGCGGGTAATCCTCGAAGGCGGATAAAGCCCCGGCGGTGTATGCGCCGCGCGCTCCGGCGTTGATGTCCACTAGATATTCGGTCAGGTTCTCGGCATCCGTCTCCCACATGCGGCGGAAGAAATTCTTCTGCCCAAGAAAGAGGAACGCACCCGCAAGAACAGCGATCACAGCGGCAACCATGCCGAGGCGGAACAGTATATCCAGAAGATGTCTACGAAAACCGTCTGCAAACCATTTCCATGCCGAGCGGATAAAGTCGAAGCCGAAGAATAAAAAGGTCAGGCCGGCCGCCGCGAGGGTGATCAGCAGTCCGCCGCGGGAATAGGTCGCCAGGACGACCAACAGCGAAAGCCCAAGCAAAATCGGCTCCAGCCACTTGAAGCGGGTCAGGCGAAAATTCGTCAGCACGGCGGCAAACAAAAACGGGATGAAGGTTGTGGCGAGTTGTCCCGCAAGCCAGGCAGGCTCATACGCCAACCCAGAAATGCGGTTCGTGCGGACGAGTTCGCGCATCGAAAACGCAAGCTGCCAATGTGTGACCATTTCTTTTTTCAGCAAGCCCGTGTAAAAGGTCACCGCCTGCAAGCCGCTCCACGCGAGGTCGAGGCACAAGCCCGCCAGCAGCCAGCGGACGGTGAATCGAAAATCCTCTTCGTCCTTGTTCATCCACACGGCGGAAACGAAAAAGGCGATGCCGATGAAGAGGGTGACCAGCGCGCGGACGGAGCGACCCGAATAGGTTTGTCCGCGCAACGGGATGGGATCGATCAACCACCCGAAGCTGGTTGCTGCGACGATAAACAGGGTCAACGCCCCAAGCGGAATCAACGCCCCCGCCCAGTTGAGTTTGATTCTTCCGCGCCGCCACTGAATCAGCAACAGCGGAATCAACGCCGCCAGCGGATACAACGCCAGCGGGCGGACGTATGTGCCTTCGCCAATAAGCGGAAACCAGCGAAAACTGGTCACGGGCAGGGTGAGCAAAGTCGCCCCCCACAGGATGCGGATGATTTTATTGATAGAGTCCGAAATTCGTTCAGCGTTCATCTGCGTTTTTCAGCGTCCCGACGGCTTTACAAACAGCACAACAAAGACGGCAATGGCAAGCAACCCAACCGAGCCAGCCAGTAAATATCCACTGATTGGAATGCTGCGTTCTTTGGGAAGGTTTTTCGCCTGTGTAGCTTCGAGTTTGACAAACTCGTTGATGTTTCCAGATTTGATCTCCGCTTGAACCTCGGAGACAAAAGCCGTTGACCATGCGGAGGCCAAGGCGTCGGCGGTTTTGCGGTTGGCATCGTTGGCGTAGAAATGCCAGCCAGCCTCGGCGGGTTGACTGAGTTGCAGTTTCCTGCCGCGCAGTTCCTCCACCGAAAAGCCGAACTTGGACGACAATTGATCCATGATTTCGTCCGACCAGGCGATTTCCTCCAACTTGCGCGACTCACGTTCGAGATAATAAAACTGCTGACGGTCTGTATCTTTGGGCCAAGCTTGCTCAAGGTTGAAATCCACGTTGACAGTGGCTTTCGCGCGATATGGCGGCGGGACAATGTAGTAAACTACCGCGCCGAGCAAAGCGCCAAAAATTGCGCCGAGCATCCAAAAACGCCAAGCCTTGAGCAGACGGATGAGATCATCGAGGGAGGGAGGATTTAAGAGATAATTCATGGGGAAAGGATGAGGGATGAAAGATGAAGGATGAATCAGACTTGTTTACTTGTTTACTTGTTTACTTGTTTTACCTGTCTTCTTTATCCGCCACTTCCAGAGCGGACCGATGATTTTTCTCAGGTAATATTTTGCCACAATGATAGAAAAGAAACTGCCGCCGTTACGATAATGCACATGGAGCATTTCGGGCCAGCAGCGGTCGTCGTCGGCGGAGGTTTTACCAAAGTTGTGGATGCGAAAATTCGACCAGGTTTGACCGGCCACGTATTTCAACGGTGCGTGAGCGGCGATGCGGGTCCACAGGTCGTAATCCATGGCAAAGTAAAATGACGGGTCGAGCGGACCAAATTCCTTCCAATATTTCGCGCGGAAGAACATGGTCTGCTGCGGGATGTGGACGTAACCCTGACGCAGTTTACGGTAATCGGTCTGCGCGGCGTTGAACGTGCCGATAACCCTGCCTTTCTCGTCAATGAAGTCGCAGTCGGCATAGACCATTCCCACTTCGGAATGTTCAACCAAATATTTCACTGCCTGACCTACCGCGCGCGGGTTATAGGTATCGTCCGAATTGATCCAGGCGAGGATGTCGCCCTTTGCCCGCGCAAAGCCTTTGTTGATGGCGTCGGTTTGACCTTTGTCCTTTTTGCTCACCCACCAGGCAAGTTTGTCTTCGTATCTCTTGATGATTTCCACACTGCCATCCGTTGAACCGCCGTCAATGATGATGTATTCGATGCGCGGATAATCCTGTGTCAGCACGGACTGGATGGTGGCTTC
>DAOUAS010000110.1:0-26924 GCA_034433295.1 Anaerolineales bacterium | reverse complement strand
ACCTGACGGTGGAGTTGATCGTGCCGGTGGCGTTGGAACAGGGATCGAAGTTCGCCATTCGCGAAGGCGGCCTGACCGTCGGCGCGGGTGTCGTCACCAAGATCATCGAATAGGTGAGAGATGATGGCTAAACAGAAAATCCGCATCCGCCTCAAAGCTTATGACCATCGTGTTCTCGATCAATCCGCCAAGCGGATTGTCGAAACTGCCGAACGAACGGGCGCCCAGGTTGTCGGTCCCGTACCCTTGCCAAGTAAGATTGAACGCTTTACAATACGGCGCTCCACCTTCATCGACAAGGATTCGCACGAGCATTTCGAGATCCGTACCCATAACCGTCTGATTGATGTATTGGACCCGGACTCCAAGACCATCGACATGTTGATGCGTCTGAACCTGCCTGCAGGTGTTGATATCGAAATCAAAATTTAACAGCTTATAGCTTGTCGCCGGCAAATAGCGTCTGTCATTTGCCGGTTGCGAGATAAGAGACAGCGCAAGAGCTGGTTCGGGCGCGAACACAAACAGAAATTCGCCTCCCAATCCTGTCTGACTGTGCTGCACGGAGATGATGCGGCCGTTGCCCCGGCTGGCAGTCTCGTCAATATTTTCTATAAGGAGAAAATCGAGTATGTTGAAAGGGCTGATAGGTAAGAAGATTGGCATGACCCAGATCTTCGATGAGCAAGGTGTTGCCTATACGGTGACACTCATTGAAGCTGGGCCATGTTACGTTACCCAGGTTCGTATGCCGGAAAAGGAAGGTTATTCCGCCGTCCAACTGGGCTTTGGTGAAGTGAACCCCAAGCGTCTGACAGGCGGTGAGATGGGTCATCTGAAAGCCAATGAGATTTCCCCTTTGCGTTACCTGCGTGAGTTTCGTTCCAAGGAACATGGACTAAAGGTCGGCGACAAAGTAACTGTCGGCGACGCTTTTACCGTTGGCGAGCGCGTGGATGTGATCGGCGTCAGCAAGGGCAAGGGCTTTGCCGGTGGCGTCAAGCGCTACCATTTCCATGGCATGAACGCCACCCATGGCACTTCCGACCGCAACCGCGCTCCCGGTTCGCGTGGCTCTGGCACGACCCCGGGTCGTGTCTACAAGGGTTCGCGCGGCGCCGGGCACATGGGCGTGGACCGCGTCACCGCGCAGAATATCAAGGTTGTCATGGTGGACACGGAACGCAACCTGCTTGCCGTCCATGGCGCAGTTCCCGGCGGGAAGGGCGGTCTCGTCATGATCAAGGAGTCGCGCAAGCAATAGGCGCGCAGAAACGGGAGCCAGATTACCATGAAAGTAGATGTTCTTGATTTGAAGGGCGCGAAAGTCCGCGAGATGGAATTGCCCGCGAGCATTTTCGAAGCCCCCATAAATATGGACCTGATGCACCAGGCATATACCCGCCAAATGGCCAATGCCCGCCTCGGCACCCATGAGACCAAGGTCCGTGGAGAAGTTGCAGGCGGCGGACGAAAACCCTTCAAGCAGAAGGGAACAGGGCGCGCCCGCCAGGGTTCGACCAATGCCGCGCAGTGGGTGGGCGGTGGACGTATCCACACACCGCATCCCCGCAGCTACGAACAGCGCATGCCGAAGAAAATGCGCCAGGCCGCCCTGCGCTCGGTGTTGTCTGCCAAAGCCGCCGAGGCCGGTATCGTTGTGGTGGATGATTTTGAAGTCACCGAACTGAAGACCCGTGTGATGGCCGAGACCCTCGGCAAGTGGGTCGGCGATGCCACCGCTTTATTATTGATGCCCGCCAAAGACCAGAATTACGAAAACGTAATACGCTCCGCTGGCAACATTGCAAGCGCCAAGGTCATGCTGGCAAACTATTTGAACGTGCGCGACGTCCTCAATTTCCAAAAAGTCGTCCTGCCGCTCAAAACGATCGATGCGCTCGTAGCGCACCTTGGATAGGAGAGAGACATGACCACGATCTACAATGTCCTCGTCCGCCCATTGGTGACGGAAAAATCCAACCGAAATTCCAGCAAATTGGGTCAGTACGCTTTTGTCGTTGCCAACTCCGCCACCCGCACCCAGGTGAAGGACGCGGTGGAAACCCTCTTCGACGTCACTGTGGCGAACGTGAACATTCTCAACGCGCCCGCAAAGCGCGGACGCCGGGCCAAGAGCCGCCGCGTGCTGGTTCGCCGTCCTGCCTACAAGAAGGCAATTGTGACCCTCGCTGCTGGAAGTAAATCCCTCGAAATCTTTGAAGGGGTGCAATAATGGCAGTCAAAAAATACAAACCCGTAACACCCGGCATGCGCGACATGACCGGCTACGCTTTTGAAGAAATCACCAAGAGCGTCCCCGAACGTTCCTTGATGGTCATGCGCCAGGCGCGTGGCGGGCGCAATGCCCAGGGACGCGTCACCGTCCGTCATCGCGGCGGCGGCTCACGTCGCTTCATCCGCATTGTGGACTTCAAACGTGAAAAGCATGGCATCCCCGCCAAAGTGGCTGCCGTTGAGTACGACCCGAACCGTACTGCACGCCTCGCCCTGCTCTACTATGTGGATGGCGAGAAGCGTTACATCATTTCGCCCCTCGACTTGAAAGTTGGCGACACCGTGATGTCCGGTCCCAACGCCGAGATTCGTCCCGGCAATGCCCTGCCCATCAGCAATATTCCTGTGGGCACCCTTATCCACAATATCGAGATTAAGGCTGGCAAGGGAGCGCAGATGGTACGTTCGGCTGGCGGCGCGGCGCAACTGCTCGCCAAGGAAGGCGATTTTGCCCAGATCCGCATGCCCTCCGGCGAGGTTCGTCTGATCCACCAGGTTTGCTACGCGACCATCGGTCAGGTCGGAAATCTCGACCACAGCAATGTCAAACTGGGCAAGGCCGGACGCAAACGTCACATGGGCATCCGCCCAACTGTCCGTGGAACTGCGATGAGTCCCCGCGACCATCCTCATGGTGGTGGTGAAGGTCGCCAGCCAATCGGTCTGCCGGGTCCCAAGAGTCCGTGGGGCAAACCCACCCTCGGCAAGAAGACCCGCCGTAATAAGAAGACCGACCAGTACATCGTGCGCCGTCGCAGTAAGACGAGCCGCTAGAATTTAGACGAGGTACGCATATATGTCACGATCATTGAAAAAAGGCCCGTTCATTGAGGCGAAACTCCTCAAACGCATCGAGGCTATGAACCAGAAGAATGAAAAGAAAGTCGTCCGCACGTGGAGCCGCGCTTCTGTGATTTTCCCGCAGATGGTGGGACATACGATCGCGGTTCACGATGGACGCCGTCATGTGCCGATTTACGTCACTGAAAACATGGTCGGTCACCGTTTGGGCGAATTCGCCCCGACACGCACGTTCCGCGGTCACCAGACCAAGGAAGCCGCGGCGTAAGGAGAGTGAATCATGCATGATATTCAAGCCAAAACCCGCAATCTCTCCGTTTCCGCGCAGAAAGTCCGCTCTGTGATCGATATGGTGCGCGGCAAAAGCGCGAACGAGGCCTTGGAAATTTTGCGCTTCGTGAACAAAGGCGCCGCTCTGCATGTGCATAAGCTGGTCGCTTCGGCGGTGGCCAATGCCGAGGAAAACTTTGGCGTCAGCCGCGATGATTTGTTCGTCGCCAAGATTACTGCCGACGAGGCGCCCACCCGCAAGTGGCGTCGCTTTGGCGCGCGCGGTCGTTTCAAGCCGATATTGCGCCGCAGTTCGCACGTCACCGTTATTTTGCGAGAGCGCGGAGCGTAAGGAGAAGATATGGGTCGTAAAGTACATCCTGTTGGTTTTCGTTTGGGAATCAATCAACCCTGGGGTGGACGCTGGTTTGCCGAAGGCGCGCAATACCGCCAGCAGTTGCACCAGGACTTCGCCATCCGCGGTCTGTTGCTTGGAAAATTTTCCAAGGGCGGCGCGGCGGCTGACGAAAAAGTCCGCGAACTTCGCAGTCAACTGCCCGAAGCTGTCAGGGACGGCAAGGCGGGCATTTCCCGCGTGGACGTTGAACGCACGCCAGGCAAGATTCGCATTTCCATTCACACTGCCAAACCCGGTATTTTGATCGGACGCAAGGGCGAAGGCGTGAAGAAGATCCGCCAGGCATTTGAGTCTCTGGTTGGCAAGAAAGTTGAACTCGATATCAAGGAGATCACCTCCCCCGACACCGATGCCATGCTGGTTGCCAAAAATATTGCCGACCAGTTGGAGCGCCGCATTGCCTATCGCCGCGCCATGAAACGCGCTATTCAACAGGCCATCAAGCAGGGCGCCGAAGGTGTCAAAATTTTAGTCGGTGGACGTTTGGGCGGCGCGGAAATGTCCCGCGATGTTTGGTTGCGCGAAGGCCGTGTGCCTCTGCAAACCCTGCGCGCCAATCTTGACTTTGCTACCACCGAAGCCTTGACTACCTACGGTCAACTCGGCGTCAAGGTCTGGATTTACAAAGGCGAAGTCACACCGGAAGTGGAAGAAAAAGTTGAAGCAACGGAAGGCGTGTACGTCAGCGAGTAAGTCGCGACGCCGCATCCAGATGAGGTTTTTGATATGTTGATGCCGAAACGTGTAAAGTGGCGCAAGCAGATGCGCGGTCGCATGACAGGAAAGGCCTTCCGCGGCGCGGAAGTTTCCTTCGGCGAGTTCGGTCTGCAAGCGTTGGAACCGGGTTGGATTACAGCCCGTCAAATTGAAGCGGCCCGCCGCACGATTGTCCGTGGCATGAAGCGCCGCGGCAAGGTTTGGATCCGCATTTTCCCGTACAAACCCTACACTCACAAGCCGCCGGAGACCCGCATGGGTTCTGGTAAGGGCAACGTGGAATACTACGTCGCGCCAGTCAAGCCCGGACGTGTGATGTTCGAAGTGGGCGGTCTGCCCGCCGATATCGCCACCGAGGCTTTACGGAGCGCCATGTACAAATTCTCCATCAAGACCAAGGTTGTGGCCCGCCACGGAGGAGGAGAATAAACCATGAAAGCCATGAAAGTCGAAGAAATCCGCAAATTGGCGGCGGCGGAAATCCGCACCAAGCTTGACGATTTGCGCCACGAGTTGATGAATCTGCGCTTCCAGCAGGTGACCGGCCAGTTGACCGACACCAGCCACCTGCGGGTCCTGCGCCGCAACATCGCCCGCATGGAAACGATCCTGCGTCAGACCGAGAGCGTCGCCGTGGAAGGTGCCAAATGAACAACCGTCGTCGTATGACTGGCGTGGTCACCAGCAACAAAATGACCAAAACCGTGGTGGTGGAAATCACCCGCAAATACCGCCACCCGCTCTACAAGAAGGTGGTTTACTCCAGCGCGCGCGTCAAGGCGCACGATGAGATCGGCTGCCAGATTGGTGATGAGGTTCAAATCGTTGAGACTCGCCCCCTGTCCCGCGATAAGCGTTGGGCTGTCGAAGCCGTTGTCAAGCGCGAGACCCGCACCGCCGATCAGGGCGTGGGAGAATAAGCCATGATTCAACAGGAGTCTCGATTGAAGGTTGCCGACAACACCGGCGCGCGCGAACTGCTCGTCATTCACGTGCTGGGCGGTTCCACCCGCCGTTATGGCTCCATCGGTGATGTCGTGGTTGCAACCGTAAAAGCCGCCGCGCCGCAGGGCTCGGTGAAGAAGAGTGAAATCGTCAAAGCCGTCATCGTCCGCTGCACGAAGGAATGGCGCCGCGAGGACGGCTCGTACATCCGCTTTGATGATAATGCCGCGGTCATTCTGGATGCCGACGGCGAAAACCCGAAAGGCACGCGTATTTTCGGACCCGTCGCGCGCGAACTGCGCGACATGGGCTACATGAAGATCGTATCGCTTGCCCCGGAAGTGCTGTAGGAGCGAAGAATGAAAGTAAAGATTCGAAAAGGCGATACAGTGGAAATAATCAGCGGCCGCCTCGAAGACAAGGGCAAGCGCGGCGAAGTCATCAACGTTCTTCTCGATGACCGTCGCGTGGTGGTGACGGGTGTCAACATCCGCACCAAACACCAGAAACAGGTGCAGACCCAGGCTGGACGCAACATGAAACCAGGCCGAATCCAACTCGAGGCGCCAGTGGATATCTCCAATGTGATGCTTGTCTGCCCGAAATGTGGCGAGCCTACCCGTGTTGGTGTCCAGCGTGACACCGAGGGGGCGCACCGGGTCTGCAAGAACTGTGAAACCGCGATTGACTAGGCCGTGGAGCAGATGAAATATGAATAGAATGCAGGAACTATACAAAAAGGAAGTGGCTCCGGCTCTCTTCAAGTCGTTAGGTTTGAAGAACGTCATGCAGGTGCCGTCCCTTGAAAAGATTGTCTTGAACATTGGGCTTGGCGAGGCGATGGACAACCCCAAGGCGCTCGATGCCGCTGTGGCCGACCTGATGCAGATTACCGGTCAGAAACCCGTGCAAACCAAGGCGCGTAAAAGTATTGCGAACTTCAAATTGCGCGAAGGGCGGATTATCGGCGCGAAGGTGACTTTGCGCGGACCGCGCATGTGGGCCTTTTATGACCGCCTTGTGAACATTGCCCTGCCTCGCGTGCGTGACTTCCGCGGCGTTTCAGCCAACGCGTTCGATGGCCGAGGCAATTACACCCTCGGTCTCAAGGACCAACTGGTCTTTCCCGAGATCGAGTATGACAAAATCGATAAACTGCGCGGCATGGAAGTCACCATCGTGACCTCCGCCAGAACGGACGATCATGCACGCGCGCTCTTGAAGGCGCTTGGAATGCCGTTTAGCAGCAGGAAGGAAGCATAACCAATGGCAAAGAAATGTATGCAGTATCGTGAATTGCGCCGCAGACATACCGTACAGGTGCGCAATCGCTGTCAGCGCTGCGGACGCCCGCGCGGGTATATTCGACGCTTTGGCTTGTGCCGTATTTGCTTCCGTGAACTGGCGTTGACGGGCAAAATCCCCGGCGTCGTGAAGGCGTCCTGGTAGCCCCAGGTGGAGGAAGATCATGTCATTTACTGATCCGATCGCTGATATGTTGACCCGCATCCGCAATGCTGTGCTGGCTGGCCATGCTCAGGTTGCAATGCCCAACTCGAAGATTAAACTGGAGATCGCCAAGATCCTCAAGGATGAAGGCTTTCTCGAAGGTTATGAAGTGGTGGAAGGTGATCACGAAGGACAGAAGGTCCTGCGTGTGAAGATCAAGTACGTGGGCGAACGCCGTCAGCGCCGCCCGGTGATTTCAGGTCTGGAACGCGTAAGCAAACCCGGCCGCCGCATCTACACCAAGAAGACGGACATCCCCTGGGTGCTTTCGGGAATTGGCGTTGCTATTCTCTCCACTCCCAAGGGTGTCATGACCGGCGCACGCGCCCGACAGTTGGGCGTTGGCGGTGAAATCATCGCCAAGGTGTGGTAGGAGGTTTATCGTGTCCCGTATTGGTCGTTTACCCATTGAAATTCCCGGCGGTGTGCAGGTGGACGTGGACGGTTTGGAAGTCCGCGTCAAGGGACCGAAGGGCGAAATGAAGAGATCATTCTCTCCGCTGATTGGCATCAAAAAGGAAGACAATCAGCTAAGTTTTACCCGCAATTCGGAAAATCCCGCCGAACGCGCGCTGCATGGAACCACCCGCGCCCTGATCGCAAACATGATTCACGGCGTCAGCAAGGGTTTTGAGGTCGTCCTCCAGGTGGAAGGCGTGGGATACCGCGCTGAAATGGAAGGAAAGAACCTCTCCCTGTTTGTTGGTTACTCACACCCGGTCAAGATGGAACCCCCGACCGGCGTGTCATTCGAAACAGATGCAAAGACCCGCCTGATCAAGGTGTTGGGCTTTGACAAGGAACTGGTTGGACAGGTCGCTGCGAACATTCGCAAGGTGCGTCCGCCCGAACCGTATCACGGCAAGGGGCTGCGCTACCTCGGCGAACGCGTCCGCCGCAAGGCCGGTAAAGCCGGAAAAGGAGCCAAGTAAGCCATGGCTAACAAGAGTCGTTCCATTGCTCGCGAACGTCGTCATGCGCGCGTCCGCAAGAATCTGGCTGGCACTCCCAGCCGCCCGCGCTTGAGTGTGTTCAAGAGCGTATCCGGGATATATGCCCAGGTAATCGATGATTACGATGGCAATACCCTCATCTCTGCCTCCACAGTGGATCGTGAACTGCGTGAACAAGTGAAGGGTATGAAAAAGACCGAGCAGGCTAAAGTGGTTGGAAAGGCGGTTGCTGAACGCGCCAAGGCCAAAGGCATCACCGCTGTCGTTTTCGACCGCGGCGGCTTCCGCTACACCGGGCGCGTCAAGGCTTTGGCTGACACCGCGCGCGAAGGCGGCTTGCAGTTCTAGTTGCACTGGAGAAAGATATGGCAGAAAAGCAATTTGCAGAAAAGCAACAACAGGAATTTGAAACGCAGGACGCATTCGAAGAGCGTGTGATCGAAATCGCCCGTGTAGCGAAGGTCGTCAAGGGCGGACGCCGCTTCCAGTTCCGCGTGACCGTTGTCGTCGGCGACAAGAAGGGAACTGTCGGTATGGGCGTAGGCAAGGCAAATGCCGTCCCCGATGCCATGCGCAAGGCCTCCGAACGCGCCCGCAAGGATTTGCGCGCGGTAAGCCTCTTCGGCACGACCATTCCCCATGAAGTTCTGGGCAAGGTGGCTGGAGCCAAAGTCTTCCTCAAGCCCGCATCCGCCGGAACCGGTGTGATTGCGGCAGGCGGCGTGCGCGCCGTGTTGGAAGTGGCCGGTGTCCGCGACATCCTCACCAAATCCATGGGCAGCGCCAATGTGCTGAACGTGGTCATGGCAACCTTCGGCGCATTGGACGGACTGCGCTCCCCGGCGATTGAAGCCGCCCGCCGCGGCAAGCGCGCGGAAGAGCTAATGCCCTTCTGGGAACGGAGGAAGCAACATGCCTAAGAAGAAGGAAACTTCCGTCAAGACCCTGCGTGTCACCTGGGTCAAGAGCGATATTGGCTTCCCGAAGGATCAGAAGTCCACTGTCAAGGCGCTCGGTTTGCGCCGTTTACATCAAACTGTCGAGCATAAGGATACCCCCGCCCTGCGCGGAATGTTGAACAAGATTATCCATCTGCTCAAGATCGAAGAGTAGGTTGAATTATGAAACTTCACGATCTCGTACCCAATGTTGGTTCGAAAAAGAACCGCAAACGCGTGGGTCGCGGCATTTCGGCAGGGCAGGGCAAGACTGCCGGTCGCGGCACCAAAGGCGCGGGCGCGCGCTCCGGTGAAGGCGGTCACGCCTATCGTCAGGGCGGCAACCTGCCCTTCTTCCGTCGCCTGCCGTTCATCCGCGGTGAAGGATTTACCCCGCCGAATCAGGTTATTTACAATGAGGTAAACCTCGACCAGCTTTCGCAGGCATTCAAGTCTGATGCGGAAGTGAATCCGGAATCCCTCGAAAAAGCCCATCTGCTGCGCGACGCACGCAACCCTGTTGTTGTGCTTGGACGCGGAGAGATGACAATCGCCCTCAAGGTTCGCGCGCATCGTATCAGTGCCGGAGCCAAAGCCAAGATCGAAAAGGCCGGCGGCTCGGTTGAGTTGATTGCGTAACAAAGGATACTTTCATGAAGACCACCTTTTCAGGCTGGCGTTATCTCTGGAAGTCGGAGGATATTCGACGCAAGTTGATTATCACCTTCATCATCCTGACTATATACCGCCTTGCGGCGAATGTGCCTGCGCCCGGTGTCAATTTTGACGTTCTCGAAGCGTTCCGCCTATCCAGGTCGGGCACGGGAGGATTCCTCGACTTTCTGGATTTGCTTTCGGGCGGCACAGTCTCGAACTTCTCGCTCCTATCGATGGGTGTCTACCCGTACATCACTGCGCAGATCATCATCCAATTGCTGATACCGATCATCCCCGCCCTGCAGCGCAGGATGCAGGAAGATCCGCGCGAAGGCCGCCGCTGGCAGGAAAGATGGACATACTATCTTGCCGTGCCCATGGCCGCGCTCTCCGCGATTGGACAGATCAATATCTTCAACTCACTGTCCATGCAGGCCTTGGGGCAGTTCATCCTTCCTTTTGGGTTGTTCAACGCCGACACCTGGCTCCAGTCGTTGACGGTTTTGCTTTCGATGACAGCCGGGACGATGTTCGCCATCTGGCTCGGTGAGTTGATCTCCGAGTATGGCATCCGAGGACAGGGGCTTTCCCTTGTCATCTTTGCGGGAATTGTCTCGCAAATGCCATCCAACCTTGTAGCGCTCATGTCTGACGAAACAACACGCTGGTTTATGCTTGCTTTTACCATCATCGTGATTGTGCTGACGGTCTTTGCGATCGTCTTCGTCCAGCAGGGACGCCGAAACGTGCCGGTGATGTACCCTGGACGCCGCATGGGCAACCGTATGTCCATGCCGGTGAAGGGTACCCTGCCGCTCATGGTCAATCTTTCCGGCATGATTCCCTTGATCTTTGCCAGCGCCATTCTGCAATTCCCCGCCATCATTGCCAGTTACTTCATCAACAGCGAAAACGCGGGAGTCGCCAGTTTCTTTACCGGCATGCAGAATTTCTTCGGCGGCACCGGCACCAGCAACTGGGGCTACTGGACGCTCTACTTCCTTATGGTTGTCGTTTTTACCTTCTTCTATACCTCGGTGTTATTTGACCAACAGAACTACGGTGATAACTTGAGGAAGGTTGGCGCCACCGTCCCCGGCGTGCATACCGGCCCGCCCACTCAAAAGTACCTGAGCACCGTCCAGCGGCGCATTACCCTGCCGGGTGCTGTTTTTCTCGGCATGGTGGCGATCATGCCCTTCCTGCTGGGTTTGATCCTGAAGGCGTTCAACCTCGATGCCGCCAGTTCACAAACAGGCATATTCCTTGTTTCCTCTTCAGGTTTGCTCATTGTGGTCGGCGTGGTGCGTGACACCTTTATGAATATAGATGCCGAACTTAAATTGCACGGCTATCAGGATTCGCTTCTCGTCCGCTAATTGTTGAGGAGAATATCATGGCGACCCATATTGTCCTGCTGGGACCTCCCGGCGTTGGCAAAGGTACACAAGCTGTAAGATTGGCCCAAACTATCAAGCTTGCCCACATCTCCTCGGGCGATTTGTTTCGTGGGAACATTAAAAATCAGACGGAATTGGGAAAACTTGCCAAGTCCTACATGGACAAGGGTGAGTTGGTCCCGGATGATATAACAATCGCCATGATCCGCGACCGCATCTCTCAGCCGGACTGTGGGGCTGGGGCAATCCTCGATGGGTTTCCCCGCACCCCCAAACAGGCTGACGCGCTCGAAAAGATGCTTGCCGAATTCGGTGGGCACGTGGATGTTGTCCCGTACATTACCGCCGATGAGGAAGTCCTCATTGAACGCATCAGCGGACGCTGGTCATGCCGCGCGCAGGGGCACGTTTATCATCAAAAATTCAACCCGCCAAAACAGGCAGGTGTTTGCGATGTGGACGGTTCTGAGTTATATCAGCGCGATGATGATAAAGTGGAGACAGTCACAAACCGTATCCACGTGTATTTCCAGCAAACCATGCCCCTTGTGGATTATTACCGAAAACTGGGCAAGCTGATTGAGATTAATGGTGTCCAGTCTGTTGAGCAGGTAACAAACGATCTGCTTTCTGCGCTGAAAAAGTAATTATTTGTGATTGAAGAGTAGGTTTTATTAATGAGTTGGGAACGCCAGATCAACGTGAAAAACCCTGCCGAACTCAAAATCATGCGCGAAGCAGGGCGCATCAATGCAACTGTACTGGCGGCAGTGAAAGAACGTTTACAACCTGGTTTGGCAACGACCGAACTCAACGCGGCTGCTGAGGAAGTGTTGAAGTCACACGGATGTTTTTCGCCCTTCAAAGGATATGGCCGCCCGCCGTTTCCCGCATCCATCACCGTCTGCGTCAACGACGAGATGGTGCATGGCATTCCCCATCCCAAACGCAAGCTGAAGGAAGGGGATATCGTTTCGATAGATTGCGGTACAGTCTATGAAGGTTTCGTCGGCGACTCCGCCTTTACGGCCGGGGTGGGGAAGATTTCCCCCAAAGCGGCGAAACTCCTCGAAGTCACTGAAGGCGCGTTGTATGCCGGAATCGCAAACATGCGCAAAGGCAAACGCACAGGTGATGTTTCGGCGGCGATACAAAATTTTGTCGAGAGCCGTGGTTTTCACGTTACACGTGAATATACCGGACACGGCGTTGGGCGGCAGATGCACGAAGGTCCCCAAGTCCCCAATGTGGGCATGGCGGGAACCGGTACACTGCTCCGCCCGGGTATGACCATTGCCCTAGAACCCATGGTCTTGATTGGGACGCATGAAACCCGCGTCCTGCCTGATAAGTGGACGGTTGTCTCTGCGGATGGTACTCTGACAGCGCATTTCGAACATACAGTTGCTGTCACCGAAGGTGAACCCCTCATCCTGACTGTCTTGTGAGCCAGATGCAGACAAAAGCAATCGTAAAAGTAGACAGATGAAAGAATGGCAAGTATAATTAGAACTTTGGCTGTCATGAATGCAGCCGCAAGCAAGGAGATTGAATCATGAAAGTTTCGCCCTCCATTCGCAAACGTTGTTCCAAGTGCCGCATTGTACGGCGCAAGGGTATTGTTTTCATCATTTGCGAAAATCCAAAACATAAACAGAGACAGGGTTAGTGTGGTGAACCATGGCGAGAATTGAAGGCGTTGATTTACCCCGCAACAAGCGGGTTGAAGTCGGGCTGACCTACCTCTATGGCATCGGTCCGACCCGCGCGCAGAAGATCTTGGCTCAGACCAAGGTCAATCCCGATACGCGCATCAAAGATTTGAGCGAAGCGGATGTTGCCGCGATTCGCGAATACATTTCCAAGAACTACAAGGTCGAAGGCGACCTGCGCCGCGAAGTGCAGATGAGCATCAAGCGTTTGATCGAAATCGGTTCGTACCGTGGCTTGCGCCATCGCCGCAACCTGCCCGTGCGTGGACAGCGCTCCCGTACTAATGCGCGCGTTCGCAAGGGCACCAAGAAGACGGTTGCCGGTCGTGGTCGTCGCAAGGGCGCCAAGAAGTAATCCTGTCCGAAAGGTAACAAGAAAAAATGGCTCAGAGTGTTCGTTCCACCCGCCGCCCATCGGGCGCAAAAAAAGGGAAGCGCACCCTGTCTTCCGGACAGGTGCATATTTTTGCTTCATTCAATAATACGATTGTGACTGTCACAGACACCGAAGGTAACACCGTTGCATGGGGTTCCGCCGGTTCTGCCGGATTCAAAGGCTCCCGCAAAAGCACACCTTTTGCCGCACGTCTTGCAGCCGAGCAGGCCCTGAAAGCCGCCCAACAGTTGGGTTTGCAGGATGTTGACCTCTTTGTAAAAGGTCCCGGACCCGGCCGTGAGAATGCCATCCGTGCAGTGCAGGCCATGGGATTAAAAGTTCGCTCCATTTCGGATATTACACCGGTGCCGCATAATGGCTGTCGCCCTCCGAAAAAGCGACGCGTATAACAGGTGGTTGATATATGGCTAAATTAATTGGTTCAGTTTGCAAACTTTGCCGCCGCGAAGGCGAAAAGTTATATCTCAAAGGTGAGCGCTGTTTCACGCCCAAATGCTCCTTTGAAAAGCGCGATTTCGCTCCCGGCCAGCATGGACGCACAGCCGGACGCAGCGGTGGCAAGGGCATGGGCACGGGACGTGCCTCCGACTTTGCCCGTCAGTTGCGCGCCAAGCAGAAGGCTCGTCGCGTTTACGGCGTGCTAGAGCGCCAGTTCCGCCGCTATTATGACACGGCCATCACACGCCGCGGTCTGACAGGTTTGAACCTGCTTCAAATCCTCGAATCCCGTCTCGATAACGTGGTGTTCAGGCTTGGCTTTGCCTCCAGCCGTTCACAGGCGCGTTTGCTTGTGGCTCATGGCCATTTCACCGTAAACGGACGCCGTACCAATGTGCCCTCCATGCTCCTTAGCGAAGGTGATACCATCACCGTGCGCGAAGGCTCCAGCAAGTTGACCTATTTCAAGGACCTGAGCGCGTACACTGAAAAACGCACCTCTCCTAGCTGGCTCAATCGCGACATCAAATCCATGTCCGGCTCTGTGGCCCGTATGCCGGAGCGCGCTGAAATTGACGGAAGTCTCGACGAACAGTTGATCGTCGAATACTACTCCAGACGCTAATCCTCCAGCCGCGCTTTGCCGGGTTCCCCGCAAGTCTGGCACCCGGCAGCGCGAATTATGAAAAGGGATAGGTGAACCGTGACTGGTATCATCACGAACATGGTTATGCCGAAGATCGAGCGCGAAGCGGAAGCTCGGAATTATGGCAAATTTACAATTAGCCCCCTGGAGGGGGGGTACGGTGTGACGTTGGGCAACGCCCTGCGTCGCGTCCTCCTTTCCTCTTTGGAGGGAAATGCAATCACCTCGATTCGCATCGCGGATGTCCTGCACGAGTTTAGCGATGTCCCCGGTGTCCGCGAGGACGTCATCCAGGTCATGCTGCAGGTCAAACAGATCCGCATCAAGATGGATGGCGTGGACAGCGCCCGCATGCAGCTCGAAGTGCGCGGCGAGGGGACCGTCACTGCGGCGGATATCATCACCCCGCCCGAAATCGAGATCGTCAATCCCGACACGTATCTTTTCACGGTGGACGGCGCGAAGACGAAACTCGACATCGAATTCATGGTCGAGCGTGGACGCGGCTATTCGCCTGCCAACGAACGCTCCGGGCACATGCCCATCGGCGAACTTCCTGTGGATGCAATCTACAGCCCGGTGAAGCGCGTGAATTGGGAAGTGGCCTCGGCCCGTGTGGGTCAGAGCACGAATTACGATAAATTGATTTTGGAAATCTGGACAGACGGAACCGTTTCGCCGGAGCGCGCCCTCAGTTCCTCCGCCCGCATTTTGATTGACCACCTGCGCTATGTGGCAGGCATCAACGAGGAAATGCTGGCTGTGGCTGTGGAACGCGAAGCCTCTGGCAGCCGCCTGAGCAGTGAACTGGCTGAAACCCCGGTGGAAGCCCTCGACCTTTCGGTGCGCGTCTTCAATTCCTTGAAGCGCACGGGCATCACCAATGTTGGTGATGTGCTCGATCTCCTCGAAAAAGGCGAGACCGCGGTCATGTCCATCCGCAACTTTGGCGAAAAGAGTCTCGACGAACTTCGCGACAAGATGCGTGAGAAGGGCTTTTTGAAAGACGATACATCCTCGGAGAGTTAGAGATGCGACATTCAGTAGCAGGTTACACATTGGGTCGCACTTCAGGCGCGCGTATTGCCCTGAGGCGCAACCTGATCAAACAATTTTTTACACACGAACGAATCAAGACCACCCAGGCGAAGGCTGCCGCCATCCGCGGCGACGCCGAGCGCCTGATCACCCTTGCCCGCAACAGCGCCAACGGCACCGATGCGCAGAAGATGAACGCGCGCCGTCTGGCTGCCTCGAAGTTGGGCGACAACCAGCTCATCAAGCGCCTGTTCGACGAGATCGCCCCGCGCTTTGCCAACCGCCCCGGCGGTTATACCCGCGTGATGAAACTTGGTCCCCGTCAGGGCGACTCGGCTGAAATGGTGATTTTGGAACTGGTGGAAGAGTAGTAATTGATGTCATTCTGAGCGTAGCGAAGAATCTCTGCCGAATTTGAGAGATTCTTCGGTCGCAAAGAACGCTCCCTCAGAGTGACAAATTATGGCACGTTACAAAGTGATCCTTGCCTACGAGGGCTCCGGGTTTTTTGGAAGCCAGATGCAGGCGAAGTCCCGGACAGTGCAGGGTGAGTTTGAAAAAGCCCTGCACAAAATCGGCTGGACCGGCAAGTCGGTGGTCATGGCTGGCAGGACGGATATGGGAGTCCATGCGACTGGACAGGTGGCGGCGTTCGATTTGGATTGGACGCATCCGCTCGAAAAACTGTCCAAGGCGCTGGACGCCAACCTCCCACCTGACCTTGCTGTCCAAAGCCTGACCCCAGCCCCGTCGGACTTCCACCCGCGTTTTGACGCAGTCTCGCGTCAGTATCGCTATCGACTGTTCTGTGACCCGATCCGCGACCCGTTGCGGGAGAAATTCCTGTGGCGTGTCTTTCCCCCTGTGGACGGAGATGCGCTCATCCGCAATGCGGGCATCTTCCCCGGCACACATGATTTTGCCGCCTTCGGTTCGCCGACGACTCCAAAAGGAACGACGACCCGCACGGTGACAAAAGCCGAATGGAAGAGAATGCCCGATGGTGAGTGGCAGTTTGAGGTTCGGGCGGATGCGTTTCTATATCGCATGGTAAGAAGGCTGGTCTTCGCGCAGGTGTCTGCCGCGCAGGGAAAGTTTCCACTGGAGAGGATCCAAATTGCCCTCGAAAGACAGGAGAAACTCCCCGCCGGGCTGGCTCCCGCACGCGGGCTGACGCTGGTCGAAGTAACGTATGGATCACATGAATAAGATTATGAAAACGGAGTGACGAAAGTGCAACAGAAAACGTACTATCCGAAGGCTGCTGAAATTCAGCGCGACTGGGTTTTATTCGATGCCAATGGGCAAACCCTGGGACGCCTTGCCGCGCGCATCGCCCATGTTTTGCTTGGCAAACACAAGCCCACCTTCACGCCCGGCGTGGAAATGGGCGATTTTGTGGTGGTGGTGAACGCCGAGCGCATAGCCGTGACCGGCACCAAGACCGAGAGCAAACTGACCAGCAAGATCTACTACCACCACTCGGGACATCCCGGCGGCTTGAAGAGCATCTCGCTGCGCGACCAGTTGCAGCAGCATCCAGACCGCGTCCTGCGCGATGCGGTATGGGGTATGCTGCCGCACAACCGCATGGGACGCGCCACGCTCAAGCGTTTGAAACTCTATGCCGGACCGAACCACCCGCACGCGGTTCAGAACCCGAAAGTTATGGAATAAAGAGGTAAGTGATTATGGCTCAATATTTTGAAGGTGTTGGTCGCCGCAAGGAAAGCATCGCCCGCGTGCGTGTTACCACCGGCTCGGGCAAATTCACCGTCAATGAAAAGGAAGGTCCCGCCTTCTTCACCCGTCTTGGCGACGTGGAAGACATCCTCCGCCCGTTCGGCGCGGTGGGGCAGGAAGCGGGCAAGTATGACGTCAGCGTCCTGGTGAACGGCGGCGGCGTCAGCGGTCAGGTGGAATCCGTCCGTTTGGGCATTGCCCGCGCCCTGCAACTGATGGACGCGACCTGGACGGCCGCCCTGCGCAAGAAGGGTTTGCTCACCCGCGATGCCCGCATCAAGGAACGCAAGAAGCCCGGTCTCAAGAAAGCCCGCAAGGCTCCCACCTACACCAAGCGTTAATTCCTTTTACAGGATAATTTACAGTCCCCTTTTGGGTAATCCGTAATGCGTAATCCGTAATTGATTTTACGAGTTACGAATTACGGATTACGCGTTTAACTTTGGAGATTTTCATGGACTTGACCCTGCTCCCTTTGGTCTTCGAGACCCTCCGTCTGACCCCGCCCCCGAGGCTGACCCTGCTCAATGTGCGGACTCTGGCTTCGTCGCATTATCCGCCCTTCCCGCCCGATGTCCCCGTCCTGCTGATGGGGCTTGATTCTCCCGAACTGGCTTTACGGGTGAAGAATGTTTTGCGTGTGATTTATCCGAAGGAGCATGAAGTGACTTTGGTTGACGGCTCCGCGTTGAAGGTTGGACGTTTGGACGACCTTCAACCGGCAACATTTAACTTTCAACCTTCAACTTGTCTCTACCTGCCTGCGTTGGGAGAGGGTACCTCCTTCGAGGCGTTTGGTGAAATTGTGGCTCACCTCCGCGCCCCGGACGGTTGCCCGTGGGACAAAAAGCAGACCCACCAAACCCTGCGGACTCACCTGCTCGAAGAGTCCTACGAGATGTTGACCGCAATGGACGAAAACGACTCCGATGGGATGCGCGAGGAATTCGGCGACCTGCTGTTGCAGATCATGTTGAATACCCAGATTGCCACTGAGGCCGATGATTTTACGATGGCGCAGGTGGTCAAGGGGATTTACGATAAGATCGTCCGCCGCCACCCGCATGTCTTCGGTGATGCCGAAGTAAATTCGGTGGACGGCGTGTTGCAAAATTGGGAGAAGTTGAAAGAAAAGGAGCGTCAGGAGAACGGGAAAGCCGAACAGGAAAAGGGTTTGCTGGATGGAGTCCCATCCGCACTGCCCGCCCTGACCCAGGCTCAAGAATACCAGGATCGTGCCGCCCGCGTCGGCTTCGACTGGCCCGAAGTGGAAGGCGTGCTGGATAAAATCCGCGAAGAGATCGAGGAAGTGAAAAATACCCAAAACCTCGAAGAAGTTGCCTCTGAACTGGGCGACCTGTTCTTCGTGCTGGTCAACCTGGCTCGCTGGCGTAAGGTTGACGCCGAGTCTGCGCTGCGGAAGACGAACATCAAATTCAAGAAGCGCTTCGCCTTTGTGGAGCAGGGCGCAAAGAAGCAGGGACGGAATCTTTCGGATATGACGCTCAAAGAAATGGATGCCTTTTGGAACGAGGCGAAGACTCTGGGTATTTAACTCTTTGGTAAAATGAGGCTTGTCGGGAATTTGTAAGGAATTTTTGTAAACAGCAGGTCTACAATTTAATCATGCAAAACTTGGAAAATAGACCCTCGACTCCGATGCCCCGGCGGGAGATTCCCGAAAGCTGGGTCAAAAACGGAAGATGTCCGGCCTGTGGGGCCGCCAACCTGAAACTGAATCATTTACCGGAAATTCCGGATTATTTGCTCTGTGCAAAATGCGAGATTTCGTTCGAAGTGGAAAACGGGGGCCGGTATATTCGGTTGAAGTATGTCCCCGATGAATTGGAATTTGTGGATGAAATCCTTCGCAACCGTTGGGTGGAGGTTTCGAAGTTGGCAGGCATCATTGCCAAACACCGACCTGCCATGGAAGAGAAAAATATCCTGGACCAGCCAGCGGCAGCATCGCCCACCGATGATGCTTGGAAACGCGCATATCGCATGTACCAACTGGGTAATAATCCCAAAACGATTCAAATGGCGCTGGTTCAATCGGGGTTGAATCAGGAACAGGTAAATGTCATTCTTGCGCGGTTGAAAAAGGCGGCGGAAGATGACGCCCAGCAACAAAACAAAAAGTTCTGGACCGTGGCAGGGATTTCCCTGCTTGTCATCATCCTGCTGACGGGGATCTGGCTTGTTGCCAGTGGAAATTTTGCTGCCCTGGCTGGGAATGCCGCAGTTTCGCCCGCCACCACGCCCCTGCCAAACCAGCCTTCGGCTGTCAGCATGTTGTTGAAATTGATCCCGGCTGGAGCATCTCCCGATCTGGCGGCTCCGTTTGAGACCAGGGTTGAATCCGGCAAGGGTCCGTCCAATGCAGCATGCCCAGGCACACCCGAATCCGCGGCAAAATTGTTTGGCGGTACGCCCTTGTTGTGGTATCGGGATGTGAACGATATCCCGTCGTGGCAGATGATCAACTCCGAAGGACCAATAAACGTAAAGGTGCCGGATGGCATGACAGCCGGTTACATGGATTTAATATCCTTTACGGCATTATCTGTTTCCGGGCCGGCAACCATCTACAATGTAAAGTTCGTGGTGATTACCTGTGATTGATATTTCCCCGGGGCAGGCACGTTCCGCAGGTGTGAGAATGAACCCTGCGGTGTATTGTTTTAACAGGTCATTGTCCGCAGGTGAATCTCGCCATTGCCTCTAGAAATAGTGTGGCGGCGGTAACCGTCTGTTGGGTGTAGGCTTTCCAAGCGAAGACCCGGTCACCGCAGATCCAAGCGGCTGCAAAGCCGAAGGGAACTTCAGCAATCGAGGTTGTGATGGGGGTATCGACCACGTTCATGTTGCGAATCAATTCCACATTGAGCGCGCCGGTTGGGACATCCGCCTGGTCGTCGAGGATGGTGTCGAGCAGGAATTTCGGATCGGTGGTTCCCGGCGCTTGCAGCCAGATCAGGCTGATGATCATGTTCGGGATTTGATAGGCGTATAGGAAGCCGTTGCCGTATGTGCTGGGTGCGCCGATGTTTTGGGTGGCAAGGTGGTCGTAGAACGCCACGTCAGCGGGATGCCCAATGCAGAATTGGTATTCACAATAGACTCCCGCCAGGCTGACGGCGGTGGGCGTGGGATAGGGCGTCGGTGGGGGAGGCTGTGTTGGGACGGGCATTGCGATCAATGTTGCCGCAACCGCCTGATCAATCAGGATTTGAATGTCCGGCGTGGACGCGGCCTTTTTCGGGAGGCATGAAGCCATTAGAAACAGGATCAGGCTGAGGGTGGGCAAAAGAAGCGGGCGGATTTTCATTCCAAAATTATAATCAAAAAAACCCGTCACGATGAACGGAGCTTTGCCTCAAATTCTAATGTCCGCTTCCTGTGTGGAATTTTGAAAGACAGTAGCCTGTTTCGGGCCGGCTGGCGAAAAATTCATGCCTTTATTTTACTTTCTCGCGAAGCAATTTGTCGTCATTTTTCTTAGCCTGATTTTGGTGAATAGTTTCATTGTGCTGATAATAGCCGGTATGAAAGCGGAAATTACCCATACGAAACCCCGGGGGGGTATATAAGGTTCAACCCTTGCAAAGGCATAAGGCAATACAATGCGCCGCGTAATCGAAAGATACGCGGCGCATTGTGATTTCATTATTACCCTGAGCGTTAGTCGAAGGGCGTTTGCGCTTCGGGTGCGCTCAGCGCGAAGTTATTATCCGAACTTGTACGAGACGCCGAAGCCTCCGCGCGGAAGTTTCCACGAGACGTTCCTAGGCGGGCACATCACGCGGCAGGTGCCGCATTCCACACAACTCTGGAAGGCGATTTGCACGGTCCCGCCGTCCTGGGTGCGGTAGGCGCCCACGGGACAGAATTCGACACAAGGCTTCTCTTTGCAGTTCACGCAGACCTGGGGATCGATAATCTTCAGGTGCGCTTCATGTTCGTCCGTAAAGTATTTCAGCGACATCAGGATGTCGTCGATGTACACTTCAGGGAGGTCATACTTCTTTGTGTTTTCAGACATAAGATTCACCTTTCGTTTATATACCAATAATGGTTCTGCCGAAGGCGACAATATCACCCACGGCTTTAAGCAACGGGCGGCGGTTGGTGAGAGACTTGAGGATGTCCTTGTACAACTGACTCTTGGGCTTGCCGAACCCGGTGAAGAACATTCCGAGCGCGTCGTTGAGGAAGTTCGGGTAGATTGCCATGAAGTCGGGATGTGTCTTGAGGAAATGCGACAACTTGCGGTACTGGCGCAGGTCGGTCATGATGAAACGCTTGTCGAGGCGGGCGCGGTAGCCGGCAAGAGTCGTCGCCGAAAAATCCCTGACCTTGTGCGCCTCGATGGCGGTTTCGCCGGCGCATTTGCCAGCCACGATCGCCATGTTGGTTCCTTCCCAGTGCAGGGCGTTGACCATCGAAGCTGCGTCGCCGGCAACCATCACACCGTCGGTGTACAACTTGGGCATGGTCTTCCAACCGCCTTCGGGGATGATGTGCGCGCCATATTCCATCAAACGTCCACCGGCGATCAATGGGGCGATCATCGGGTGGTTCATGTAGCGCTGGAGCAGCTCGTAGGGCTTGATATGCGCTTCGGTGAGAGCTTCGAGGGTGACGCCGACGCCCACTGAAACGCAATCCACTCCGGTGTAGACAAAGCCGAGTCCGGGCAATCCCAGGGAAACATCGCCCATCACGGAAGCCGCGACGCCGTGGTCCTTATCCACCAGACCAAAGCGGGCATTGATGGTTTCAGCAGGGAGGGAGATCAATTGCTTGACCGCGAGCGCCGAGGATTCGCCCTTGAGATCGTGTTTGGCGAGTCCCAGTTTTTGAGTGAGGAGGTTGTTCACGCCTTCGGTGACGATGACTACCGGGGCGTAGATGTCGCCTTGTGGGCGGTCGGTCTTGACGCCGATCACCTTGCCGTTCTGCCGAATGAAATCCACGACCACGGTCTTGGGGATGAGGAAAGCGCCTTCCTTTTGAGCCTGTTCGGCCCACCAGGAATCGAACTTGGAACGCAGGGCCACAAAGGCATCAATTGGGTTGCTGTTGACTTTGCCGCCCTGAACGGTGGCTTTGACCATGCCGTCGGGCGAAAGGAACCAGAAGCCGGTCTCGGTGACGGGACGCTCGAGCGGGGGCTTGCGGTCCAGAACGTCGGGATAGATTTCGAGCAGGGAGTGGGTGTAGAGCGCGCCGCCGAAATAATTCTTGCTGCCGGGGGTCTGTCCGCGTTCGACGAGGGCGACTTTCAAGCCGCCGCGCGCCGCAATGGCGGCCGCCGCAGAACCAGACAGTCCTGCGCCGACCACAATGACATCAAATGCGAGTTTTTCGTTCTTGTCCATGCTATGCCTCTTTGCGCGCCCGAATTTCCTTGATCAAGGCGGGGATGACTTCGTACAGGTCGCCGACAATGCCCATCGTGGCAATGTCGAAAATGGGGGCGTGCGGGTCGCGGTTGATCGCGAGAATGAAATCGGATTCCTGCATGCCGACCTTGTGCTGGATGGCGCCGGAGATGCCGCACGCAACGTACAGTTTGGGACGCACGGTCTTGCCGGTCTGCCCGACCTGATGGTCGTACTTGATCCAGCCTGCATCCACACAGGCGCGGCTCGAACCGACCACGCCGCCGAGTTCGTCCGCCAGTTGTTTGATCAGTTCGAAGCCCTTCGGTCCGCCAAGTCCGCGCCCGCCGGAGACGATGATGTCGGCGTATTCGAGTTTGACGGTCGCCGCGGCATTGGTGATGAATTCGACGATTTCCGCGTTGATCATATCGGGCGTGATTTCCATGGTTTCATGGATAATCTGACCCTTCGCCTCTGCCTGTCTTGGCGCGGCGTTGAAAACGCGCGGGCGGACGGTCGCCATCTGCGGGCTGTGGTTGCGGCAGACGATGGTTGCTATCACGTTGCCGCCAAAGGCGGGACGGGTGGCAAGCAACAATTTCTTGGTGCCTTCCTTGATTTCTCCCATCGCCAGGTGAGTGGTGTCCGCTGTCAGACCGGTCTTGAGGCTGGTGGCAACAGCCCCAGCCAGATCGCGACCAAGGGTGGTGGCTCCAACCAAAAAGACTTCGGGATTATGCTTTTGCACCAGGAATCTCAACGCGGAGGTGTACGGCTTGTTGAGGTAATTCTTGAAGGTGGGGTGATCCAAAACATACACGGTTTCAGCGCCGTAATGAAGGGCTTCCTGAGCCGCTTCGTCCATTTGATGTCCGACAAGGATTCCCTCGACGATGGCATCCTCCCCGACCTGATCAGCCAGGTTGCGCGCCACACCAAGTAGTTCCCAGGATACCGGGTGGACTTTTCCGTCTTCCTGTTCGATGTAAACCCAAAAACGCCTGCTCATTTCTTAACTCCTAACATGGACGCCATGCCTTCGACCTGCAAAATTCTGTCGAGCGCGGTCTTGACAACATTGTCCAAGCCAACTTCTGCAGCCTTGAAGATGTCGCCGGCGGTGTGTCTTTCGGGAGTGCCGGTCTTGAATACGGTGGTGGGGGAACCCTTCAAGCCGAGTTGCGGCACGTCGAAGACGATGGGGCTTTCAGCCGTCCAAACTTCGGGCTCATAGCGCAGGGAGTAAACGAGGTCGGGCAGTGAGGCGTAGGGGATTTCGGCAATTTCCTTTTCGCAGGTCATCGCAGCGGGAAGCGGAGCCTTGATGATTTCGTTGCGGCTTTCGGTCTTGCGCTCCATGATGACGTAGCGTTTCTCGAGGTTTACTTCATGGATTTTGATTGCATAACTGACAACCGGTAAATCCAGGCGCACGGCAACGCCGGGTCCCACCTGGGCGGTGTCGCCGTCAATCGCCTGCTTGCCGAAAAAGACCAGGTCAATGGGTTCCTTTTCGTGAATAGCCTTGATGACTTCAGCCAGCACATAGGATGTGGCCAGCGTATCCGCCCCGGCGAACTGACGGGCTGAAATCAGGATGGCGCGGTCTGCACCCATTTCGATGCATTCGCGCAGGGATGTGACCGCCGCGGGAGGTCCCATGGTGATGATGGTGACTTTTCCGCCGAGTTTACGCTTCCACTCCACCGCCGCCGCCACTGCATGGGCGTCGTATGGGTTGAGGATGGTGGGAACGCCTTGCCGGATAAGATTGTTCGTCTCCGGGTCAATACGAATGTTCGTCGTATCAGGCACCTGCTTGATACTCACTAGCGCATGAAACACTGTGACTGCCTCCGTAACTTCCCAAATAATGGGTTTAAATATATTGCCGCATTATTATACTTTATTGGTCGCATTTCTCAATGTGAGTAATGTCACCTGTGTATGTAAAACATGTCAGAGACTTGGGGGTGAAAAAGCGCGGAATTTTGCCGTAAAATTTCAAAGTGAAAGGACCTTCTTGGAATTAAAAGGATGCGCCGCGTAAAAGCAGGCTATTTATGGTAAAATCCCACCCCGCGGGACGTGGTACCCTTCGTCCTGACTACACTATTTTGGAAAGGGCTTAAAAAATGAAAGTATTGCTTGTCAAGGATGTTTACAAACTGGGGCGCGCAGGGGATATCAAGAAGGTTGCCGACGGTTATGGTCGCAACTTCCTCATCCCACAGGGATTCGCCGTGCTGGCTACAGCAGGCGCAATGAATCAGGTGCAGAAGATCAAGGCTCAGGCTGAAATCCGCCGTACTGCGCAGAATGAGGAGCTCAAGAGCTATGCCGATGCGATCAAGGAAGTGACCCTGACCTTCGCCGCCAAGGCTGGCGACACGGGCAAACTATACGGCTCGATCACCACGCAGGATATTGCCGCCGCCCTCACCGAGAAGATTCGTTACGATGTCAAACGTCAGCAGGTGGACATCCAACCCATCCGTAATTTGGGCGAATATACCGCTCATGTCCGCCTGACGATGGATTTGGTTCCCGAACTGAAGGTCATCGTCCATCGCGAAGGCGAATCCGCCGATGGTAAGACTGAAGAGGAAGAGAAGACGGCGAGGAAGGCGAAGAAGAAGGAAGAAGCCGTTCCTGCTCCTGAGGCTCCCGCCGCTGAAGCGCCTGCCGTTGAATAGTTTTTCTTCCTGTTTTCGAGACATCCAGACCCTAAAGGTTTTCGGAACCTTTAGGGTCTTTATAAATCTGTAATACAATATCCCCATGCCTGAAACCATCGGACAACGACTCAAAAAGGAACGCGAGGCGCGTTTTCTGACGCTCGAAAAAGCGTCGGAAGCGACACGCATCCGCAAGATTTTTTTGGAGGCGTTGGAAGCGGATGATTTCTCGATTATGCCGTCCGCGGCGCAGGGACGCGGTTTTCTGCGGAACTATGCCGCGTATCTGGAATTGGACATCGATGAGATGATTGCAGAGATCCAGCGCAATGCTCCGAAGATCGAGGAGGTCAGCGGACCATTGCCGCAGGTGAACCTGGCTGAGACGGAGATTCCGCCTTTGGCGGCAGCGGAGGAGGAGCGGGGTCTTTCGTGGGTGGGTAAGTTGCGTGTTTCGGTGATCTCGTGGCTGGGATTTGGCCGGGCTGATGATTCCTCCCTTCCGGAAGAGCGTTGGGATGTTGCGAGCATGCCGAAGGGTGAGACCGCGCAGGAACTTGTAGTCGTTGAGCAGGCTTCAGTTGAGGAAGTCAAAGAGGAAGAGCCGCCCAAGCCGCGTGATCGAAGGAAAAAGAAAGTTGTGGAGGAGGAGCCTTCGGTTCAGGTTGAGGAGGAAAAGGTTGAGGCTGTGACTCTGCCGGTTGGGTCAGGTCAACCTGAGGCGCAGGTCGGGGCGGAACCAGAATCAGCCCGGGGGCTTGGAAAAGTCATCCGAGGTTTTTTTCAAAGGAAGGAAGAAAAGCCCGCGCTTCCGCCTGTGGTTGAGCCGGAGATTCCACGTTATGCGCCTTCGCAGCCGGCCAATGTGATTTTTGCGGAAATTGGGGCGCAGTTGCGCGAGCGGCGCGAGTTGATCAGCCTGACCTTTGAGGAAGTGGAACGACACACGAAGCTGCGCGCGGTTTTCGTGAAGGCGCTGGAAGATGGGGCGATGGAAAAGCTGCCGTCGCCTGTGCAGACGCGGGGAATGCTGGCGAATTATGCGACTTTCCTCGATTTGGATACCGAAGCGATTCTGCTGCACTTTGCGGATGGGTTGCAGGCGCGGCGGCATGAAAAATATGCCGAGACGCCGCGTGAGGCGCGTAGTATTCAGACCGAAGTGGTGGCGTCGATTCCGCTGTGGCGGACATTCATTGCGGGCGACTTGATCTTCGGCGTGCTGATGATCGCGGTCTTGTTTGCGCTGGCGATTTGGGGCGTGGGACGCGTGGTTGGTTCGCAAAACGAGAAAGCCGAGCCTACTGCGCCTTCGATTGTGGAGGCGCTTGCCGATGTGCCTCTGCCGACGCCTTCGCTTTTGGCTGATTCGACTTTTGTTCCCGTGGACGAAAACGTGATTGCCACCCCAGACCTGGGGGCGGCTGAGCCGCTGACTTCCAACGCCAATGTGACGGTGAATATATTCGCCGTCGAACGGACTTTCCTGAGGGTTTCGGTGGATGGGGAGCAGGTTTTCGAGGGGCGCATGGCGCCGGGTGAGTCGAAGACGTTTGAAGGCAATGCCGAAGTTCTGGTGCTGACAGGCAACGCGGCGGCGTTGCGGGTTACTTTCAACAGGCGTGACCTCGGTTTGATGGGCGCGGAAGGCGAAGTAGCGAACCGTTTGTATCTGGTCTCAGGCGTTGCCACTCCCACCGCCACAATTTCTCCGACCCCGACGAATACCCTTCCTGTAACTTCCACGCTAACCGAAACAGCGACTCCCACCATGACGCCTGTGGCGACGGTCACGGCTGGCGGGTGAGAACAACTCTTTTCCGGGCTCGAACTCGTCATCCTTGCCGGCACAGGTCAACTACTGGGCGAGGTTGATTCAGGCGCTGGGCATTCCGCCCGCCGGGTTTGGGGAATAAAACCAGACCTCCGAGGTTCCCAAAACCTCGGAGGTCTGGTTTACCTGTTTACTTGTTTAC
>DAOUAS010000109.1:0-36230 GCA_034433295.1 Anaerolineales bacterium | reverse complement strand
ATTGCCGATAACTTCACAGCGCTTGCTTCATTCATGCAAGGCAACAGACAATACACCAAACTCAAAAACGGAATCTATATCCGTAACGACAGCGCGCTGGTGGATGCGAACGGGTTGTCGAAGGAATATCGGTGAACAAAAAAAGAGCCTGCGAGAGTTTTTTCACAGGCTCTTTTCGTTTATTCAATCACCTGACACGAAGTTCCGCGCAGGCCCGTCTGACTTGCAATTTATGGCCAGCGCAATGTCTCAGCGCGAAAAAGCCGACACGGTCTTGAAAGTCACCGATTTGGTCGCCGTGTTGCCGGCAAAATCAACAGCAGTGACAGTCAGCGTATGTGAGCCCAAAGGCAGGGTCCAAAGTTTTACCAGTTGATGGTCTGCAACAGGCGTCCCATCCAGGGTGGCGGAAACCTCTTCCACGCCGGTGATCGCGTCGAAAGCGGCGAAGTCAATCACCAGCATTCGCGAACGTTGGTATGAGATCGCCGTCGGGGAAAATATTCCGATCTGGGGAGCCGAAGTGTCGGGCAGATGGGTGATCACCCATCTGGCATCGGCAATCAAAAGGTTGGCGACCTGGCGTGTAATCAGTCTGCCGCTGTGCGCCTTGACCTGCAGGATAAAGGAATTTAGGAAGGCGCTGGTCGCTTCGGGTTTGGTGCTTTTCGACGCCGCCGTTAACTTATCCATCAGGAACTTGTAGACGCCCTTATTCTTGATACTGCCGTCCAGATAAAAACGCTCGACAGCGGTCTTGAGGCTGTCCACTGTGGCAATGATGCTAAACTGTGCGGACTGGGCAGACGCGTTGCCAACCTTGTCCACCGCATTGACAGTGAAGGTATGGTCACCCAAAGCCAGAGTGTACAGATCAATCTTCTGCCCATTCAGGACGGGCTTGCCATCCAGCAGGGCTTCAGTCGTCTTGACGCCGGACACATCGTCGGTTGTGACGAAATCCAGAGTGAGGAAATCCGGGTGCAGATAGGCTGCGTTGTTGACAGGCGCGAAAATTGTTGTGGTCGGAGCTGCTACATCCGCAATGAACTTAAGGCGTCCCTCGATTGCCGGCGAGACCGTACCCATGAAGGCAGTGTAGTCGATTACCGCGTCACGAACGTAATACTGGGTATCGGCTACGATCTGGTTAAGCGGCCAGAGCGTGACTCCCGCATCGTTGAAATTGCAGGAACCGGCCGCTAGATAGTTGACCGTGGAAACGTTGTAGTATTTGGCGGCATTGGCAAAGTCCACAGGGACACCGTCGATCTCAAGCGAGACCACGTTATTGCCGTTTGGCAGGCTGGGATTCAGATCGTTGTAGGTAATCTTGTTTCCGGCATTGGTATCGAGCATACAGGTGGTGTAGTACGAATACCCGCCATAGCCCGAAACATACTTGTAGTAATAGTAGTTGCGGTAGGCGCGTTCCAGGACCGCCTTCAGTTGCGGACCATTCATTTTCATTACGACCAGCGAGTTCTCGTAAGGCATCAACGTGAACATATCGCTGACCTTAAGTTCCTTCGGATACGGCCCGGATGTGGCCACCGCCCGATTGCTCATCGCACCGGAGAGATGGAAGTCCACAGGGATTCCATTCTTGGTTTTCAGTTCATAAACAGCCGCATCCGCCTGCAAGTTGGCGCCATTGGTTTCCTGGGTATAGGCTTGCAGGGCGTCGATTGCCACCGAGGTCTGCCCAACGACGGTGTTGTTGTAGGTATTGAAGAGCGCAACGTAGGGATCCACAATGGACTTGATTTCCGCGTCTTCAGCGGTAGCGGTGGCAACAGAAATATATTGCCCGGCGCGGGAGACCACTTCATAGCCGCCGCCCGCTTTCGGGCGCAAGCCAATGAATATTTCTCCCAGGGTGTTGTTGTAGCGATAGGCGTGGTTGATGATCACCGGCACACCGTTGGGATCGACGACATAGGTTGGCAGGTATTTGAAACTGCCAAAACCCTTGGACGGATCGGTATGGCTATGACCGCCGATGATCGCATCCAGTCCGGTGACTGTCTTCGCCATGTTCGTATCCACATTCTTATCGACTTCCACGCTCTTGGGATCTTCGGTGAAGCCGATATGGGTCAGGGCGATTACCACGTCATTCGTCGTATTCAGCGCATCGGACAATTCCTGAGCCTTAACAAGCGGGTCGCTGAAGGTCAATCCGGGAATGTTGCTGGGGAGTTCATAGTTGGGAATGCGATGGTTGCCTATGCCAAGAATTGCAACCTTGATGCTTTCGGGACCGACGGTCTTTTCCACATAATCCCTGACCGGCACGTCCGCAATCCCATAGGATCCGTTATCTTCCACATTGGCCTGCAACACTGGGAAAGTCGCCTGTTTCAGCACACTGGTGAAAACATCTTTTCCAAAGTTGTATTCGTGGTTGCCAAGCGTCATGGCGTCATAACCCATGGCATTCATGGCGGCTATGACCGGGTTTGTCTTCAAATCATCTGGCAAAGGTGTGCCATCAGCCGTATAACCCATAGGCGCGGCCTTGAAGTAGAAGGAGAACCCGTCGCCCTGAATATTGTCTCCTGAATTAAGGAGCAGGGTCCGGTCGGGATTATAGGCGCGTTCCTGCTTGATCAATGTCGCCAGTTGGGTGTATCCAACATAGGTTCCCTTATAAAGGTTGCCGTGCATATCATTGTGATGCAGGATGGTAATCGGGACAATGCTGCCGCCCGCGTCATTCCCATCGCGAGCGATGCGCCCGTCGAGCGCGCCATTATACGGGTTGGCCGCCGTATAGGTGGCTTTCACCCAGCGATTGACGCTATTCAGCATGTCGCCCCAGTACGAGATGTTGGTCATGTACTTGAAGGCATAGAAGTTATCCTGACCTGCCGGGGCAAGGAACTCGTTCGTCGCCACGCGATAGGTCTTATTGAGGTCGAGCGGTTTGCAATCGCCGGAGGTCTTGTCGAGCACGCAGGCGTCGAATGCGCCCCAGGCCCAGACCTTGTAATTTACCGCCGCAGTCGGATCGGTGTCCACCCGGTAATTGTAGAACTTATACCTCATCCCTGCCGGCTGGATTGCGCCTTTACTCAAAGACGCGGATTGGTTCAACAATTCCATAATCTGCGCGCCGGTCATGTTGCCGACGACGGTCTGGTTGCCAAAAGGCAGGACGCTGAACAATGCGCCATAGGTCAAAAGGCAGGGAGGCGCGGCACAGGCAATATCCGCCCGCAAGCCGCCCGGATTGTTGAAGACCATATCCACATTATTGCCGCTGACGGCATCTGTGTTGAGGTCGTTGTAGATCGCGTCATTGACAAAGTAACCCATCAACGAATCGCCATCGTAATTGCGGACGATCGGGGCATTGGTCCAGCCAACCTCTTCGGTGATCAGCGCCTGATAGTCGGGGTTGTCGGTATAGGTCTTGATGAGCGCGTCAATCGCAGCGTCATACGGGTCTGCCGCACCCGTAGGCACGGAGATAAATGACCAGACAACACCCACAGTTCCATCTGGGTTGACAGTGATATCTGCTTTACCAACCCTGCGCCCGTTATAAGCGGCCTGAACCACTGCGGTGTTTGTGCCGACAGGGATTGTGGCGGACGCCAGGGACGTATGACTGTGTCCGCCCACGATCAGGTTGACGGGCTTTCCGGCGGTGGTCAATTTCTGGGCAAGGGTCTGATCGCCGTAGATGGGGATTCCGTAACCATAACCGCCATCCGCATATCCCAGATGACTGAGGACGACGATGACATCCGCGTCTGCTTTCATTGCATCGTAGTAATGCAGAATGGAATCAGCGGGATCTTTGAAGCACAATCCATCAGTCGCGGAGGCAACCGTGATAATCGGCGTCTCGGTCGTGGAGACGCCGATTATGCCCACGTTGACCGTATTGGGCGCGGCGCCGACTGTTTTAATCACGTAGGGTTGTGAGAAAGACGGGGATGTCCAACCGGCCGTGGAGCAGTTGCCTGTGTCGTTCACAACGATGTTCGCTGAAAGATAGGGAAAACTTGCTTCAGATGTACGCGCTTCCAGCACATCCTGCCCCCAATCGAACTCGTGGTTGCCAAAGGTTACAGCATCATAGCCCATGGCGTTATAGACGGCAATTGTCGGCTTGCCCTTCTGAATATTGGACAATAGACTGCCCTGCATTTGATCGCCGGCATCCAGCAACAGGACCTTGTCGGCGCCTACTGCGACTCGCACATTGTTGACAACCTGGGCAACCCTCGCCATCCCCGGATTGCTGGAACTTCCACCCGACTTCCACTCCAAGTTGCCGTGAAAGTCGTTGGTATGAAGGATTGAGAATGTCACAGGAACGGCTGGGAGGCTAGAAGGCGCAGCAGTCACAGCCAAAGGAAACAAGGAAAGCAATAGAACGAGCGTTGTCAAAATCGACATTACACGTGTTGTTGTATTTAGTTTCATGCGACCCCTCCAGGTCAGTTTATGGTTTGGTTATATGGAAATACGCAGGGAAAATCCTGCGTGAGGTTGGGTGGTCAATCCCTTAGGAACCCTGTCCCCCCTTGCCGGCTAAAACAATGTGCATCTTTAGCCCTCGATGGATGAAATGTTCGCCTGTCAAAAGAATATTAAAATTTTCTTCAAGACCTTTCTAAAATGCAAACTCATTATACAATGGTTTGTGCGCATTTTCACGTATTTTTAATACACAGAACTTCTCATGAAGAAGTTATCTGTACAACGGGGGAGCGGGCGGACCTTGCTATGGAGAAGTGGCGCACAGGATATACGGCGGGTGATCGGCAACAATTTCGTAATAAATTTGAGCAGTTGAAATGATAAAATGCAAATAATGGTTGTTGTGACAGTCACATTTTCCAAAGGAGATAAAGCCATGAATATCAAAGACATAGAAGGAATCGGCGAGACCTACGCCGAAAAACTAAGGGACGCCGGGGTGCGGACTACGGATGACCTGCTCAAAAAAGGCGGGACATCGAAGGGACGCGCGGAACTCGCCGCCGCCACCGGTTTGACCGAAAACCAGATCCTCGAATGGACCAACCGCGCGGACCTGCACCGCATCCGGGGAATCGGCTCGGAGTATGCCGATTTGCTCGAATTCGCCGGGGTGGACACGGTAGCCGAACTCGCCCGCCGCGACGCGGTCAATCTTTATGAAAAACTCAAGGCTGCGAACGAGGAAAAGAAGAAGGTCCGCCGCCAGCCCAGCCTGGAACAGGTTGGCAAGTGGATCGAGCAGGCCATGTCCCTGCCCAGAGCGGTGGAATATTAGACGAGACAGACCTCCGAGCGCTTCGCGTGAAGAACTCGGGGGTCTTTTTGTAACGTGGGTATAAACGGATTTGTTCTCGAAGGACAGGCTCAGATCATGCGGCTGAAAACTGGAAAGATCACCCGATCAACACCTGCCCTTCAGGATATTCGATGAGTTCGCGCCTGCGGGTGCCTGCCAGCGCGAGGATAACCGTCAGTGCGCCGAGCCGCCCCCAGAACATGACAAAGATGATAATGAGTTGACCGAAGAGATTCAACTGCCCTGTGAATACCAGCGTAAATCCGCATGTGGCAAATGCGGAGATGGCTTCGAACAGCACCTGGTCAAGGGTGGCGTGGGGGTGCGTAACCAGAATCAGCCACGTGGCGTTGAAGACCACAAAAAGTGAGATTGTCAACACAGCCAAGGCTCTTCGGACAGTATCAGGTGGAATGGTCCGCGAGAGAAGCGTGACCGAGTCGCGGCGGCGGATGTAACTCCAAAAGGCCAACGCCAAAACAATGAACGTCCCCGTGGTGATGCCTCCACCCATCGAAGCGGGCGCACTGCCCACAAACATCAACCCGATCTTGATGAGCTGTCCAGCGGGAGAGAGCGTCTCGAAGTTGTTGATGCCCGCATAGCCCGCGGTACGGGTGGCGACCGATTGAAACAGCGACAGGCCTAAGCGCGGCGGGAACGGTTCATCCCGCAGGGTGCCCACCATCGTGGACTCAGAGAGGAACAATCCCAACGTGCCGAGCATCACCAGGCCGGTCACCACCAACAGGGTCAGCCGTGTGTTGAAGGAGAGTTTGCGCGTTTCGGGGTAATCCCACAAGTCCATCAGTACCGGCATGCCGAGACTGCCCAAAAAGATCAATACGCCAAGAATGGTCAGCGTCGCGCCGTCGTTGGGGATGCCGGTGAAACCGTCCACGCCCGCGAAGAGATCGAAGCCGGCATTGCAGAATGCCGCCACCGAGTGAAACAAGGCATAGAACGCCGCGCGCCCGTCCCCCAACATACCGCGCCAATTCACCCACAGGAACCACGCGCCGATCAATTCGATCACACCCACCATCCATAACAGGCGGCGCGTGAAACGCAGGATGGCGCGCATGTCGATCAAGCCCAGCGAGTCGCGCAGGGCGATGCGGTCGAGATACGTGATGCGCCGACCGACGAGTCGAAACAAAACGACCGCCACAACCATAAACCCAACTCCGCCTGTCTGGATCAGAAGCATCAAAATCATTTGACCGAAGAGAGTCAGATCGCGCCCCGGCTGGATGAGGGATAGCCCCGTCACGCTCAGTGCGGACACAGCCGTGAACAACGCTTCGGACCACGATAACGGCCTGCCACTCGAGACCCAGGGCAGCTGCATTAGCCCGGTGCCCACCACCACCAACCCAAGCAGACCAATCGCCAGTCGCGCGGCTGGCAGGATGTTGCGCCATCGTATCACGGACTAGTGTTTCGCTAACTTGAATATCTTGCAGAGGTTATACTTGGCGAATGACCACAAAATATCATGTAAACCTGAGCAAAGAAGATCGCCAAGAATTAGAAAGCCTGATACGAAGCGGCGAATCATCGGCACGAACTCAAACTCGCGCACGGATTTTGTTATTGACGGACGAGAGCCAGAAAAAGAAAAAACGAACGGAAGAAATCGCATCTGTTCTGATGTGCTCCTTGCCAACCATCACAGCCATTCGCAAGAAATTTATGGAAGGCGGACTAGAGAATGCCCTGTATGACAAACCTCGTCCAGGAGCAGTGCCAAAAATTACAGGAGAGATTGAGGCGCAATTGACATTGCTGGCTTGTAGTGCGCCGCCTGAAGGAAGATCGCGTTGGACATTGCAATTGCTGGCAGATAAACTGGTTGAGTTGAATTTGGTAGACAGCATTAGCGATGTGGCAGTGATGAAACGTCTAAAAAAAATGAACTTAAGCCTTGGCTCGTAAAGTCTTGGGTGATTGCGAAGCCTTCCGCGCAATTCGTGGCAAAGATGGAGGATGTTCTGGAAGTGTATGAGCGTCCGTATGATCCGAAACGCCCTCTGGTGTGCGTAGACGAAGCCAGCAAAACCTTGCACGACACGCCGCACGGCACAATCCCGATGGAAGCAGGGCAACCACCACGCCAGGATTACGAATACGAACGAAATGGTACAGCCAATATTTTCATGGCGGTCGAACCTTTGGTTGGCAAACGAAAAACTTTCGTAACCGACCAGCGTACCAAACAAGATTTTGCAGAGTGGTTGCGGTTTCTATCCGACGATGAATATCCTGGTGCAGAAAAGATAGTATTGGTCACGGATAATCTCAACACGCATTCGCCTGCATGTTTGTATGAACGCTTTGAGCCTGCAGAAGCCAGACGATTGGCGCAACGCTTTGAATGGCATTACACGCCCGAGCATGGTTCCTGGCTGAATATGGCTGAAATTGAATTGAGCATTCTCAGTCGTCAGTGTATAAAGCGCAGAATTCCTGATAAACCAACTCTTACAAAAGAAGTTGCCGCTTGGGAGAAAGAGCGCAATAATTTAAAGGTGCAGATCAATTGGCAATTCAAACCTGATAACGCCCGCATTAAACTTAAGCGGCTTTATCCAGTTGTTATTACAAAATAATCAAGTTAGTGCAACACTAGTCCCAATCGTTCATCGCATAGATGTTCTCGTTCGTACCGATGACCACCAACAGGTCGCCCTTCGCGAGCACAAAATCTGCGGTCGGCGCCACCGTGACCGACTCGCCGCGCTTGACCGCGACCACAGTCACACCAAAGCGACTGCGCAGTTCGGCTTGTTGCAGGGTCGTGCCTGCCGTTGCATCTGGCACCGAGAGTTCTACCACGGCATGCTCGCGCCCCAGAGGGATTCGGTCGAGCAGGTTCGGATTCGCCAGTTCCAACGCCAACCGCTGACCCGCCTCCGATTCGGGCAGGACGACTTTGTCCGCGCCGACACGCAGAAGGATGGTCTGCTGACGTTCGGTCAGCGCCTTGCATATGATGCGCTTCACACCCACCGCCTTCAACGCGACCGTCGCCATCAGGTTCGCTTCAAAGTCCGAGCCGATTGCCACGATAACGGTGCCAAACGAAGCAATATCCACTGCACGCAGAGCGTTCTCGTCCGCGGCATCGAAGGCCAACGCCTGCGTCAATACATCTGCAAGTCCCTGGGTGATCTTCGGGTCACTATCCACACCCATTACGCTGAAGCCCTGCCCTGCCAGCGTCAACGCCACTGAAGCTCCGAACCGTCCCAACCCGATAACGGCAATTTCCATTCGTCCGTGAGTATTTGTCACATATACCTCGAACGAAATGCTATCATTTTTTGGGAAGGTCGTCCAGAAATTGAAGGGTGTGTTTTCATGGGAGCCGTAATGCATCAAGATAAAATGTTACTTTGGTGGTAACGTTGCATCACAAGGAAAAGTTACCGAGAAATTTTCCAAAGTTTGGCGGTTTTCTGGTCAATCCGACGCCGAAGTTCAGCGGGATTGAGTTGGGTATAATTGTAGCAGTTAACCCTTCATAAGAAATCAACAATCAACCTCATGCTCTCCATCGCCTCCACTCCAAACTGGCACACCACCCACCCCGGCGCAATTTTCGGAATTCTCGAACTCTCCGGCGTAGACAATACTATCCCATCCCAAGAACTAGACGCACGCAAGCGGGAGACCGAAGCCGCATTGCGCGCGCGATATCAGGGTTTTGCGCGCCAGGACTTTGTGTCTCAGTCCATCATGGCGGTCTACCAGCGCTATTACAAACGTTTCGCCAAGACTTATCACGTCCTGCTGCAACTCGAATCCATTGTGTTGAAAGGCAAAAGCCTGCCGGACGTCTCCCCGCTGGTGGATTCCAACTTCATTGCCGAGGTGGACACGCTAATTCTCACCGCCGGGCATGATGTCGCCGAATTACAGGGAGCAATTTCATTGGACGTTTCGCGTGCGGGAGATAAAATCATCCGCATGAACGGCGCGCCCAAAGACATGGAAGCGGACGATATGATCATGCGCGACTCAACGGGCGTGGTCTGCTCGCTGATCTACGGGCAGGACAATGTCTCGCCCATCACACCGGCGACCACCCATGCTCTTTACGTGTCGTATGCTCCCGACGGTGTTCCCGCGTCCGCCGTGGAAGCACACCTGAAAAGGGTCGAAGGAAATGTCAGGCTGTTTTATCCCGCCGTGGTTGTGGAAAGACGTCAACTGTTCCTGGCTGGTTCTTAGCCGAAGCCAAAATCACACTCGATACCATGGAAAAAATATGAAATCACTACCCCGTATTCTCTCATACCTCGTCTCTCTTCTCATCCCCATCGCCCTCATCGGCGTGGCGCTGCGGATTTTGCTCACGCCGGTTTTCTATACCGTCGAATACAACATGCCCTACTTCCCGCCCGATGAGTACGGTTTCACCAAAGCAGACCGCCTGCGCTGGGCGCCCTATGCAGTGGAATACCTCGTCAACGGCGCAGATATTTCCTACCTCGGCGATTTGAAATTCGACGACGGAACCCCGCTCTATAACGAGCGCGAACTCAGCCATATGGAGGATGTCAAAGGCGTGGTGCTCAACGCGCTGGGCATGTGGACCATCTCCCTCATCATTCTGGCTGTGCTTGCCATCTTCGCCAGACGCGGCGATTGGATGCCCTACTATCTGCACGGACTTCGTCGCGGCGGCTGGTGGATGATCGGTCTGGCGGCGGCGCTCGGGCTGACGGCTGGCATCGGCATCGCAGTCAACCCCGATGTGTTCTGGCAGTTCTTCACCGTCTTCCATCAGATATTCTTCGAAGGCGATTCTTGGATTTTCTATTTTTCCGACACCCTCATCCGCCTCTTCCCAATCCGCTTCTGGCAGGATGCCTTCCTCTGGGCGGCAATTCTCGCCCTGGGCGGTGGTGCAGCTCTGGCTTTTGGGATACGGATGAAATAATCCCACCCCCCAGCATTTCGTCAATTATTTTGCCTGCTACAAAAAATACATTTACTGATAGAATAACCGCGTAAGTATCAAACGCAAGGATGCTCACTCGTTCATGAAATACAATTTTCCCCTTTTCTGGCGTTCGCTGTACCGCTCCTTCTTCGACTCGAAAAACACCACCGCCCGTCTCACAAAAAAACGCATCATCTTCCTGACGCTTTTCGTCATCGTTTGGATTCCCGGAATGCTCGCCCACTGGTTCTTCTTCTGGCTGGACGACATCCTCTTCCCCGACTACAAAAAACAAGTCATCGAAAAGCCGTTGTTCATCCTCGGCAACCTGCGCAGCGGATCGACCTTCCTCCACCGCCTGCTCTCCCGCGATTCTCAGACCTTCACCAGCCTGACCACTTGGGACATCTACCTGACCCCCTCGGTCACACAGAAGAAGATCACACAGTTCGTGGCGCGGCTCGACAACAAATATTTCGGCAGGACGCTGCATCGCATCCTCTACAAATTCGACGCAGCCACCCTCGGCAAGGTCAAGATACACCCCATCTCGTTCTTCCAACCCGAAGAAGACGAGAACATCCACTTGCTCACCTGGGACGGCTACTTCGTCACCTTCCTCTTCCCCTTCATGGACGAAATGCCGAACTACCAGCACTTCGACGAGGCGCTCAATCCCGAACACAAGCGCCGCATCATGACCTTCTACAAGTCCATGTTACAGCGGCATATGTACGCCACAGGCAAGAAATATTTCGTGGCAAAGAACCCCGCCTTCAGTCCCAAGATCGAAACACTGGCGGAATTCTTCCCCGATGTCCGCATCATCTACCTCGTTCGCAACCCGTTGGACATGCTGCCCTCCACCGTTTCGTGGATCAACTATGCGCGGCGGCAATTTACCGAGCCGGAAGAGGGATACCATTACCTGCCCGAAATCGTGGATTTGACCCAGCACTGGTACCGCCATCCGCTCAAATACCTAGATTCCCACCCCTCGCCCCGCAACCTGATTCTGAAATACGACGATTTGATTCTCCGACCTGAATCGGTAATCCGCAGCTTCTACGAGCAGTTTGGTTATCCCGATAAACCCGGTCTGCCCATCATCATCGACCAGGCGGTCAAAGAGACGCTCACCTTCACCAGCGACCACGCCTATTCCTACGAACAAATGGGCTTCACCCGTGAGCAGATCGTGGAAATGTACGCCGACATCTTCCAGCGCTTCGACTTCGACACCCGCGAGCCGTTCTTGGAAAGGGAAAAGGTGGAAGTGGAGAGGATGAAAAGGTAAGTTGGGAGACTGGCAATCTGGTTGTTGGAGTGCGGAAGCAGAACTTCCGCACTATTTTTTGGGACTCCTCAGACTCACGGAAAATACTGCTTCAACATCTCCCCCGCCGTTTGACCATACGTCCCATTCGGGTCCGTAATTTGAATTTGAATCAATGTTTCGCGGGCAGCGGCGCGATTTCCCTGCGCAAGATATGTCATGGCAAGGTGAATCTGCGCCGACAATCGATTGGGAAAACGTTTGACCGCATCCATCAAGACCTGCTCGGCACTGGCATAACGCCCCGATGCCAGATATACCCAACCCAAAGCATCCAGCGCGGACGGGTCGTCGGGGGAAAGTTCCACCGCTTTTTGTGCGGCGGGCAAACCCATCTCGTCCAGATACACCGAGTTTTGCGCGCAAAAAACCGCCAGCAAAGTCCAATAAGTGGATTCGTTTGGCGCGAGTTCCGTCGCGCGTCGATACGCCGCCAATGCCGAGACAAGATCGCCAAGGTCGACATATGCCTCCCCCATGCCGGCCTGCCAGGCAGGATTTTCAGGCTCATGTGTGGAGGCAATGGAATACTCAAACAGCATTTGCCGATAATTTTCCCGACGATTCCAGTACAAGGCGCGCAACCCGCGCACAACAACGGAAGCGGGCTTGAGCGTTACGGCTTTATCCAATTCCAGCCTGCCGTCGCCGCCGGTTTGTTGTTTTGCTTCGCCGAGCCAGGCCCATGCCTCCGCGTTTTCCCCGTCAAGCATGACAGCTTTCTCGAATGCCGCAACGGACAAATCCCATTCCCGTACCAAACCAAGGGCGCGGCCGTTCGTTACCATTCGTTGTGACGCATCGGGCTGGGTCGAGGATAAATTCAAGGCGGCGCGCAAGGTCTGGACGGCGGGATCGAATTGTGGGTCAAGGGAGGAGGCAAGCATCAGGTGAGTCAACGCCTGTTCAGGGTCCAACACAGTCAGCAGGAGTCCAAGCCGGTACCGGGTGTGAACATCTCCCATGTCCTGCCGCAATTGTTCCTCCAAAATACCACGCTCCGCCTCCCAATCTTTTTGCGAACGGTAAATCAGCGCAAGTAATTCGTAGGCATAAGAACTAGGCTGAAGTTGAAGACTTTTTTCAAGCGCGCGAATGGAGGAAGGAAAATCGCCGGTTGAATAATGGCAATATCCAAGCCACATCCAGCCCTCAGCCGAGAGTATCGGAGCCTGCCGGAGAAGCCCGATGGCCCTATCTACATCCCCGCTTTTTGCGGCAACAATACTGGTCCTCTCCCACAAGTCATCACGCCAGGGAAGCAGGCGCGCGGCTTGTGCGTAAGAGTCGGCGGCCGCGGCAAAATCCTCCCCCGCAAATTCGGCTTCCGCGCGACCCAGCGAAAAATAACCCATCAGGATGATGGGGGCTGCAATGGCCGCCAGCAGCGCAGCCAGGACCAGCAGAATGACATTTTTTTTACCGCGCATTGCAACGATAATTATACGCGTCCAAACCATATTTTTTTAAACTGGAAGTATAATAACCGTGATGAGCGCATTTACCAGCCTGATCCTCACCCAATTGACCGTTCCTCCCGGAGATTTAATTTATTATATTGTCCTGGTGTTTGCGGTGGCAAGCGCGCTTCAATCGGCGTTTAATCACTGGCGGTCCACCGAATTCCCGCAGGCGCAAAGAGCGTTTGTAGGGCTTGGTATTTTACTCGCCGCACAGGTGACCATGTTCGTCTTTAGCGGACTTGGCTGGCAGAACCTGGTTGACTCGCGGTCGATCCTGCCACCGCTCGACCGGGCTTACATCATTTTTGGGATTATCTGGATCACATGGCTTTATGCCTTCCCCGAGCCAAGCCGGGCGGCGGACGCAGCGGCCATCCTATTGAGTATGCTGGTAATTACCGCGTTTGGATTAAGCCTGTTGATCTGGCAGCCACAGGCAACAAGTTACAACCAGACCAACGAAGATTGGGCCTGGCAGATAGCCTCCATGCTGGCCGCGCTGGTCGGCATCGCCACGCTTTTCATCCGCAAACCAGACGGAATGTGGAATGGGATCATGCTGCTGGCAATCGGTTTCCTGGGTCATGTGGGGCATTTGCTCTTTCCGCTGGAGGGAAATTATTCAGGCATCGTGCGGCTTGCATATATGGCTGCATACCCCATCCTGCTCACCCTGCCGCAGCGTTTCTCGATTTCTCTCCCGCCCAAAGCAACAAGCGCGCCAGTCCGCCCTGCTTCCTCACAGAAGCAGGATACTTTTACCGGCATTACAGAACGCAGGCGTTACAGCACAGACCCCAAGACCTTCCATGCAATGCTTGCACTGGCGGCGGAAGCAAACCCAAAAAAGATAGGGCAGGCAATCACCCGCGCCATCGCGCAGACCATGCTCTCGGACCTGTGCTTTATGATCCAGTTGACGGATAACAGCAACCAGTTGCAAATCGCGGGGGGGTACGATCTGATTCGCGAAGACAGCTTGGAAGGCGGGGCGTTGAACAAGAATACCATCCCGATGCTGGCAAACTCCCTCCAGCGCGGACGTCCACTGCGGATGCCTGCCAGCAGTACCTCGGCCGATGTGAAAGGATTGGGCGATATCCTCGGCTTGACCAACCCCGGGCACCTGCTATGCGTCCCGATTCTCACGCCTGAAAAGGAACCTCTGGGCGGCGTGCTTTTGCTCTCGCCGTACTCGGACCGCACCTGGACAGCGGAAGATCAGGCTTACCTTTCGAACATCGCCACATCCCTGGTCCCGATCATCAAACGCAGCCAGAATGCCAGCAAACTGGAATTACAAAGCGATCAGACGCAGGCAAAAATAGCCGATCTCGAACTCCACGTGAAGGAGCTCAACAGCCAATTGGAGTCCGCGCGCGCGAACGGACAAAAGAGCAATTCGGCCGAAATGGCCTCGCTCCATGCCGCACAGGAGGAATCACAACGCATCATCGAGCAATTGCAAATCGAAAATGCCGAGTTGCGAATGAGCGGACCGTCCGGCGGTTCCACAGCACAGATGGAAAAGGAATTGAAGGCGACTCTGCAGGAAATGGCGCGTTTGCAAAACCAACTCGCAGACGCCAACATGAAACTGCACGAGGTGGAAAAGGGACGCGCATCTGTAAAAAGCACCGAACAGGCGGAGGTGATCGCCTCCATCGCGCAGGAATTGCGCCAGCCCCTGTCTTCCATTGTAGGATACACAGACCTGTTGCTGGGCGAGTCGGTCGGCATTCTTGGAGCGTTGCAGCGCAAATTCGTGGAACGCATCAAAGCCTCCACGGAGCGCATCAACAACCTGACAGACGACATGATTCAGATTACCACATTGGAAACGGAGTTGAACGACCTCAAACTCGAAGCGGTGGACTTGAACACGGTGATCGACAATGCGATGTCATATACAAGCGCGCAGGTGCGCGAGAAAAACATCTCCATGCACCTCGACCTGCCCAAGAAACTCGCGCCCATTCAGGCAGACCGCGAAGCCCTGCAACAAATCCTCATCCACCTTCTGCAAAACGCGGGAGCAGCAACCCCCTTCGAAGGCACGATCAGGCTTAAGGTCCAGACCAGGGTCGAGGAAGGGACGGAATACATCCTGCTCCAGGTGACAGACACTGGCGGAGGCATTCCGCCAAACGACCTGCCGCGCGTATTCACCCGCCTTTACCGGGCAGACAATGTGCTGATTCAGGGTGTCGGCGATACAGGCGTGGGACTTTCGATTGCCAAGACATTGACCGAAGCGCATCACGGACGCATATGGGTCGAAAGCGATCAGGGTGTCGGTTCCGCGTTCAGCGTTTTGCTGCCAATTGCCGGCGGCGCGGAAAAGAATCCGAAAACCAAAGGGAAGAATTGATGCAAAACGCGCGCGACTTTGGCAACGCGCTGGCAGTGGCATTGATCTCGATTGGGTTGATGCTTGGAGCCTTATCCATTTCGCTCGTGGAATTCGTCCCACAAACCACGCCGATGCCGGTGAACAACACACTCTCTTCCCCCATTCCCCTGACAGCCACCAACTCCCCAATCCCAACGTTGACTTCAACCTTGGGGCTCGAGACGCCAACCGCCAGCGCCCCCCCCGCGCTCACCATCACGTATACACCGCCCCCGTCCTGCCTGCCTCCCGCCGGCTGGATTCAGATCATCATCCAATCTGGAGAGACGCTCGATGGCATCGCGGTCAGATACCGCACCGGCAAGGATGAACTACGTCGCGCCAATTGCCTGTTGATAGACAACCTTGTGGCGGGGACGGTTCTTTACGTCCCATCAGTGGCAACCAACACCCCGGCGGTCTGCAATCCCGGCGCGGGCGGGTGGATCAGGAATTATACGGTCAAGCCCGGCGACACAATCTACCGAATCGCAACCGATCATTACACCACGGCAAATCTATTGAAGAGCGTCAACTGCCGAACCAGCGATTACATCTATGCAGGTGAAATCCTCTGGGTTCCCAACGTCGCTACACGCACCCCATACCCTACTCCGTTGCCCGGAAGCACGGTTACACCATACCCCACCGATCCATTGACGGAAACCGCCCTGCCGTTCACGGTCACGGTAATGCCAACCAACACCCCCATCCCGGCCGCTGCAACCGAAATACCGACCGCTACAGCAGTTCCAAGCCCAACCGCGCCCCTGACACCTTAGCGGCGTGTTTTGAATTCCATCTCGAACCACCGAGTCGCAAGACATGGAGGAAAAAGAAACTCTGTGCCGCGGCGCCTCTGTGGTTGATTTTTTGATACTCGAAACAAGTCAAGGAATTTCAATCAAACGCATGAGATCATCCCGATGGTACATTACCATCTTTTTCACGCTCGTTTCATCGGCCTTTGTCGGCGCGTGTGCTTCGACGCCGCAAGAACCCGTCCCGCCCCCGCCATTCATCCTGATCACATCGGCGCCGAATGCGTCGCCAACTCCCACGCCGTTTCAGCCTTCGCTTTACACCCCCACCCAGCCCCCGCTCGAGGCTTACAGTGTAAGTACACCCACACCTCAGCCGCTCCGAGTCCTGCCAACAGAGACTGCCTCGCCTACTCCCATTCCGCCAATCAACCCAACCGCCACCGTGGATGTGAGTTTGTTTTTCCCAACGGTTGCCGCGCCGCCTGTTCCTGAAACCGCCGCCATTGCGCCCACCGCCCTTCCGCCGCTCACGGACAAGGAAACCATCAATTTCCTGCTCATCGGCTCGGACAAACGTCCCGGCTCGTCATATCGTACCGACACATTGGTCATCGCCATAGTCTGGCCAAAGGAAGGACAGGTTTCTCTGATCTCCATCCCGCGCGATTTGTGGATTTACATTCCCACGATTGGGATGCAGCGCATCAACACCGCCTACCAGAGTGGAGAGGTTACCGGTTACACGGGAGGCGGTCCCGGACTGTTGAAGGACACAGTCGCCTATAACCTCGGTATCCGCATCGATCATACCGCCATGGTCGAGTTTGACGGCTTCCGCCGCATCGTGGATACCCTCGGCGGAATCGAGGTGCCCATTGCCTGCGCCTACACCGACTGGCGCTTGATCGACCCATCGTATGACCCATACAACGAAAACAACTGGTGGCTCTATACCGTCGGACCGGGACAAGTTCACATGGACGGCGACCTGGCGCTCTGGTATGCGCGTTCACGTTCCAAGTCCAACGATTTCGACCGCGGACGCCGTCAACAGGAAACCCTCCGCGCCATCTTTGTCAAGGCTTTGCAAACGGACACCTTCGGCAAGATTCCCCAACTCTACAACGATTTCTCCAGCACCGTGGTCACCGACCTGGGACTTGGCGACTTACTGCTCATGGCTCCCTACGCCGTCAACTTTACCAACGCAAACATCCGCGGTTATTACATCCGTCCCCCCTATGTCAGTTCGTGGATCACTCCCGGTGGTGCGGCCGTCCTGCTCCCAAACGAAGCCGAATTGGGACAAATGCTCATCGAAGCAACCACGCTTTCAGCCGCCGCTGTCGAACGCAAGGTCGTGAAGGTGGATGTACAGAACGGCACGCCGAACGATTCCTGGGATGCCCTTGCCGCTTCGCGCCTGAACTACGCCGGATACCAAACCACCGTCTCGAACGCAGACCGCCGCGATTATTCTTCATCAGTAATTGTGGACTTCACCCCCGGGCAGGATACCACCCAACAGCAAACCCTCATCTCTTCCCTCAACCTGTATTCTGCAAATGTGATTTCCCTTCCCGACGCCAATAGCCCCGTCCAATATCGGGTCATCCTCGGCTATGATTACAATCCCTGCTTTCAACCGCAGGATTTGTCCCATTAGGGAATTTCGAAGATTTCTTTCAAATGCCGATTGACGTTTAGCGGTTTAATGTGCTAAACTGAAAGTGCTTTCAGAAAGTGCTTTCATAAAAACATGCCCCCCGAAAAAAAGTCTCCCACCATTTACGATGTAGCCAAGCTATCCGGCGTAAGTATTTCGACAATTTCGCGCGTCTTGAATTCGCCTGATAAGGTCAACTCCGAGACGCACAAACGTGTCATGGAGGCCATCGACCGGCTGGGATTTGTCCCCAGGGCGGCGGCGCGCGCGCATGCCATGCAAAACACAAACCGTATCGGGGTGCTGACGCCGTTTTTCACGGCCCCGTCCTTCGTTCAGCGGTTCAGAGGTGTGGCTTCCGCCCTGTCGAAGGCGAACTATGAACTTGTAATTTACCCGGTCGATTCGCTGGATCACCTGCAGGGATACATCTCCTCCATCCCGGTCATGAGGAATATCGACGGGTTGATCATCATGTCTCTGGCGCTCAATAATCAGGATGCGCAGCGACTGGTCAGCAACGGCATGGAAACCGTCCTAATCGAATATTCCCATCCGCAATTGAACAGCATCCTGATCGACGATGTCTACGGCGGGCGGCGGGCGGCGGAGCACCTGATCAGCAAAGGACACAAATCGTTCGCCTTTTTGGGTGACATCGAACCGCCTGAGAAATTTGCAATTCACCCGGTCAAGTCGCGCCTGACAGGCTTTAAACAGGCATTACAGGATGCAGGACTCTCGTTGTCAAAGACGTTAACCCGTTCGGCCTCCTACAATCAAGAGGATTCAAGACAGGCCGCGCGTGAATTGCTCGAACCGCTCAAACTACCGTCAGCCATATTTGTCGCAGCTGACATCCAGGCATTGAGTGTCCTACAGGTGGCGCGTCAACTGAATATCAAGGTCCCGGAGGAACTTGCCGTTATCGGCTTTGACGATATCGATGTCGCAGAACATGTGGACTTGACCACCATCCGCCAGCATCTGGATGAATCCGGCAGGCTTGCGGCGGAGATATTGCTTGCGCGCATCAATGGACCAGGCCGCCCATTGCAACACATCAATCTGCCACTCAAACTGATCGAACGCCTGACCACTTAATTTGTTTTGTGCCGGGCTTTCCCGCACCGTCCTAAAAATCGATTTTAAGAATCGTATTGACTCTTTATGGAATTATGCTATACTCATTATGAAAGTGCTTTCATAAAAACGCTTTCAAGTCAAGTCAATCACGTGTGAACTTCTTTTTCCACAGGAGGTGTTTTCCCGGCAATTGACAAATCCCCCACCCCAAACAACTGAATCCGTCCCATTTTAATTTAATTCTCAAGGAGAGAAGAATGAAAAAGGTTATCTGGCAAACCCTTGCCGTGTTCGTTGTTGCCGCAATGATTCTGACAGCCTGCGGCGCTCCTGCCACCGAAGCACCCGCTCCCGAGGCTCCAGCTGCAACTAAAGCGCCTGCCGCCACCGAAGCTCCGGCTGCGGAACCTGCCATGCCCGAAGCCCTGCCCCAGGGTCAGGAACTCGCCAACGCCTATGCCGGCATGTACAAAGGCACAGTCGTGACGATGGCTGGCCCCTTCACGGATGCCGACACCGTCAAGTTCGAAGACTCCATCAAGGCATATGAAGAAGCCACAGGCATCGACATTCAATACGAAGGCTCCAAGGAATTCGAAGCCGCCATCACCATCCGTCTGGACGGCGGCAACGCTCCCGACATTGTGGACTTCCCCCAGCCCGGTTTGTTGGCCACCGCCGTCAAGAAGGGACAGGCGATTGACCTCAACACCGTCATCAGCCCCGATTGGTTGAAGGAAAACTACAGCCAGGCATGGCTCGAAATGGGTACGATGGAAGGACCGAATGGACCCATCACCGCCGGTATCTGGGCGCGCGCCAACGGTAAATCCCTGGTCTTCTACCCGAAGGCTGAGTTCGATGCCGCTGGTTACACCGTCCCCGAAACCTGGGACGATCTGATGGCTCTCACCGAGCAGATTGCTGCCGACGGCGATACCCCCTGGTGCATCGGCATAGAATCCGGCGCAGCCACTGGCTGGGCGATGACCGACTGGATCGAAGACGTCATGCTTCGCACCACCTCGCTCGAGAACTACGACAAGTGGGTCAAGGGCGAACTGAAGTTCAACTCCCCCGAAGTCAAGAACGCGCTCAAGTACGTGACCGACATCTGGTTCAACGATGCGTATGTCTACGGCGGACGCAAGTCCATCCCGACCACCTTCTTTGGTGACGCCCCCGCTCCCATGTTCAACCAGCCTCCGCAATGCTGGCTGCACCGCCAGGGCAACTTCATCACCTCCTTCTTCCCCGAAGGCAAGGTGGCTGGCACCGACTATGACTTCTTCTATCTGCCCCCGATCGATCCCGCCTACGGCAAGCCCGTCCTCGGCGCTGGCGACATCTACGCCATGTTCAATGACCGCCCCGAGGTCCGCGCGACCATCCAGTACTTCTCCACTGGTGACTCCGTCAAAGGCTGGATCGAAGCCGGCGGCGCGATCTCCCCGCACAACGACTCCAACCTCGACTGGTATCAGGATCCCGTCACCCGAGGTGTTGCTGAAATCCTCCTGAATGCAACCTCCTTCCGCTTCGACGCTTCCGACTTGATGCCGGGCGCTGTTGGCGCTGGCACTTTCTGGAAGTACATGACCGACTACGTCAGCGGCTCCGTCAAAGAAGATGCCGCTCTCGAACAGATCGATGCTTCCTGGCCCAAGTAGTGTAAATTCAAGCAAGACCGTGTAAAATAAAAGGGGCGGGAAACCGGTTTTCCCGCTCCTTTTCCAATCGGGCTCCATTTCCAGGAGGTATGACATGCAAAAATCGCAAGTCAAGAGTTCAGGCATAATGGGTTTATTGGGAGGGTTGGCGGCAACCCTGGGGCGGATATTGATTTCATTTTTCGTTCCTGTGCTCACATTTCTCGTGTTATGGTGGGTTTTCATTTTCCTGCGCGACAGCGCAGCCCCGCAAATCGTCATTGTGCTGGTTGCCATTGTCTGGGGCGTGGGCGGAGTGGCGGTGCTGTACGTTGTATCCAACTGGTTCGTGGAACAACTCCCCAATGAATGGACGCGCCGCCTCCAGCCCTTTGTCTATGTTGGTCCGGCGGTTGTCATCATGGGCTGGTATCTGGCCGTCCCGGTGCTGCGCACACTGGTGTTGAGCTTCAAGGATGACATCGGCGCCAAATGGGTCGGTTTCGACAATTACATCTTTGCATTTACCGACCGCATCATGATGGAGACTTTCCGCAACAACCTGTTGTGGATGATCATCGGCACATCCTTCAGCGTGGGACTTGGTCTGCTGATCGCCGTCCTCGCCGACCGCACCCGCTTCGAATCCGTTTACAAGGCAATTATTTTTACTCCGATGGCGATTTCCTTCGTCGGTGCGGGCGTCATCTGGAAATTCGTCTACACCTACAAAGGGGAGGGTGTTGGCATCGAGGAGATCGGGTTGTTGAACGCCATTGTGCTGGCCCTCGGCGGACAATCCCAACCCTGGCTTAGTCTGCCACCCTGGAACAATCTCTTCCTGATTGTAATTATGATCTGGCTCCAGACAGGATACGCCATGGTGGTCATCTCTTCCGCCATCAAAGGCATCCCGCTGGAATTGCTGGAAGCCGCCCGCATCGACGGCGCGACCGAAGTGCAGGCGTTCTTCAAAATTACCATCCCCTACATAAAAGGCACGCTGATCACCGTCGTCACCACCATCGTGATTTTCAGCCTCAAACTGTTCGACATCGTGCGCGTGATGACAGGCGGCAACAACGGCACCAATGTCATCGCCAACGAGTTTTACCTGCAACGTTTTACTTATGGCAACACAGGCCGCGCATCCGCCATTGCCATCGTCCTGCTGATCGCCGTCATTCCCGTCATTGTCAATAACCTGCGTGAATTCAACAAGGATCGGAGGGCGTTCTAATGAAAACCGGCTATAAAACCCAACAGTTACGCTCGAGCATCCTCGTAAACGGGGTGCTGATTCTGATCTGCTTCCTCTGGTTATTGCCGACCCTGGGAGTCTTCGTAACCTCCCTGCGCAACAGCCAGGATATTTTCACATCCGGCTGGTGGACGGTCCTGCCGCATAAAGAGAATATGCAAACGGAAGAGATTGTATTGGACGCTTCCGTAAACGTGGACGCGCCAATTGAGATTCAAGGCGTGACCACCACATTCGATGAACTCCGTAAAGGCGTCAAGACTCCCGACGGCCGCACCCTCACCTGGTACGGCAACAAGCGCACGCGCAAGATTCTGGTCACTGAGGAAAAATGGGTCGGGTTTTTCCACAAACCCCTGACCCTCGAAAATTACAAGGATGTGCTCACCGGCAAGGAAATCCGTTTCACCGATGCTTCTGGAAACGAGATCATCCGCAAGGGGAATAATCTGGGCGGCGCATTCCTCAACTCGATTGCAGTTGCCGTTCCCGCCACCATCATCCCCATCCTGATTGCCGCCTTTGCCGCATTCGGTTTCTCGTGGCTGAACTTCCCCGGGCGGAGCGTGATCTTTACCACGGTGGTCGCCATCCTTGTTGTGCCTCTGCAAATTTCGCTTGTGCCCATCTTGCAGGATTACACCAGGTTGAATTTGAACGGAACGTATCTGGGAATCTGGCTGGCGCACACCGGCTTTGGTTTGCCGCTCGCCACCTATCTGTTATTCAACTACATGAGCACCCTGCCGCGTGATTTGCTCGAAGCAGCCTACATTGATGGAGCTTCCAATTTCACCATCTTCACACAGTTGATCCTGCCGCTCTCGGTACCGGCGCTGGCATCCTTCGCCATCTTCCAATTCCTGTGGGTCTGGAACGATTATCTGATCGCCCTCGTCTTTTTGGGAGATAAAAGCCGTGTGGTCACGTACGCGCTGGCATCCATCGTCGGCGAAAAGGGACAGGACTGGCATCTGCTCACAGCGGGCGCATTCGTCAGCATGATCTTGCCGCTTGCCGTATTCTTTGCTTTGCAACGCTTCTTCGTTCGCGGGTTGCTTGCAGGCTCGGTCAAAGGTTAGAACAAGCCGAATGGACTGGGCAAACCCCAGTCCATTTTCATTATAATCCGCCGTGAACATGGTCGAAGGGCAGTTGCAAGCAATGGCTTGCGCTTCGACTGCGCTCAGCGGGAATAAGCCTACAAACAAATGAACAACAACCTCTGGTATAAAAACGCTGTTTTCTATCAAATCTCCGTCCGCGCCTACAAGGATAGCAACGGCGACGGCCACGGCGACCTGCGCGGCTTGACGGAAAAACTCGACTATCTTCAAACCCTCGGCGTGGACTGTGTCTGGATCATGCCCATCTATCCTTCCCCGCTGAAGGATGACGGCTATGACATCGCCGATTACTATGCGGTGGATAAAACCTTCGGTTCGCTCGATGACTTGAAGGAACTGATCCGCGCCGCGCACGAGCGTGGTATCCGCATTGTCATGGACCTGGTGTTGAATCACACCTCCGATGAACATCCCTGGTTTGTGGCTTCGCGCTCCGACCGCAACTCGCCCTACCGCGATTACTACGTCTGGAGCGACACTGACAAAAAATATGAAGATGCCCGCATCATCTTTGTGGACACGGAACCCTCGAACTGGACCTGGGACGAAAAGACGGGTCAATATTACTGGCATCGCTTTTATGCCAGCCAACCCGACCTAAACTACGACAATCCCAAAGTACAGGAGGAAATGCTCAACGTGGCGCGCTTCTGGCTCGACCTCGGCATCGATGGCTTCCGCGCGGACGCAGTCCCCTACCTCATCGAACGCGAAGGGACAAACTGCGAGAACCTGCCTGAGACCCATGTTTACTTGAAGAAACTCCGAGCCTTCATGGAGGAACACTACCCCGGACGTATCCTGCTCTGCGAGGCGAATCAGTGGCCGGAGGACGTGCGTCCCTACTTCGGCGACGGGGACGAATTCCATATGGGATTCCACTTCCCCATCATGCCGCGCATTTACATGGCGCTCAAAAAGGGTCGTTACGAGGACATGGAAAGAATCATGCGCCGCACGCCGCCCATCCCTGAAAACTGTCAGTGGTGCGCCTTCCTCCGTAACCACGATGAACTTACGCTGGAGATGGTCACGCCAGAAGAACGCCAGTGGATGTGGGAGCAGTACGCGCCCGAGCCGCGCATGAAACTCAACATGGGCATCCGCCGCCGCTTTGCCCCTCTGCTCGACAATGACCGCCGCAAGATGGAACTGGCAAATTCGATTCTCTTCACCCTGCCCGGGTCGCCCATCATCTACTACGGCGACGAGATTGGCATGGGCGACAACCTCGACCTCTTCGACCGCAACGGCGTCCGCACGCCCATGCAATGGGATGACAGCCCCAACGCGGGCTTCTCCAAAGGCAAGCCGTTTATCGAACCCATCAAAGGCGAGTTGGGATACCAAAACGTCAACGTCGCTTGTCAAATGGATAACCCCGATTCATTCTTCCACGCCGTCAAGCGGATGATCGCCCTCCGCAAGCAGCACCCAGCTTTCGGCGGCAGCGTCATGAAATGGCTCGACACGGGCAACCCAACCATCGCGGTGTACGTCCGCGAGCACGAAGGCGAGACGATGTTAATTCTCAACAACCTGAGCGCATCCGCCGAAACGGCGCGCATTCCCGCCGAATACCAAACGATATATCTGGATTTATTCGCTGGTCAAAACATCACCATCAACGATAAAATCACCCTGCAACCCTATTCCTATTTGTGGCTGGTGAAAAAATGACACCTCAACTTCTTGGCGGCATCGAAGGCGGCGGGACGAAATTCGTCTGCGCTGTCGGCACTGGACCTCACAGCATCCGCGCCGAAGCGCGTTTCCAGACCACCTCGCCGGAGGAAACGATGGCGCTGGTTGTGGATTTCTTCAAGCAGCAGGAAAAAAACTTCGGGAAACTTTCCTCGATTGGTTTTGCCTGCTTTGGACCGCTCGACCCGAATCCTGGCTCGCCCACCTTTGGGCATATCCTCCCGACACCAAAACCGGGCTGGACAAATGCGAACGTGGTCGGCATTCTGCGTAATTCATTCGATGTTCCCATAGCCTTTGACACCGATGTAAATGGGGCGGCTCTGGGAGAATGGCGCTGGGGCAAGGGACAGGGTTTGCAAAATTTCATCTACCTCACCGTCGGCACGGGTATTGGCGGCGGCGCTTTCGTGGAAGGCAAACTGCTCCACGGATTGATCCACCCCGAGATGGGACATGTCCCGCTCTCACATGACAAAGTCAAAGACCCGTTCGAAGGGGTATGTCCGTTCCATGGCGATTGTTTCGAAGGACTTGCCTCCGGCGTTGCCATAGAGAAACGCTGGAAGCGGAGCGGAAATACGCTTGCAAAAGACCATCCCGCATGGGATTTGGAAGCAGAATACATCGCGCAGGCGCTGGCGAGTTATTCGTTCACTCTCTCTCCGCAGCGTATCATTATCGGAGGCGGGGTTGGGTCATTGGAACACCTTCTGCCGAAGATACAACAAAAGACAAAGCAATTCATCAACGGCTACATCCAATCGCCCGCCATCCTCGAACACATCGAAACCTACATCGTCAACCCCGGGCTTGGCAACCGCTCCGGCATGTTGGGCGCAATTGCGCTGGCAGAGCAAGCCTCCCGTTAAAAATCTTTGACCACCACAGCACAAAGTCACGAAGACTCAAAGTATTCTTCGTGACTTTGTGGCTTCGCGTCTTCGTGGTCTGTTTTCGGAGACCAAACATTCATGCAGCAAACCCCGCTCGAACATCAAGCAGAAAAATCCCTCCGGCGCATTTTGCCCCGCGTGGAGCAGGCGCTGAAAAAGAACATCGCCAAAGACCCGCAAGGCTGGGAGCAGTTCACCGCGCGCCTGCATAAAAACTTCCCCGCGCTCTTTACCTTGTACCAGCAAATCTATCACGGACAATATGACTTCTTCTTCCACCTCGAAGATTTGGTGACCAGCATCGCCCGCTCGTGGTTCAGCCGTCCGCTGGATTTGCGGGAGTTGGACGAGGCTCGGGAGCGGAATCCGCTTTGGTTCCAGTCGAATCAAATGCTGGGCGGAGTCTGCTATGTGGATTTATTCGCGGGCGACCTCAAAGGCATCAAATCAAAAATCCCGTATTTCAAGGAATTGGGGCTGACCTACCTGCATCTCATGCCGCTCTTCAAAGCCCCCGAAAAGGAAAACGACGGCGGCTACGCGGTCAGCAGTTACCGCGAAGTCCATCCGCCGCTGGGGACGATGAAGGAACTATCCGCGCTTGCCCGCGAACTGCGGAACGCAAACATCAGCCTCGTCGTGGATTTGGTTTTCAATCACACTTCGGATGAACACATCTGGGCGCAAAAGGCAAAGGCGGGCGACGAAGATTTCATGGATTTTTATCGCATCTTCCCGACCCGCGAAATGCCCGACCAATACGGGCGTCACCTGCGCGACATCTTCCCCGAAGAACGACCTGGCTCGTTCACCTTTTTCCCTGACTTTCCCCCTTCCCCCAATTCCGGGAAAATTGGGAGAAGGGCTGGGGATGGGGGTTGCTGGGTGTGGACGACCTTCCACAGCTACCAGTGGGATTTGAACTACGCCAACCCCGCCGTCTTCAACCGCATGGCGGAGGAGATGCTCTTCCTCGCCAATCAGGGCGTCGAAGTGATTCGGCTCGACGCGGTGGCGTTCATCTGGAAACAACTCGGCACGGGATGTGAAAACCTGCCTGAAGCCCACGTCCTGATTCAAGCTTTCAACGCGGTGGCGCGAATTGCCGCACCTGCGCTCATTTTCAAATCGGAAGCCATCGTGCATCCCGACGACGTGGTGAAATACATCGCGCCGCACGAATGCCAGATTTCATACAACCCGCTGCTGATGGCTTTGCTTTGGAACACGCTTGCCACTCGACAGGTGAACCTGCTTTCCCAGGCTTTGGCGACCCGCTTCAAACTCCACCCCGAAACCGCGTGGGTGAATTACGTTCGCGTGCATGATGACATCGGCTGGACGTTTTCAGACGACGACGCCGCCCAGTTTGGAATCAACGGCAGGGACCATCGCAACTTCCTCAACGAGTTCTATCGCGGACGGTTCAACGGCAGCTTTGCGCGCGGACTTCCCTTTCAGGAAAACCCGTTCACAGGCGATTGCCGCATCAGCGGGACTTGCGCCTCGTTGGCCGGACTCGAAAAAGCCCTGCACGAGGAAGGCGAAAACGAAGTGGAACTCGCCATCCGCCGCATTTTGTTGATTCACGGAATCATCCTCACAGCAGGCGGGATTCCGCTCCTCTACCTCGGTGACGAGATCGGCACGCTCAACGACTACACCTACCGCGACGATCCCGCCCACGAGCGGGACAGCCGCTGGGTGCATCGGCCAAAGGCGGATTGGAAGAAGTATGCAAAACGGGGCGACCCCAAAACCATCGAAGGGCGCGTATTTCAGGGCTTGAAGAAACTCATTGAATTGCGGAAGCGGCACAAGGTCTTTGGCGGCGGCGAGTTGGAAGTCACCCCCACCGAAAACGAACACATCCTCGGCTTCATGCGGACATACGAGGGCAAACGCGCCGTGATTTTTGCCAACTTCTCCGAGTCGGCGCAGACCCTTTCCACGCGGATTTTGGAACAGTACTCGGTTTACGGCAAAAAGAAACTGCACGGAAGGAGCAAACTCCCAGAACGCGGCGACGGCATACTCGAAGCGTTGGACTTTTTGGCATTTGGGTAAATGAATTTTCTGCTACAATCAGCCCATGAAACACATCTGGACACCCTGGCGTATGAAATATATCGACAACCACGAAAAAGAAGAAGGCTGTGTATTCTGCATCGCGCAAGCCCGGGAAGATGGGACATCCAACCTGATCGCCTTCCGTGGGGAGCGTAATTTCGTCATTCTCAACCTCTACCCCTACACCAATGGGCACCTGATGATCGTGCCATTCGCCCATATCCCTTCGCTGGAGGAACTCGATCAAGCCACCCGCGCAGAATTGATGGAACTCACTTCACAATCGATGGTGGTGCTGAAAAATATCTACCGTCCGCAGGGTTTCAACGTGGGAGCAAACATCGGCGTTGCGGCAGGGGCCGGCGTGCCGGGACATGTCCACGTCCACATCGTCCCACGTTGGGGCGGCGACACGAACTTCATGTCCACGCTGGGAGAGACCCGCGTCCTGCCCGAAGCGCTCGAAGATACCTACAGGCGCATCCGCAATGGATTTGCGCCCATTTCATAGGCAGCCTCGCACCGCGGGGCGAACACCGCGCAAGACCTACTTAATGGGGACTGACATTGTGCGACAAATCCGTTATCGTACAAGTCTGCTCGTCATTGCTTCTTCGGGCTATCCCCTTGCAATGACGGAAATTCCTTATAGGTACGAACGGAGACGCCATGTTCAAAAGACGAAACGCAAACGCACTATTGACCTTGGGGGTTTTCACACTGATTATTCTTGCCTGCGCCAGCGCGAGTGAAACAATCGCCGAATCCGCTCCGGCGAAGATTACGGCGGAAGTCGAAGCCGCCACACCCACAACCATCCCATCGACAGCCACTTCCACCCCACAGACTCTTGCTCCACCATCCTCCTTTGGTCCCAACCGTGAAGATTTCCCGGCTGGTTACAACCCACTCAGCGGGCAGCCCGTTGAAGACCCATCGCTTTTACAAATCCCGGCCATGCTGCTTTCGATCTCACATTTTCCGCCCGTGGCGCGTCCGCAAGCGGGATTATCGTTTGCCCCGTGGGTCTTCGAGTTTTACATAACCGAAGGCGCCACGCGTTTTCTGGGCGTCTTTTACGGGGAATTTCCCGAACCTGAAATTCCAATCACTGGCAATTGCAAAGTCCGCCACGGGACGTTTAGCCAGATTGCCGAGATTCTCGGCAATCTGGTCTGGCTGGATAAAAACAAAAACGGCAGGCAGGAACCTTTCGAGCCGGGTGTGGGCGGGATTTGCGTCAACCTGTACGATGAGTCCAATCGACTCATCGAGTCCACCACCACCGACAGCAACGGCTATTACGGATTCAACGTCCGGCCGGGGAAATACGCCGTCGAATTTGTTTTACCGGAATGGCTGGCGTTCACAAGTCAGAATATCGGGGATGACGCTGAGCGCGCCGATAGCGACGCCGATCCGTTGTCGGGATGGGCGGATGTCCAAATCGAATCCACGTATCTTTTCCTCGACGCGGGCCTGATTTCGTCCGATCAACCGATTCCCACTCCGGGCGAATCGGTCAAAATCCCGAAAGCGGAAGTCGGTCCCATCCGTTCGGGACGTTTGCTCTACGCCGACATTGCGGGCTTCTTCCAGGACTCGTGCCTGATCTATGCCTTCGCTTCGAAGGAGGTTTTGTCTGAAATTCCGAAATGTTCGATGGTGGCTCATGAAGACGCGGGCGGCGGCTCAATGATGCCGCTGGAGCGGATGCGGGCCGTGGCGGACGATAACAGGCGTCACACGCGCGGCGGTTTCAACTACGCCAGTAATCTTTTCAGCGAAACCGCGCCCGCAGGCGGCAAACCTGCAAACCAGATCGATGTGTATGTGGCTTTACTCAACCAGTCCGGCTGGACCTACGACCCGCTCTACGGCGCATGGCTGAGATTCGTGGACAATGCCGATAAAGCCACCGCCGGTCAACTGCACGCGGACACAGACCGCCTGACGGGACGCCAACTGCATTTCGAAAACTTCATCATCATCTTCGCCGAAGTGGACGTGATCTCGCCCACCAATCTCGATATTCACCTCGAACAGGGAGATCAAGGCCCCGCCATCCTCTTCCGCGATGGGATGAGATACGACATCCAATGGAGTACCCGGTCCGACGATTATGAGCAAAACGCCGGACAACGCAGGCCGATGAGGTTTATCAATGCCAATGGAAGTCCCGCTCCGCTGAAACCCGGCAGTACCTGGATCTATGTTGCCAGCCCGTATTCGGTGGTTTCCGACGAAGGCGGCGCGCGGAGCGTGTGGAAACTGCGCTATTATCCGCCGGAAGGGTCGGAGTAATCGAATTACCGTAGTAAAATCACATTCGCCCCCCATCACTGAACCAGGAGACAATCCCATGAAAGCCAAGCATCCTATCGCCATTGTCCTGGCAATTTCAATACTTGTAAGCGCGCAAATGTCCTGCAATACCCTGTTGGGAGGGACCGTTGAGACCGGGATGACCGAATCTCCAGGAGAAGAAACCGAAGCTCCTCTTGAAATCAATCCCGCCGCGCAGGGCGAGCCCGGAACCTGGCTGGTCATGCTTTACCAAAACGCGGATGACGAAATTCTCGAAGAGGACATCTTCATCGACTTGAACGAAGCGGAAATCGTCGGCTCCACCGATGCCGTGACCATCGTTTCGCAGATCGACCGCTACGACGGCGCGTACGACGGCGACGGCGATTGGATTTCGACCAAGCGTTATTTCGTCACGCAGGACGGCGACCTCGAAACCGTTGCCTCGGAGGAAATCGAAGACCTCGGCGAAATGGACAGCGGCGACAGCAGCACGCTGGTGGAATTTGCGAAGTGGGCAATCACCACCTACCCCGCCGACAACTACGTCTTGATTCTTTCCGACCACGGCGCAGGCTGGACGGGCGGCTGGAATGACGACGATCCCTACGAAGGCAGTTTCTTCTCCATGCAAAACATCGACGACGCCCTCGGTGAAATCATCGCCGGGACGGGCATCGACGCCTTCGAACTCGTCGGTTTCGACGCCTGTTTGATGGGACAACTCGAAGTGATGAGCGGCATCGCGCCCCACGCCCGCTACTCTGTCGGCTCGGAGGAGGTGGAACCTTCGCTGGGCTGGGCATACGCCGATTTCCTTTCCGCCCTCAACGAGAACCCCGCCATGAGCGGCGGCGACCTGGGCAAAGTCATCGTCAACGGCTATCTCAGTCAGGATTTCCGCATCACCGATGACGCCGCCCGCAATATTTTTGCAGGCGGAAATTTCAGCGCCGAAAGCGTCGCCGCCGACTTGATTCAAACCAGCACCCTCGCCGCCATTGACTTGAGTCAAATCCAAAATTTGAACGCCGCCGTCAACGACCTCTCCACCGCCCTGATGGATGTCGACCAGGACGTGGTCGCCGAAGCCCGCACCTATGCCCAATCCTACGAAAGCGTCTTCGGCGATGACGTGCCGCCTTCTTTCATCGACCTCGGACACTTCACCGAACTGCTTGCATCGGAAAGCGACGACCCCTACGTGACGCAAGCCGCCGAAGCCGTGCAAGCCGCCCTATCCCAAACCGTCCTTGCGGAAATGCATGGGGACGACCGACCAGCATCCAGCGGGTTGAGTATTTACTTCCCCAACTCCGACCTGTACGACGGAACCTTTGGCAACGATCCCGCCTATGGCATCCAATACAGTTCCTTCATCGGACGTTTCGCAACCGCCTCGCTCTGGGATGATTTCCTCACCTATCACTATACTGGCAAGACTTTCGACCCTGCCTCCGCCGACTTGAGCGTGGTCACACCCGCAAAATCCGCCGAGCGTGATTTTGCCGCAGCGGTCGCAGAATCCGCGCCACAGGCAAGCGCTCAAATTACAGCCCCTGGAGCGGGTGAAATTTCCATCGCCCCGCTTCAGGTCTCCGCCACAGAGATTGCTCCCGATGATACCCTCACCGTCTCTGTCGAGGTCAGCGGTTCGAATATCGGCTATATTTATTACTACGCCAGTTGGTACGACAAAGAATCAGATTCCTACCTCACTGCCGACATGGGCTACATTGCCGCTGAAACCACAAAGCAAATCGGCGGAATTTATTACCCCGATTGGGGCAAAGACTCGACCCTCGCCTTCGACTTCGACTTCGACTGGGAACCGACCCTGTACTTCATGAGCAACGGCAATGAAGCCGAAGACCAGTTTGCCTTTTTCGAGCCGACGGTCTACGGCGTGAGCGACCTCGACGATGTGTACAGCGTGCGCGGCATTTTCCAGTATGCGGGCAGTTCCAAGCAAATCAATGCCGTGATGAATTTCAGCGGCGGCGGCAAGATGCTCAACATCTACGGCTTCAACGGCGAAAACGGCAAGGGCGCTCCACGCGAGATTACACCCGGTCCCGGCGACACCTTCACCATCATTGAAGAGTGGCTGGACTTCGACCAGAACCCCGACGGCGAATTTGTGGATTACCTCGGCGGCACGATGACCTTCGGCGACCAGCCCTTCCAGATGGTCCCGTATTATGCCTACTCCGGCAGTTACACCCTCGGCGTCATCGTCACCGACCTCAACGGCAATCGCGTCGAAGAATTCATCGAGGTGACTGTCTCTGAGTAAAACCGCCCTGAGCGCAGTCGAAGCAAATCGCCCTTCGACTGCGCTCGGCACGAAAATAGGATACCCTCATGACCCTTCTCAAAACCTTCGACTACAAAGGCAAGGCGCTCAAACTCATTGTTTATGATGTCGAGCGTCCTAAAAGACCCGCAAGAAAAACGACTGTCCGCCGCGCGCCGGGCGCAGGCAAATTTGAAATTGCGCAGCTCGAAATCTCCGGGGCCGACGAGGAACTCACGTTCAAAGCCGAAATTAGCGGGAAAAACATCGCCTATCTCTTCGTCGAGATTTTGATGAAAGACGGAGAAAAATTCTACGGGCCTGTGCTGCGCGAATACATCCCTGCGACTCAGGACAAGGAAATAGGCGGAGTCAAACACCCGGAATGGAGCGACCCCATCAGCCTTTCGATTCCCCTGCGCCCGCGCCTGACCCTGCTCGCGGACGGCGTGGACTCCGCCTTTGCCTTTGTCTTTCCGCTGGACTATGGCATTTCAGGCTGTCGGCTTGAAGGTCAATACACCAATTCTGAAACACAGACCCGCGCTCAAATCACTTTCAACAGCGAAGGGAAAGTTACCAAGATGCTTGCCTTCAAAAAGCGCGGATTCACCTCCACTCCTCGCGCCCTCGTGCCCGAACCCGGCGATATCTTCGCCCCCTTCGTTCAAGTCCTCACCGAAGAAGACGGCGCATGGACATCCGAAACCGTCCTCTCCACCCCACTCACTTTCGGCAACCAACCCTTCCGCCTCGAAAAAGAATCCCTCCTCCCCGGCGAATATCTCGTCGGCATCCTCGTCCAGGATTTGGATGGCGGCTTCACTAGAAAATACACCTCACTGACAATATGAAATCACCAGAATTGCTCACTCCGCAACTGAAAAAGGAACTCATCGAATTTACCCAAGACCTGGTCAGGATCAAAAGCCTCTCCGGACAGGAAGGTGAAATCATCAAATTCATCGAGAAGAAAATGCTCGATCTCGGCTACGATGAAGTGACCATTGATTCCATGGGGAACGTCCTCGGAAAAATTGGCAACGGGGAAAAATCCATTCTGTTCGACTCACACATTGACACGGTCGAAGTGAAAGACGAAGCCCAATGGGACGTCCCACCATTTAGCGGCGAAGTCTCAAACGGACGTTTGCACGGCAGAGGCTCCGTGGACATGAAATCGGGCGCAGCAGCGTCGATCTACGCAGGAGTACTCGCCAGGAAATCAGGGTTTGGCTCCGATAAGACCATCTATATCTCCTGCACTGTATTTGAAGAGGATTGCGACGGAGAGAACCTGAAGCACATGTTCAAGGAACTCAAAGTCAATCCAGACTATGTGGTGATCTGCGAGCCGTCCGCGAACAAAATCACGCTTGGACACAAGGGCAAGATACAGGTATCCATCAAAACACACGGGGTCTCCGCCCACGGTTCCGCGCCCGAAAAAGGAGTCAATGCGATTTACGAAATGGCGGAGATCATCCAGCGGGTGGACAGGACAAATCTCGAACTGATGAAAAAAGGCAGTCCACGCGGAACGCTGGTCATGTCGAAAATTTCCAGTATCAGTGTGTCGCTGAACGCCGTCCCATCCGAATGCGAAGTGTATCTGGATAGAAGAATGGTTCCGGGAGAGACCGAAGAAGCCATCCGTCAGGAAATGGATTCACTGGTTCAGGGGAAAAATGCAAGTTGGGAGGTGGGGACGCTCCATCGAAAAAGTTGGACGGGGATGAACATCAGATACGAGCCGTTCCACCTTGCATGGAAGATCGATCTCGATCATGAACTTTCAAAAGCTTGCATCGCCGCATATCGTGAAAGTTTCGGGGATGAACCCACGGAATACGATTTTTGGGATTTCAGCACCAACGCGGTGACACCGGTCAGCATGGGCATCCCTACCATTGGGTTTGGTCCCGGCGAACACAAGCTGGCTCACATGCGGAATGAAAGTTGTGATGTCAACCAAATTCTCGATGCGTGCGAGTTCTACACAAGGGTAATCGGGAAAATATAAACCAACAAAAAGACCTGACGGATTTTGCGCCATCAGGCCTTTTCAATAATAGACTTGCTCTTTCGGGGCTAAGCCCCCGAAAGAGCAGCAGTTTTACTTCAACTTTTCCTTCTTCCCAAAATCACGATACAGACTCAACGGGGCGAGAATCTTCTTGGCTTCGGCGGCATTTTCGCCGGTGATCCACTGCCTGAGTAAAACCGCCAAGCCGGGACCAAGCATGTAGCCTTGTCCGCACATGCCAACGGCGTTGAAGTAGCCATCCAGTCCGTCCACCTCGCCCACAATTGGAGCGCCGTCTGGTGTCATCGGGTAGGAGCCGCGCCAGGTGCGCCGCACTTTGATATTTTGCAGGCAGGGCATGATCTCCAGCATCCGCTTGGCGACCTGTGGCAAAAAGACCGAGGTCTCGCGGTGATCGAAGCCGACGATCGGCGGGTTGGGTGTGATGCAGAAGATGATCTGTCCCGTGCTGTGCTGGTAGAAATAATAGTTGGAAGAATCAGCCGTCGGGCGGATGTCCACCACCATCGGCTTGAGAAAAGGCGCAACGGGTTCGGTGATTCCGCCCTCGTGCGAGTCGGGGTTGACTGGCACATCCACGCCCGCCAGCTTGGCAACCACCCCGCCCCACGGTCCCGCCGCGTTGATGACCAGCCCGGCAGTGTAGGTCCCCTTATCGGTGACGACGCCCGAAACGCGATCATTCGTCCTCGCGATTCCGCGCACGCCTTCCTTGTAATGGAATTCTACGCCGTGCAGTTTCGCCTGTTTCTCGAAAGCCAGCGCGGAGAGCATCGGCGAGGCGCTGCCATCACCGGGGGAGAACGTTCCGCCAATTAGTCCATCGGGATTGAGAGAGGGGACGATTTCCAGGAATTCTTTCTTGTCGTACCAGTCAATATCCAGGCCCAGTTGTTTTTGAATCACCAACAGGTCTTTGAGGGTTTTTTCCTCTTCGGGACGATACGCCACGAACGCATAACCGCCCTGCTCCCATTCGATGTCGTCTCCATACTTTTCGCGCCAGGTGGAGAAGATTTCGAGACTCTTCAAGCTGATGCCGATCTTCGCCGGGTCGGAATGGGTGGCGCGGATACCGCCAATCGCCGCCTTGTTCGAGCCCTGACCGACGCTGGGGAACTGTTCCAGCACCAAAACCTTTTGACCCGCGTCTGCCAGTTGCCACGCCAACGGAGTCCCCACGCTCCCCGCGCCGATGATGATGGTGTCGTATGTATTTTTATCCATGCGCTATCTCCACTTCCATCGTCCGTCATTGCGAGCGAGCGGCAGCGAGCGAAGCAATCTCCGCTTGAGCGATAAGATTGCTTCGGGCTAACGCCCTCGCAATGACGTGAACGCTATTTCTCCACGCCAGCCAAAACGCCTAGCGGCACTTCGACGAACATCGGGCGGGCGACATTCTCGGTGACTTCTGACATCGGCACGCCCAACTCGCGGAAGGCACGTTTGATGAGACTGCTGCAAGTCTTGCCGCCACAGGCTCCCATTCCCGCCCGTGTGATGGCTTTGATCTCGTTCATATCATGGACGCCAGACTGAATGATGGCTTTGATCTCCGCCAGCGTCACCCGCTCACAGCGGCAGACGATCAGGTCATCGGTCAGGCGTTCGACATATTGCTCCAGCGGCGCACTGACTTCCTTGTTCTGGATTTCGATGCCCGCGATCTGGTCTGCAATCTCACGCGGCGCGCGGACCTTGACCAGCACGGTGCGGTCTGTTGTCTTTGCAATGCGCGTGCGGACAACCTCCACACTGCCGAGCGCCACGCCAACGGTATTCAGCACAGTCACATGGTCGCCGGTCTTGATGGAGCCTTTTTCGAATTCGTAGGGGATCGTCACCAGCGCGGTGTCAGCCCCCTCCTTGCGGACATCCACCAGCGTGATCGCCAGTCCGGGGCAGATGGTGACGCA
>DAOUAS010000108.1:0-58519 GCA_034433295.1 Anaerolineales bacterium | reverse complement strand
GTGGCAGGCAGGGGGTATGAAAAGGAAACTACAGAAGCCCCTTCACCGACGCGGGAGGTGGCGCCGGTGGGATCCCACTTGATGCGCATGTAACCATCGTCGCCCCACCAGGTATTCCAACTATTACGCAAAATCCAGGTCTGGGTGGTGTCATCCCAGCCAACCAAAATGATCTGGTGGTCAATGCTCCCTCCGCAATTATTGGTCGTGGGAGCATAAATGCCGCCCCTCGTATAGCCATTAAAACCTTGGGAACAGACGCGAGCAGTAACGGGACCATAGGTGTAGATGGCATTCTTGATCTGGTCAACGGTCGGCATCTTCCATTCATAACCGGTGATGAATTTCCAACTAGTCAGTTTGTAGGGATGATTGTAGGCGGTGGCGCAGGTTCCCTTGCCTTCAACATACGGCTTGTCCGCTTCCAACACCGCGCCGATGGCGGTCTGGTTGAGTCCCAGCGTGTTGTAATGATACTTGTGCGCCGTGAGGCCGCCGTTCCCCCAACCGTCCTTATTGCAGGAGATCAGGAACTGCTCCGAAAGGTCTTCGAGCGGGCCGCCCGCCAGGGCAATGGCCGATTCCATCACTCCGGTTGTGCCGAAGGACCAGCAACTGCCGTAGGATCCCTGATCGCGCACTGAAGGGACGACGCCAGAGGCGCGCCAGTCGAACGAGGAGGGCAGAGACTGAGCCTGAATTGTCTCACCCGCTTCGGGAGCGGTGGATTGGGCTTCGAGTTGTTCGGGCAGCGACACTTCGGGCGGGGTGGGGTCGCTCAAATCCAGCGCTTCGACCCCGGCGGGCATCGTAACCGCCAAAGCGGCATGAGGCGTCTCTTCGGGCCCGAACGGGCGCTTGTAAACCAATTGAACAACCGCACCGGACGGTCCCTTGACGCTGATCTTTTCGAGATATGACGCGCCAACGCCCGGATAATACATTTGGAATTCGGGTTCGCTGGCTTCCAGGGTCGCGCCCTCCCCCGTCAGCACTTCCCAGCGATAGCCGGTGGTAGTGCGCGCTTCGAGGACGAGATCGAGTTGTCCGCTCTCGGGCAGGGTCACGGTCAAGTCCACAACGCCGCCCAGAAAATCGAGCGGCGCGACGCGGTCGAACAGCAGGGAGCGCATCCCGGCCAGGTCGCTGCTGCCGGAGAGGGTCGCCCGTCCCGCCGATTGTTCCACCGTCACGCCTGCGACGGAAAGCCCGCCGAGCATGGCGTCCACTTCGCCGGATTGCGCGGACAGTTGCCGGCTTGCAAGATCGACAAACTCGACCTGCCACTGGTACTGTCCCGACGGCGGATTCTCCGCCTGCGCCTGCGCGGCCCCCCCGCCGACAAACAACAGGCCCGCGACCATGCTGAACAGAATCAACATGGCAGACCAACGATGCAGTTTCTTCATTTGATTGACTCCTTAAAATGATTTCCGGTATTGGAGCGCCCTCAAAAAGTTCCCTTCGTCAAGCGAACCCCTTGCCGGTTGACTTCCCAATTTATTCGAATGTCTGTCTTCCTTTTTGGTCGAACTCAACTCCACGCCTTATAAACAAACGAGCCTTTATCCTTGCCCTCCGCATTACTCGCACTGTTGCAAGCGTAGCACGAACAATAAGAAAAAACAAGTGATATTCCACATGAATTCAATTCTTTTTCGAAAAACAAACAAAAATAGAAAGTGAAACCCATTTACGAGAATTTTGGATTTGCGCTGCGGAAAATGCCGCGCGGTGGAATCAAAAAGGGCTTCCATGTTTAGGAAGCCCTTGCCCTGTCGGGGTGGGCGGATTTGAACCGCCGACCTCACGGACCCGAACCGTGCGCTCTACCGGTCTGAGCCACACCCCGGACGGACTGCATTATACCATCATGGTTTATTTTGTCAGGGGCAAATTCGAAATGAGAGTGTCCAATTTTGTGGGCTTACCAAAAGATTTAACCACGGAGCGCACAGAGAACACAGAGAAAACCTCTAAAAAAATCTCTGTGGACTCCGCGCCCTCTGTGGTGGGTGATTTATTAGCCCATCCTTTTAAGTGATCAGTCGAAAGAATTTAGAAAAAGATTGTCGTCATTGCGAGGAGGGAGCTTTCCCCGACGAAGCAATCTCTCGCAAAATCTGGGATTGCTTTGCCGCTACGAACGCGGCTCGCAATGACGGAATTCTAATTATTTACAGCCGACTGCTTAGACACTCCCCGAAATTCTACGCAATGCCGAACAGCACATAGTTCGAATTCACCAAAAGCATCGGCGCTTTTACATTGAATTGCGGCAGGTGCGGATTGGCAATCTCGGCCTCGTAAATGGACAGCCACGTCGCGCGCATCACGTCCAGACTGGTGGCGACATCGGTCTGCATCGAAATGCGAATCTTCCCCTTCAACACAAACGGACCGACCATCACCTCCATGGGCTGCATCATGCGGTTTTGCTCGCTGGCGTCGAAATCCAGCGGGTCCTGCGCGGGCGGCGCAAGGTGAAAGGCGGACACCTGAACGGTTGGAATGAACATCTCGGACAGCGCGTACGTGCGCGGCGTCCCCCCGGCAAACGAAATCACCTGCGCCCTGTGAAGATGAATATAATTCGGAACGCCCTGCGTGCGCAGCCAGATGCTCACGCGCATGTTTTCCTTGACGATCAATTCCCCGCGCGCCAGTATATCGTTGGTATAGACCATCACCGTCGCGAGTTTTTCTTCCGCGGTAAGTTGTCTCATGGTTCACTCCTTTGTCACAGCGACAATCGAATTATACAACACCCTTCCTCCCGGCTTCACCAACGTTTATACTCTGTCCATCACCTTTTCGACATGACACCTGACACGCCTCACGCCAAACACTGGAACATTCCGCCCCGCCTCTCGCCCGAAGCGGATTCGGCGCTCTCGAAGTTTCCCCCCATCCTCAGGCAGATTCTGTTCAATCGCGGCTATGCCACCGATGCCGGGGCGCGCGCCTTTCTCAACGCCAAAGCGGACTTCGACACCGACCCATTCCAGATGACCGGGATGTGCGCAGCCATTGACCGCATCCAGTCCGCCGTCCAAAATCATGAACCCATCGCCATCTACGGCGATTACGACGTGGACGGCGTGACATCCACCGCCCTGCTCGTCGAAACGCTGAAATATTTCGACGCGGACGCGCGCGGCTACATCCCCAACCGCTTCGAGGAGGGATACGGACTCAACAACGAGGCCATGGACAAACTCAAGGCCGATGGCGTGAAACTGGTCATCACCGTCGATTGCGGCATCCGCTCGCCGAACGAAGCCGCCTACGCCAAAAGCCTCGGCCTCGACCTGATCATCAGCGACCATCATCATCCCGCCGAAGGCGCGTTACCCCTGGCTTTTGCAGTCATCAATCCCAAACAACCCGGCGACGCCTACCCCGACAAGGATTTGGCCGGCGTGGGCATCGCCTACAAAATCGCCGAAGCGCTGGCAAACGTCCAGCCTGAACGCGGATTTATCCTTGATTCCCTCCTCGACCTGGTTGCGCTTGGCACCGTCGCCGACCTCGCGCCGCTCACCGGTGAAAACCGCATCCTCGTCCGCAGGGGATTGAGGCAGATGAAACAAACTCAACGGCAGGGATTGTTCTCTCTGGCGGCCGTCTCCGAGATCAAACTGGACAAAGTCAACGCAGGAACCATCGGCTTTTCGCTGGGTCCGCGCCTGAACGCAGCCGGAAGATTAAAGGAAGCGCTCGCCGCCTATGAATTGCTCATCACAAAGGACATCTTCCGCGCGGGCGAACTGGCGCAAATGCTCAACCTCCAAAACCGCGAACGGCAGGCGCTCACCCGCAAGATTCAAGAGCAGGCGGAAGCCATTGCCCTTGCCGACGACCCGAAAGCCTGGCTGCTCTTTGCCGCGCGCGAAGATTTCAGTTCGGGAGTCATCGGGCTGGCCGCCTCGCGCCTGACGGATACCTACTACCGCCCGGCAATCGTCGCCTCCAAAGGCGAAGAAGAGACTCGCGGTTCGTGCCGTTCCATCCCGGAGTTTCATATCACCGACGCGCTGGATCGATGCGCCGACCTGCTCGTGCGTCACGGCGGACATGCCGCCGCAGCGGGATTCACCGTCCGCAACGAAAACCTGCCGGAGCTGGTGTCGCGGCTGAAGTCCATCGCCGAAGAAAAGTTGTCGAAGTCCGAACTCAGGCCCACGCTCACCGCGGACATGGAAGTCTCGCTGGCGGATATCCGCCCGGAGTTGTTCGAAAAGTGCCTGAGATATCTTGAACCGACGGGGTATGGGAATCCGAATGCGGTCTTCGTGGCGCGCAATGTCAGGGTCAAAAATGCGCGCACCATCGGCGCGGACGCCAAACATTTGAAACTGGCGCTCGAAGACGAAGCAAAACACATCCACGACGCCATCGGTTTCAGGCTCGGCGAGTGGCAAAAGAAAATGCCGCCGCGCGTGGATATTTTATTCACCTACGAAGTGAACGAATACAACGGGCGCATCGGCTATCAATTGAATTTGAAGGACATCCGGGAAGCGGGACAAGGATGACAAAAACGTCCCGAAGGCTTCCAGCCTTCGGGACGTTTTCTTTCCTATCCTTTTTGCACGGGCAGTTTTGCGCGTCTCCATGCCGTCATGCCGCCCTGCAAGTCAAACACGGTAAAACCTTCCTTCGCCAATATCTTCGCCGCGGACCTGCTGCGGCTCCCCGTGGCGCAGACACAAACGATTTCCCGCCCTTTAGGCAACTCGTTCAAATGCTTGTAAATCTCGGTCAACGGAACCAGTTTGGCTCCTTTGATACGCGCCTGTCGAAATTCATCCGGCTGGCGCACATCGAGGATGAGCGGGTGTTTTCCGAATTTCAATTTTTCATTCAAATCGGTCGGCGCTATTTTGGGAATGGAAGGACCAAATAACTTGGACAGGAAACTCATGTAACTTTTTCTCCAGTGCTTGTTGAAGTGTTTTTACAATTTTACTATCAAATGATACTTCGTCATTGCGGGGGCTGTTGGTCGTGTGGTCGCGAAGCAACATATCGAGACCAGCCCGACACTTGCGCCGCGCTGCGTTTGGCGCAGCGCAGGTGAGCAATTCCAAAATTGTAAGGAGATTGCCTCGTCGGGCTTTGCCCTCCTCGCAATGACGCGGTCGACTTTATCTACTGTCCCCAACGCGGCTGGGAATCGCAATAATCATTATTGGTAACGCGGCGCAGGTCGGCGCCATTCGTCCGCATGACGTAGATTTCACATCCGTCTGCGTCGCCGAGACGGTCATAATAGGCAGTGAAGGCAATCCACTGCCCGTCTGGCGAAAAGGATGGTTCGCGCGAATTGCCGCCCGCAGGCGAGATCACGCGCGGATTCAGCCCATCGGCGGTCATGATGTAGATTTCGCGGTTGCCGGGGTCGCCTGCATAGGCGGTAATCCACTGCCCGTCCGGCGACCAGTCCGCCCGCCCGCCAACGGACAAACTGCCGACCTTTTGCAACTCTCTCCCGTTGGGCCGGCTGCGAAACAACCGGACCGGGCCGTCCATATTGGAAACGAATAAAACCTGCTCCCCATCCGGCGACCAGGTTGGCTCCCAGCCTTCGAAACGCATGATCCTGTCGGCGTCATCGCCATTGCGCTTCATCCACCAGATGAAATTCTTGCCGGTATTGACCGCCATTCTCCGGAAGATGATCGACTTGCCATCCGGTGAAATTTCCGGCGAGCCGAGTCCGCCCAGTTTGTTGGTCAACTGTGTCGCCTTGCCGGAAGCAAGATTCATTTCGTAAATTTCGAAGAACTTCGCTTCGCGGCGGGCGGAATAGACCACGCTCCCCCCGTCGGGCGACAGGGATGGGAAATTATGCTGAACCTTGTCTTCGGTGGTCAGGCGGCGGAAGCCTGTCCCATCCGCGTTGATGATGCAGACCTGGCCGGACGATTCCGATTTGAATATATCGCAGGTGTAAACGATCCGCCCTTTTGGGGGATCGGCGGACGATGAAGTTGGAACGACTACGGCAGGCGCGGTGGGCGGAATCGGCGTGGAAAAGATCGGCGAGAAGGTAGCCGACGAAACCGGCTCTGCGAGCGAAGTTGGATTCGCGCCCAGCGGCGTGGAGGCTGAAAGCGTGGCAAACAGATCCGTCGTCGGGGTTGGCGTGGAGGTTCCGATATTGCAGGCAAGAAGCGTAAGCAAAAGTCCAGCAAGAATGAAAAGTCGTTTGTCCATCATGTTCCTCTTTGGAACATATTTTACTCCCCGTTGCTCATCGTTCCCAGCACCCGCTGCCGCGCCCCTTCGATGTGTTCGAGCATCACTGCCTTCGCCTGGGCTGGGTCGCGCCGACGGAAGGTCTCCACGATGCGGCGGTGCTCGCCAAGCGACTCGCCTACATGCCCATCCCTCAACCAGGCGGCATAATTGAAGCGCGTGGCAACTTGATGCAAATGCAATAAATATTTGCTGAGGTAACGGTTGCCGGTGGCTTCAGCAAGGATGCGGTGAAAATCGTAATCGAGTTCGGTCAGGCGGGCAAAACCGTTTTGCCCGGCAACGGCCTCTGCCTGCGCGACAATTTCATCGAGGCGGGCAAATTGTTCTTCGGTCAGGCGGCGGCAGGCCAGCGAAGCCGCCGAGCCGATGACCATGCTCATCGCGTCCATCATCTCGACAAAATCGAATACTGCAAGCGGGGTGACAACCGCGCCGTGCTGGGGAATAATTTGAAGCAGGGACTGCTCCGCAAGACGCTGAAACGCTTCCCGCAGCGGGGTGCGACCCCAGCCGTAACGCTGTATCAAGGTAGATTCGCTTACAGCGTACCCGGGTTCAAGTTCAAGGGTCAGAATCAGGCGGCGAAGCTCGTTTTCGACCTGGTCACTGGCGCGGGGTTTGGGAGTGTGCGTTTTCTTTATCATGATACTTCCTCATATCACACATTGGCTACACGACATACACAAAACTACCCCTACATTTTACACCAGCATACAATAAATATACAAGTTGTATATTTTTATTGACAGACTCCTCGACTGGGAGTATATTTTTATTGTGGAAAGCGGAACAATCTTCGATATCAAGAAATATTCCATCAACGATGGTCCCGGCATTCGGACGACAGTCTTTTTCAGCGGATGCCCGCTTTCGTGCTGGTGGTGTCACAACCCGGAGAGTCAATCTCTCACGCCTGAATTCCTCTATCGCCAAAACCGCTGTCTGCTGTGCGGCGCGTGCGTGGAGGTTTGCCCGGAGGGGGCGATAACTTTGGTATGTCATTGCGAGGAGGGTGTTTTTCCCGACGAAGCAATCCCTGGCTATCCGGCGATTGCTCACCTGCACTGCACTAAACGCAGTGCGGTGCAAGTGTCGGGCTGGCGCCCTCGCAATGACATCGTCACCGACCGCGAGAAATGTACCGGCTGCCAGACCTGTATTTCGGTCTGCTATTCCGGGGCGCGGCAATTTTCGGGACAGGAAATGACCGTCGATGAAGTGATGGCGCAGGTGAAACGCGAAATCCCGTTTTACGATGAATCAGGCGGCGGCGTGACCTTCTCCGGCGGCGAGCCGCTGATGCAGCCGACTTTCCTCTCTGCCTTGCTGACCGCCTGCCGAGAGCAGGAAATCCACACGACGGTGGACACGAGCGGTTTTGCCAACTGGAACGTCTTCGAGCAGATTCGGAGAAAGGTGGATTTATTTCTCTACGATTTGAAACACATGGACAGCGTCCACCATCGCGAAGTGACGGGAGTTCCCAACGAAGTGATTTTGGATAACCTGCAAAAGCTCGCGGAGCGCGGACATAAAGTCCTCGCGCGGATTCCGCTGATTCCGGGCATCAACGACGACGGGGAAAATCTCGCGGCAAGCGGACGATTTCTCGCCAGCCTGCCCAGCCTGCAAGGCGTGGAATTGATGGGCTACCACGATATCGCGCAAGCCAAATACGAAGCCCTCGGCTGGGAGTATAAATTGCCCGATACCCACCCGCCCACAAAAGAAGCCATGAGTTATGCGGCGGAAGTTCTAACGAATTACAAGTTACAAGTTACCATCAGATAGTCGGTTCTTATTCATTATTCTGCATTCATCATTCATCCTTCCTAATTCATCCTTTCCCCGGAGGTTCCCATGCCAATCACAGACCGTGTCAAAATGTTGCGAGAAAAAAGCCTGAATGCCAAAGAGACTCTTTCCAGCGAACGGGCGGAATTGCTGACCGCGTTTTATCAGCAGGAGACTGGGATGCTCTCCATCCCAGTAAAACGCGCGAAGTCGTTTGCCTATTTAATGGAACACAAGCACATCGAAATCTATCCTGGCGAGTTGATTGTCGGCGAGAAGGGACCCGCGCCCAAAAACGCGCCGGGCTTCCCGGAGTTGTGCTGCCACTCGCTGGAAGACCTCGACATTCTGAATACCCGCGAGAAGACCTCGTTCCACGTCGAGCCGTCCACACGGGAGGCGTACGAGAAAACGGTCATCCCGTACTGGCAGAATAAATCCATGCGGGAAACGATTTTGAGCGAGATGACCGACGAGTGGAAAGCCGCCTACGAAGCGGGGATTTTCACCGAGTTCATGGAACAGCGCGCGCCCGGTCACACCGTGCTCGATGACAAAATTTATCGTAAGGGGATGTTGGATTTTCAAGCTGAGATTGACGGGCGCATTGCCGCGCTCGATTTCCTGCATGACCCCGAAGCCTACGACAAACGCGAAGAGTTGAAGGCGATGCGAATCGCGGCGGGGGCGCTCATCCGCTTTGGGGAGCGATACAGCCAGTTGGCGCAGAATCAGGCTGAGGCGGAGTCGAATCCTGCGCGGAAGGCGGAACTCGAAAAGATCGCCCAAGTCTGTCGCCACGTCCCAGCCCACGCCCCATCCGATTTCCACGAAACGCTTCAATATTATTGGTTCGTCCACTTGGGTGTGACCACCGAACTCAACACTTGGGATGCGTTCTGCCCGGGCAAGTTGGATCAACATCTTTTGCCGTTTTACGATGCGGACAAACGCGACGAAGCCGAAGAGCTTTTGCACTGCTTTTGGATTAAGTTCAACAACCAGCCCGCGCCGCCGAAGGTGGGTGTGACCGCCGCCGAGAGCGGAACCTACACCGACTTCGCGCAGATTAACGTTGGCGGCTTGAAGCCCGATGGCTCGGACGGTGTGAACGAGGTGACGTATTTGCTGCTGGACGTGATCGAAGACATGCGGCTGCTTCAGCCGTCGTCGTCGGTGCAGGTCAGCAAGAAGAATCCCGACAAGTTCGTGCGCCGCGCTGCGAAGATTATTCGCACGGGGTTTGGTCAGCCTTCGATCTTCAACTCGGATTTGATCGTGCAGGAGTTGGTCCGCATGGGCAAGGACGTAGTCGATGCGCGTTGCGGCGGCTCAAGCGGATGCGTGGAAGTCGGCGCATTCGGCAAAGAGGCTTATATTTTGACAGGCTACTTCAACCTGCCCAAAGTGCTAGAGCTGACTTTGCACAACGGCGTTGATCCGCGCACGGGCAAGCAGTTGGGATTGCAGACGGGCGACTCGCGCACGTTTTCGTCGTTCGATGAACTGTTCGAGGCGTTCGAGAAGCAGGTGCTGTATTTTGTGGACATCAAAGTCCGCGGAAACAACGTCATCGAGAACCTGTACGCGAAGTATTTGCCCGCGCCGTTTTTATCCCTGCTGACGGATGACTGCATCGCACGCGGCAAGGATTATCACGCGGGCGGCGCGCGCTACAACACAAGCTACATTCAAGGCGTGGGCATCGGCACGATGGCAGACACGCTGGCTTCGATCAAGAAGCATGTCTTTGAAGACAAGACCATGAGCATGTCCGCCCTGCTGGAGATTTTATCTGCGAACTTCGAAGGTCACGAACGGGAGCGGCAGTTGTTCCTGAACCGCACGCCGAAATACGGCAACGATGACGATTACGCAGACGATTTGATGCGCCGCACGTTCGAAGCCTATCTCAACGCTGTGGACGGGCGCAAGAACATGCGCGGCGGCGAGTATCACGTCAACATGCTGCCGACCACTTGTCACGTGTACTTTGGCTCGGTGACGGGAGCCACGCCCGATGGGCGCAAAGCCTGGACTCCGCTCTCGGAAGGCGTCTCCCCCGTTCAGGGCGCAGACCGCAACGGTCCGACCGCGGCGGCGCGGTCCGTCGCCAAGATGGATCACGTCCGCACAGGCGGAACCCTGCTCAACCAGAAGTTCACGCCGCAGGTCCTAGCCAACGACGAAGGCTTGGATAAATTGGTCAGTCTGGTGCGGGGGTACTTCAAACTTGATGGGCATCACATCCAATTCAACGTGGTGGATGCGGCAACGCTCAAGGCGGCGCAGGCAAATCCCGAACAGTATCGCAGTTTGATCGTCCGCGTGGCGGGATATAGCGATTATTTCTGCGACTTGAGCAAGACGTTGCAGGATGAGATTATTGCGAGAACAGAGCACGAAGGGTTTTAGATGATTCCCCTCCCTCCATCGGGGTGCCAGTTCCCCGATGGAGGATTTTTATCATTCTTATCTTTGCACGTGATTCAATTACCGTTTCGCCTGCGGGAAATCCCAGCCGCTGGCTTTGAAGTACATTGTTAATAATTTCTCGCGCTGGGCAGAAGTCATAACATGCGGGCGAGCATAATCAACCAACTTAAAAGTTAATAATTCCACGCCCAGGTAACGTCCGTCATAGAAGACGTGACGGTCGATGAATTCGTTCTCGGTCAGGCGCGGGCCGCGTTTCGAGATTTGGTCGAAGAACAGATTGCCCAAACCATAATGAATAAAACCGCCGTTGTAGAATTCCATCACCTGCGGTACGTGCGCCTGGCTGCCGCTGACGATCAACGCGCCTGCATCGGCCATGCGACGGAAGTCAATCTTCTGCTGGGGGCGCGCCTCGGGCGAATCGAACTCATGATACTGGAAGGAGGAGATCGGCAGAAATCCCTGCGAACGGTAATATCGAATCTGCTCCGTCATGTAATCGAAGTCACAGGGAACGGCGCCCGGCACGGTATCGGTGGCGCTGGCGTAGATGGTCTTGTAATTGCAGGCAATGAACATGATCTTATTGCCGTTCACTTCCAGCAAGAGCGGCTTGCGCCCGTCTTCCACGTTGTATCCGCCGCCATAATATTGGATATTGTGCTTGCGGTAGATATCGAGGGTTTCATACATGGCATCGGCTTTGTAGTCGGCAAAGTGATCGCCGGAAAGTTCCACCACGTCCATACCCACATCGGTCAGCAATTCCATGTAACGCGGCTCGCTGCAAAAAACCATGCCAACCTGGTTCGGATCGGGGGCCGGACATCCCGAAAAAAACGGTACTTCATTGTTAATATGGGTGATATCCGCTTCGCGCAACAGTCCGCGAATTTCCTCGCCGGGATAGGTGATGCCTTTGGTATTCATGGTCTTTGCCGTGGCGCGCACCATGGCGGTCACGCCGGTCATGATAACGGTCGCCAGTTTGTTCGGGTCGCGGTTTTGGAAGGAAAAATCCATTCCGCCGGGTATCTGGCATTGGTCCACGCACATCAGGCGGTAGTTCACGGTCAGAGGATAGATGATAGGATCGAATTTCTTCTGGATGGGAGATTGACCGTCGATGGTCAACACCTTCCAGTGCGGTTCGATCTGCTCGAAGGGGATGATCGCCCACGAAGGCATCTGGCCCCACGCTGTATCCAGGATTTGATCCGCCGGCACAATCTGTACCGCGCCCTCCGCAGGCGGACCCCACATTTTGACAAAAGACTCAAAAGTAATCTGATCCATCAAAAGGGGAATCGCGACAAAAGGGCCAAAATTCTGACCGTTCCAGGCGGACAGCAACTCCTGTGAAGCCACATCATCGACCACGGTCGGAAACGGCGCAACAAGCGCATACGTCCATGTGGAAACGTGCATGGCGCCGGCGGAAGTTTGCGCGACATCAATATAGAGATTTGCGGACGATGGGTCGGCAGCCAGGATTTGGAATCCCCAACTTTGGAATTTGTCACGCAGAATTTTTGGAGTGGCCGGGCTTGCCCAAACCTGCGCGGCATTCAACACAACCGGTGTCGGCACGGCGGTGGGCGGCATGGGCGTGATGGTCGGCGCCAGCGTGGGAATCGCCACCGTCGCCGTGGCGGCGTATGGAACCGCTGTGGACATCGCCAACGTGGGGGGCGGCGGGGGCGCGCCCCACAAGGAAGGCTGGCACGCTCCGAGAGAAAGAATACCGATGAAAAGCGAAACGAAACGCGTGGCTTTATGCGTGCGCTTTTTTAGTTTGGGTACATAGAGGAAGGTCATTTTATGCGCAAGGGCGGGAAGAAAACGATCCTCCAGCCAGTCGAACAAAATTTCGCGGGGCTTCTTCATGTCCCGCATTATATGAAGCGGTCGCTGTTTGATTCAAAATAACTTCAATACAAAATCCCCGGCAATGCAATTGCAATGAAGCCGGCCTATTTCAAGTGGAGTTTGTCGCGTGAAAACTTCTTCAATGCGTCTCCGTCCATCGTCATTCCCAACCCCGGTCCGCGCGGAACATCGATGGTGGAATCGGGATTCAACACAAAGCGTTCGTTGGTGATGTCGCGAGCGTAATACCGTTCCGAAGCAGAGATATCGCCGGGCAGGACAAAGTTCGGCAGGGAAGCCAGCGCCAGGTTCGAAGCGCGGCCAATCCCCGTCTCCAACATGCCGCCGCACCAGACGGGCATCGCGGCTTCAAGACAAAGGTCATGCGTCATCACAGCCTGACTCAAACCGCCAAGCCTGCCCGCCTTGATGTTGATCACCTTGCAGGCATTCATCTCGATGGCGCAGCGGGCATGTCGCGGTGAGACGACGCTTTCATCGAGACAGATCGGCGTCTCGAACTGTTCCTGCATTTTGTGGTGATCCCAAATATCGTCCTCGCAGAGGGGCTGTTCGATCAACAGCATGTTCAATTTATCGAGCGGCTTGAGAGTGTGAACATCATCCAGCGAGTAGGCGGAATTCGCATCCACTTGCAGGCGGATGTTTGGAAATTCCCTGCGGACAGCGGATGCGTCTTCGACATCGCGCCCCGGCTTGATCTTGATTTTGATTCTGGCATAGCCCTGGCTGACATAATCCGCCACCGTCTCGACCAGGCTTCGGGCGGACGGCTGAATCCCGACCGAGACACCCACCTGGACCTTGTCCCGGACTCCACCCAGCATCTCGCGCAGGGATTTATTTTCGCGCTTGCCAAGCAAATCCCAAAGCGCCATTTCCACCCCGGCCTTGGCAAGGTTATGTCCGCGAATCCCGGAGGCAAGGTTTTGAAAGTCGGCTGCATCCTGCACTTCCCTGCCAAGCATGAGTGGAGCGATAAAGTCCTTGAGGATGTGGATGGCCGTGCCTGTGGTTTCGTAGTTGTAGCCGGGATCGCGGGTGGCGACACATTCCCCGTAGCCAGTCAGCCCTTCGGATTTGATTTCGATCAGGACACACTCGCGGTCGGTTTCGCGCCCAAAGGAAGTCTCGAACGGGGAGACGAGCGGCATACTGAGGTGGTACAGGATGATGGAATCGATTTTCATTTTAGATATTTCGTCCTTCAACTGCACTCACATCGTCCCGGTGTTTTCGCGGGAGGACGAAGACTCGACCTTCACTTCCGCCTGCTGGTCGGCAACCTTCAAACTGCGCAGGGCATCGTCCAAGCTCGTGGATTCGAGTCTCATACCTGGGGCGGGAGTTCCGCAGTAAGGGCATATATTCCACGGGAGTTCCATGAATTTCGCGCAGTTGTGACAGGTCTTTTTCAATTTGGTGTGACAATTCGGGCAGACCTGCCAATCCTCTTTCACGCGCCGCTCACAGCCGGGGCAAAGCGGAAGGTCTTCCAACGCTTGAAGCAATGCTTCCTCTTCCAATGTGCGCTGGTATTCCTCCTCCAAGGTGCGCGGCGGACGAAGGATGAGATAGACCAGGACGCCGGGCAAATTCAAGACGGCTACCAGCAGGGCGGCAAGCGTCCGAACCAATGGATCGCGCGCGCGGGAGCGGATATCGCGATATGTCCACACCACCAGGCTGATCCACAAGGCGGCAAGGAAAGCGCCGCCAAACGCGGTCAACACGATGGTTAAACTGCTGAGGAATACGGGATCAAAGGTCATGGGAAACTCCTGAAGCGCATTTTAATCCATTTCGCCGGATAACCCCATGATTGCCATGACATTTTCCAGTCCCGCCTACAGTCCCGATCCGATTTGCGGTCAAATGCGAATAAGATGGTTCCTGTGTGAATCATCCTTCCTTTCGGTTATTCCAGCCTGAGATTGGGAAAATAAGCGGCTCGAACCTCCCTGGGCCCGCGATATCTAAATTCGGAGAATGACCGATATCAGCCTGCGACTACCCTCAATTGATCGAACTCTGAAATGCCGGCTCCGTGGCTGATGACGCAATACCAATGAGTCCCACTGGTATTGACACAATCGGAAAACACCCCGCTTGCAGAATCGACGCTGACTTTGACGGCATTTGCCGGTCCGTCCAGATCGAACTCGACGGCCAAATTTTTCGATGACCCGCTCTCGATGCTGTATTGTATATTGGATACATTCCAGCCGCCGATTGCGTTTACGCCTTCGCTCCCCGGAATTGGCCCCTCGAAAGCGGCATAGGCGTAAATGGCGTAAAAGGCGACGGCAGTCATCAAGGCAAGGATTTGGATTCGGAGGAAATTAGCCATCTTGTTCGCGGTGTTATCGTGGTGTTCCAAACTATAAATCCCAGCGGGGGTTTATGAAATCGGTTTGGTACGCAAAATGATCGTGTAAAACTACTTAACCCACCTTACGCGGAACGTCATTACATAATTAAAATGAGCAAAACATGCCGGGGATTAAATTCGGACCAAGCCATATTTCTCATCAATTCGCGCCCGGGAGCCATATCGTCTGGCCGGGTGTCAATTGGGAGTCGGGCGCAATCTGGCTGTAGTCCGCAATTGCCTGCGGCGAGACCTTCCAATCGAAGCCGATGGTCTCGAGCGTTTCACCGGCGCGCACGGTATATCGGACGGGCCGCCCATCGAGGTGGTAACCGACCCACTTCCAGCGGAAGATGTCGAAGCCCGTCACACCCGTGCGCCCGTTGTCGCGGCTGTTCCATTGCTTGTTGATCACACCGTTGACCCTATCGCCGGGGGCATACAAAACCACCTCCTGGATGAAGCAATCCCATTCGGGCTTGTTCTGCACCATGTTGGTAATGCTGATGCGCTCCCCCTTCTCATTGACATCGGCTACGAGGAAAATGTGGTCGAAACGCTCGTCATTGCTGGCATAGTGAGTGGAATAGGAATAGATGATGTCACCCTTCTCCATGTTCCCGTTTGACGAAAAGTCGTAGCCGGGCATGGGGGTATCCGTATGGAAGACATCGTAGGTCTCAGGGTCGAAGCCGGTCCACGGACGCCCGTTCCATTTGGGGTTGGCATCCTCGAAGATGCGGGCGCTGGCGTACCAACTGCCGATGCGATAGGGAAAGGAATTCGCGTCCTTGATCAAAGTCCAGGCCAGCGGACCGCACATGGAGGACGCATCCCGGTAACCAATCTCCCGTTGGGAAATTCGATTTGCCTCTTCACAGTTGGAAGCAAGGTATTGGCGGCCACCCGCCAGGTAGTCTGGAATCTGCCAGTCGAGGTCGAACATCCTGTTGACGGTTTCATCGTCGACCCAACCTTCATCGATCATCCAATGGCAGGGAAGTTTCTTCATCACCGGATAAAGGTATTTATCGTCCGGCAGACCTGTGGACCAGTACGCTTTTACGTATTCACCCCAATCGGATTCGTATACGCCTTCCGCCATCGGAATGGCGGTAAGACGGAAATGCCCTCCATAGCCGCGCAGCCACACCACGAATCCGTTTTGCAGGAAGACCGTCACAGTTTCATCGGCAAGGTAGGTGAACGGGGATTGATATAGATTGACAGAGAACTCGTAGACGAACGGGTCATTATTAACGCCGACCATGCTGTCGAACGCGCCGTTGTAGATGTAATTCAACCGGCGGGAGGGAAGGTCCAATTCGGGGAGTTGAGCCTGCACGTTGGCATACATCTCTGCGGGAGTGAGGTTCGAGGGAGATGCGCCGCAGCCTGCGGGGTTTCCAAATGCGCGGGACTGCTCTTCAACCTGAACGACAACCGGGACATCGACGGCTGTAACAGAACTCACCCCGGCCTGTGAAATAACAGGTGATACTTTCGTCCCGCCGATGCTGATGGATGCCTGCGTTTTCACCCCGCTTGCGGTGATGTTCATAAATCGCGCGGGAATCAAGAATATCATTACGGAGATTGCCAAAAACATGCCTGTAAGATATTTCTTCATTTCATGTCTCTTTCCGATACAAAAAGCCCGGCATTCAGCCAGGCCTTATTGCGTGAGACCCTATTCAGAGAGAGGGCATAATGAGAGATTCTGGCGGCCTGGCGATCATGGGCGCGGAGCGCGCCTTTAGACCCATAACTTTGCGTCCCTGCCTTTCGGCAGGTTTGCCTTTTTCATTTTCTTATTGCCAGTATAAGGATGAGCGGGGAAACATCAAACCGTTTCAGTACCCAAAACCCCTCGCGGGAAACTACCGAAATCGGATTTTATCTTCCGGGAAATGAGACAATGAGCGCCGGAAAATTAAGTATAAATACGGGTGGCGCAGTCGGGGTGAATCCTTTAATATGCAAACAAACCCTATTGAAGCGACGGCCGTCTTGCAAGCGACTGTCCTTTTATTCGTATCTACGGAATAATGCTATACTCGCTTTATAGCCGGTCCGTATTTTAAGTTAACGTGCCGCTCCGAGGGAGCGCGTTCGCTGCAGCATTAGAGTTATGTTTTCCCGAAAGCGAGGATCATGAAGATGGAAAAAAATTCGACTCCCTTGCGTACGGCTTTGATCTATGCCTTCTTCGGCGTCCTGTGGATTTTGCTTTCAGATACGGCAGTGGGGCTGATCGCCAGTTCGCCCTCCAACGGCTATGGATTGGCGCAGACCATAAAAGGCTGGTTCTTCGTCTGCGCCAGCGCCGCACTGATCTATTTCATCCTGCGGCAGGATATGAGGTCGCTGCAGGAAAGCGAGGAACGTTACCGCCTGCTCTACGAAGCCAGCCTCGACGCCGTGATGCTGACCGATCCTGCCGATGGAGGAATCCTTGCCGCGAATCCCGCTGCCTGTATCATGTTCGGGCGCGCGGAGGAGGAGATTCGGCGGGTTGGACGCGCCGGGCTGGTGGATGTAAACGACCCGCGCCTGCCAGCCGCGCTGGAGGAACGCGCCCGCACCGGCTACTTTTTCGGGGAATTGACCATGCTGCGGGGCGACGGGACAAAGTTTCCCGGCGAAATCTCCACTTCGGTGTTCAAGAACAGACATGGGCGCGAACAGACTAGCATGATCGTCCGCGATGTCACCAGCCGCAAGCAGGCCGAGGAAGGCTTAAGGGAAAGCGAAGAACGCTTCTCGAAGATCTTCCACGCCAGCCCTTTCGCCATGCACCTTTTTCGCCTTGCCGATAATAAATCGATTGTGGCAAACGAAGCCTTTCTATCGTTGACCGGGTACTCGCGTGGAGAACTGGTCGGCCGCACGGCGGCGGAGTTGAACCTGTTCGTCGATCCCAACCAGCGGGAAACGTGGATGATCGACCTACAAGAGAACGGCTCGACCAAGCCACAGAGTATCCAAATACGCAAGAAGTCCGGCGAGATACGGGAGACATCGGCATCCATCGAAATGATCGAAGTGGGTGGGGAAAAAATGGGGCTGGTGATGGCGGTGGATATCACCGAACGCAGGCAGACAGAAGAAGCTTTGCTGGAGAGCTTTGCCAGATTCCATACTTTGTTCGAAGCCTCGCCAGAGGCGATCATGCTCATCGATCCTCACGATGACTGGTCCATCATAGACTGCAACACGGCTGCCTGCGAAATGAACGGATACGCCCGCGAAGAGTTGGTCGGTCAATCCATCGACATGCTTAACACGACGCCGGGCAACGCGGCCGAGCGTCAGAAGTACATGGATGACATCTTGAAGGCAGATGTCTTGCGGTTGGAGAGTTTTCACCGGCGCAAGGATGGAAGTATATTCCCGGTCGAGATATCCACATCGCTGGTCACACTTGGCGGGCGTCGGGTCGTATTGGGAATAGACCACGATATCACCGAACGCAGGCAGGCGGAGGAGGCGCTCAAGGAAAACGAGGAGCGGCTGGCGTTGGTGCTGGAAGGCAGTCAACTGGGCTATTGGGATTGGAACATCGAAACCGGCAAAGTGTACCGCAACGCGCGCTGGGCGGAGATGCTGGGTTACACCCCGTCGGAGATCGAGTTCACGGTCAAGCAGTGGAGCGACCTGCATCACCCCGATGACCGGGCCTTTGCCACGCAAGCCATTCAGGATCACGTCGATGGGAAAATGCCCGCCTATCGCATCGAATACCGCATGAAAGCCAAAGACGGGTCATATAAATGGATACTCGACCAGGCCAGGGTCGTCCGGCGGGACGCGAAGGGAAAACCGATCCGCATGAGCGGCACGCACGCCGACATCACCGAAAGCAAACAGGCGGAGGCTGAATGCGTCAAAGCCTTTGAACTTTTTCAAAAAGTGTTTCATTCCAGCCCGCTGCCAACGGTTCTGAGCCTGCTGCCCGAAAGAACGGTCATCGACACAAACAACGCGTTCGTATCGATGTTTGGTTATCCGCGCGCCGACATGATTGGCAGGTCGATAGCCCAATTCGACTTGTGGGCAGACCCGACCGAACGCGAGTCGGTGGCCAAAACCCTGATCAAAAACGGCGAGGTCTCTGGTTATGAGTTCACATACAAAACGAAAACCGGTCAGACTGGAACCGCGCTTTTTTACGCGGAAATATTCGATCAAGGAGGCGGGCGCTATGCCTTAACCAAGATTCTGGACATCACCAAGCGCAAACAGGCGGAAGAGGCGCTGCGGCTCAGCCAGCAACAACTGTACGCGATGATTCAGGAAGCGCCGGTTGGCATTGCCATGCTGGATCGGGACATGAAATACATGGTTGCCAGCCGCCGCTGGATACAAGAGTACGGTCAGGGTCTTGCAGATTTAACCGGCATATCTCATTATGAAATCCACCCCACCCTTCCCGAACGCTGGAAGGAGGCTCATCGCAGGGGACTGGCCGGCGAGACCCTTCACAACGACGAAGACTTTTGGCGGCGCGAAGACGGGACAGACGAATGGCTGCGCTGGGCGGTGGTCCCCTGGCATGATGGAAGCGGGAACATAGGCGGCATCATTCTCCTTTCGGAAACCATTACCGAACGCAAACAGGCGGAGGAGCAATTACACCTGCAAACCGCGATTCTGCAGGCTTCGGCAAACGCCCTCATCATCACCGACCACGATGGGATCATCCAATGGGCAAACCCCGCTTTTGCTGCCCTGACCGGATACGAAGTTACGAAGGAAGCGCTTGGCAAAAACCCCCGCAACCTGGTCAAGTCTGGCGAACAGGATGAAGATTTCTATAGAAATTTGTGGGAGACCATTCTGGCGGGCAAGGTCTGGCGCGGGGAACTGGTCAACCGTCGCAAGGATGGCGCGCTATACGACGAAGAGATGACCATCACCCCGTTTGCCAACGAGAACGGCGAGATCACGAACTTTATCGCTGTCAAACAGGACGTTACAGAGCGCAAACAGGCTGAAAAGGCGATCCGCGAGAGCGAGCAGCAGATGAAAGCGCTGATAACTTCGTTGGATAACGTTGTCTTCGAACTCGACGAACAGGGGACTTATCTCAACATTTGGACAGCCGATGAAAGTCTGCTGGCGCGGCCAAAATCCGAAGTGTTGGGAAAACAGGTTTTGGAAGTGCTGGGGGAGGAACAGGGCGCGTTGCTTGGCGACGGCATCAAACGGGCGCTGAAAAATGGAACGCCTGAAAGCGTCGAATATCCTCTGGACATCCTTGGCGGTCGCCGCTGGTTCACGGCGCGCATCAACCCAATTCACATGCCGGATGCCCCCCGTCAAACCGCCTCGGTGCTGGTGCGGGATATTACCGAACTCAAACAAGTCGAAGAGGCGCTGAAGAAATCGGAACATGCACATCGAACGCTCTTCGAGAACATACCGATCGGCCTGTACCGCGCCTCTGCCGACGGGATATTTCTCCAAGCCAACCCGGCGTTGGTCAGAATGTTCGGCTATCAAAGCCGGGAATCCCTGCTTGGCAGACGCATCATAGACCTATATGTCCACCCCGCTTATGAAGAGAATTTTAGAAACGAAATGCAAAAGGGCGACCTGCTTTCAAATTTCGAAGCCGAATATCGCCGCCCGGATGGAACGGCATTCTGGACGGAGGATCATGTCCGCGCCGTCCGCGACGAGAACGGGGCTTTGCTGTTTTATGAAGGCAGTCTCATCGACATCACCGTTCGTAAAACTGCGGAAGCGCTGATTCAAGAATACACAAGCGTGTTGGAGAAACATGTGGCGGAACGCACCGCCGAACTCGTCCGCGCCAACCGCGCCAAGGATGAATTCCTCGCGAACATGAGCCATGAACTGCGCACGCCCCTCACCGGCATTCTGGGCATTTCAGAGGTGCTGTTAATGGGAACGCAGGGGGCTATCAATGAGAAGCAAACGCATTATCTGGAAAACATCCTTTCGAGCGGAAGACACCTGCTGGGGCTGATCAACGACATCCTGGATCTCGCCAAGATCGAGTCTGGCAAGATCGAGCTTAACGCCGAGAACGTATCGTTGAGTTCGATCTGTGAATCGAGCCTGGTATTCGTCAAACAACAGGCGCAGAAGAAATCCATCAACGTGGAATACTCGTTCTCGGGATCCACTCCCCTGATCTTTGCCGACTCCAAACGTCTCAAGCAGATCCTGATAAACCTGCTCAACAATGCCGTCAAATTCACGCCCGAACGCGGCAAGGTGAAACTCGAAGTGAGCCAGGATGACCGCGCCGGGCAGACGTGGTTTTCGGTCTCGGATAGCGGGATCGGCATTTCCCCTGAAAACCTGCAAAAACTTTTCCAGCCATTCGAACAGTTGGACAGCGGACTGTCACGTCAATACGGCGGCACGGGACTGGGGTTGAATCTCGTGAAAAAGCTGGTTGAGATGCACGGAGGACAAGTTGCCGTGGAGAGCGAACCGGGAAAGGGCAGCCGCTTTTATTTCAATATCCCGATCCAAACCACGCCGGGCGCCGAGACGAAAAAAGCCGCCGCCGGACTCGTCCTGAATGAGACGATGTCCACGGGAAAAGGGAAACGTATCCTGATCGTCGACGATAATCCCATCAACCTGATGGTCGAAAGCGATTACCTGAAAAGCAGAGGTTATGAGATCATCGAGGCGAGGAACGGCGCCGAAGCCATTGAACGGGCTCAAAAACAAAAGACCGACTTGATTCTAATGGACATCCAGATGCCGGACATGGACGGATTTGAATCCATCCGCCGGCTCCGCGACCTGCCCGAATTTACCTCCATCCCGATCATTACCCTCACTGCCCTGGCCATGCCCGGCGACCGCGAACGCTGTCTGGAAGCCGGCGCGGACGAATACATGAGCAAACCGGCAAGCCTCAAGGAACTGGATGCAACCATCGACAAACTGATTGGAAGCAAACCATGAACGAACACGACTACACCATTCTGGTGATCGACGACGAAGAGATCACGCGCGCCACCCTTGCCGCGTTGCTCGAAAGCCCGAATTACCGGGTGGAAATGGCCGGGGACGGAATTGAAGGAATCGAACTCGCCCAGCGGATCAATCCCGATGTCATCCTGCTGGATGTGATGATGCCCCGCATGAATGGCTACGATGTCTGCAAGCGCATTCGGGAGAATCCCCAGATCAGGGAAGTGCCCATCATCATGATTACCGCGCTGGATGATAACGACGCAAAGTTGAACGGTCTCATGGCTGGCGCGGACGATTTTCTCTCCAAGCCATTCGACAGCCTCGAGTTGAAAATACGCCTGCACACCCTGCGCCACATAGATCGTTACCGCCACCTTTTGGACGAGCGCGAAAAATTGAACCAGACCCTCGCCGAACTTGCGGCAAAGAACGAGCAATTGCGGGCATTATCCCATCAGGTATTGACCGCCCAGGAGGATGAAAGACACCGCATAGCGGTGGAACTGCACGATGAAATCGGTCAACTCCTGACGGGGTTGAAGTTGATCCTCCAACAAGGAGGGGAGGATGCGGGAGGAATGCTCTCTGAAGCGCGCGCAGTCACCAACGAACTATTGCAGCATGTGCGTGAAATGTCGCTCAACCTGCGCCCCGCCGCGCTGGATGACCTTGGTCTGTCCGCCGCGCTCGATGGACTGTTCAAACGATTTACCAGCCAGACCGGAATCGCCATTCGTCACAACGTGGATCCGCTGGACAACCACCGTTTCGACAGGATATTGGAACTCACCGCCTTTCGCGTGGTTCAGGAGTCCCTTACCAACATTGCCCGCCATGCCGATGTGAATGAAGCCACTGTCACTCTGATCATAACCCCCATCCGCTTGCACGTCAGCATTGCCGACAGCGGAAAAGGTTTCGATGCTGCTTCGAAGGACGTGAGCGCTTCGACCGGATTATCCTCCATGGCGGAACGGGTAAACATGGCGGGCGGACATTTCACCCTGCAATCCAAGCCGGGCAAGGGTACTCTCATAACTGTCGATTTTGAATTGAACACGGAGAAATAAGCCATGCCCCAAGTCACGTTCATCCTTGTAGACGACCATAAACTTGTTCGACAGGGTATGCGCTCCCTGATCGAGGCGCAGCCGGGTTTCGAAGTGGTTGGCGAGGCGGGGAATGGCCAGGAAGCCCTTAAATTGATCGAAACCCTCTCCCCGGATATCGCAATTCTGGACGTGATGATGCCCGACATGAACGGCATCGAAACCGCAAAACTGGCCAATCAACGAAGCACAAAGACCAGGATCATCTTTCTCTCCATGCACGCCAATGCCGCGTACGCCGTCCGCGCCCTGCAAAGCGGCGCCCTTGCCTACGTTTTGAAGGATTCCGACTTCAACGAGATACTGCAAGCCACCGAAAACGCATTGGAAGGCAGGCGGTATCTCAGCAAAACCATTGCCGATGAAGTCTTCGAAATGTTGTTGAGCGCCGATACGGAAAAGGAAGACTCCCTGAACCTGTTGTCGCCTCGGGAACGCGAAGTCCTGCAGCTGATTGCGGAGGGGAACACAAATAATGCCATTGCCAAGAAACTTACCCTGAGCGTGCGCACCATCGAAGCGCACCGCGCCCACATTATGACGAAGTTGCGTTTCAATTCGCAGTCCGACCTGGTGCGTTACGCCATTCAAAAGGGTTTGATCGTCCCGTAACCCCGCCTGAAGAAAGGACTATCATGAACAGCAAATCGAAAATATTGATCGTCGATGATGATCCGGCATCCAGAATGGCAGTCGAGGGACTACTCTCGAATGAACCATACGAACTGTATTTTTCATGCAATGGACCCGATGGGATCGCCACGGCGACGATCCTCCATCCCGACCTGATCCTGCTCGATGTGATGATGCCCCTCATGGACGGCTTTGAAGTCTGCAAACGAATCCGCGACCTGCCCGATATTGCAGAAGTGCCGATCCTGCTGATCACCTCCCTCGACGACCAATCCTCCCGGATAGAGGGCCTGCAAGCCGGAGCGGATGACTTCATCACCAAGCCATACAGCAGCGTGGAGCTTTTCGCCCGCCTGCAAACCATTCTGCGCCTCAATCGGTATCGCCGTATTGCCGAACAACAGAAAGAATTGGAGTCTCTGAATCAGGAACTCCTCATCGCCTACGACAGGACCATCGAAGGCTGGTCGCAGGCTCTCGACCTGCGCGACAAGGAAACCGAAGGACACACCCGGCGGGTAACCGACCTGGTGATTCGACTCGCAAAGGCGGTTGGGCTTTCGGGCGGGGATTTGGATCACATCCGCCGCGGCGCCCTTTTGCACGATGTTGGCAAGCTGGGCATCCCCGACATAATCCTGCACAAACCCGACAAATTAACCGAAGAGGAATGGAAGATCATGCGCCTGCACCCGGTGTATGCGCATCAATGGTTGTCTTCGATCAAATTCTTGGAGCCGGCGCTGGACATCCCGTATGGGCATCACGAGTGGTGGAACGGTTCCGGCTATCCGCGCGGGCTGAGTGGGGAAGAAATCCCGATTGCGGCGCGTTTGTTCGCAATTGTGGACGTTTGGGACGCCCTGCGTTCCGGCCGTTCATACCGAAACGCGATACCCAGGGAAGAGGTGCTGGAATACATTCGCGGCAAATCGGGCTATCAATTCGACCCTTCAGTGGTCGATGTATTCATGGAACTGGTCAAGGATGAGAACTAGTCCCTCTGCTTGAATTCTTCTGTACTGTTTACGGAGTTTTGAATTCAAACCGCCAGCCGGTGGCATCATGAGTATGGGTTGAAGTGACGCCCATCACTTCGTAGAACGTCCGCCCGGGGCGGAGATAGATGGGGACGCCGGTCAATGTGGTCAGCAGGAGGGGCTGGTTCTTGTCGGCGCGCTTCCAAATGGCGGGGACGGCGTATCCGTCGCGGAAGACGTAGGCGCTGCCCGAATCGATCAGGTCAATGTGATAGACCTCGTCGTGGGCGTCGTATCGATTCGCAAAGGTGTACGGCGCGAATAGAACCACCACATTTTCGGCTGTAACAGGCAGGCCGGTCTGCGCATCTGAAAGAGGCGCGTATGCTTCGCTATTCTTGCCGAGAATGTCGTTGGCTTCCTGATAGCGGAAATACTTGTGAATGGCCGGGTCGTAATCCCAGTAATTGTAACTGTACCTGGAGAAATAGAAGTAAATGCGGGCGGCCGCCAGATCGCTTTCCACCACAAAGTCGGCGAAGAATCCGCCGCGCAGGTTTTGTTTCGAGTTATCGAGTCCCATCTTCGATGCGCAGTTCGCCCACTTGATCGTGTCGAAAAAGAAGTTGTTGTAGTCGTCTCGTTTGTAAGGGCCAAACACATACGGCGGGCAGGGACCATTTCCCGGCACCACCAGAAACTCGTTCAGTGTGGAGTTTTGCAGGTAGGAATATTCGCGCGGGTCGGCGAACTTGAACATCAGAAAGGCGTTGTACATACGCGCCACATGTTCATCGAAATAGCGTCCCGACCGGACGGGACCCACCATCGGCGAGTCGTTTCCGTACATCACGGCGATAAAGCGCGTATCGCCCCACTCGATGTAATATTCAAAGACCACGTCCGCCAAGCTCAAGCCGGATTGCGGGCGGATGGTGTCCGGCGCATTGGCTATTTTTATCGCCATTGGCCGGCGCTCCAAAAGGGCGGGGTCGCCGACCGGCAGCCCCGTGAGCGGATTGTTGACATCTGTCGAAGTATGTTTCGTATCCATGGCGCCCTGAGCGGGAGTGACAAGAATTGGCGCGGAGAGGTATTCGCCGTTGACGCTTTTCGTCGGGTATGGGGTGAATGTCGGCTCTACTTGCGCCGTCAACGGTTCGAGCGCCAGATCGATTGCAGACGGCTGCCGGGGCTGGAACGGCGTCAGGGTAGTAACAACCGGGAGGGGAACCGAATCAGGAATCGGGGCGGGGGGAACGGGCGAACAGGAGAAAACCAAAAAGGCGGTCAAAATCCAGGGGATGGGGATGCGTCCGGCAATGCGTTGTCCAAATCTCATGCAGGCGATTGTACCAAACACAAAAAGCGGAAGTGACGCGGCAATAAAACTGATACAATTACTCATCCCATGTTGATCCTCATTTCCTGCCTGCTTCTTTTCACGACGGCGCTGACGTTGATTGTTTTACAGGCAGCGCAGCCAAATGCGCGGTACGCATGGCTCGTAGCGGTCGGCGGTGCGACGCTTGCGCTGGCAAGCGTGTTCATCTGGCTGACACAGATGCCGTTCGAATTGAGCCTGCCCGCCTGGCAGCCGCACAATATATTTCCGACCCCCATCCTTTTCCGCGCAGACAGGCTCTCGTGGCCGTTTTCGCTGAGCATCGCCGCGCTTACCCTTTCCATTCTGCTAACCGCCATCACCCGTTCCGCCATCACAAACTCGATGACCTGGGCCGGCACGCTTGCATTGGGCGGCGTGGGGATTCTGGTGGTAACCACGGATAATCCGTTGACGTTGTTGTTGATGTGGAGCGCGCTGGACTTGATGGAGCTTGTCATTCAACTGCGTTCGGTGAATGGACCGGCGAACAACGAAAGGGTCGTCATTGCCTTTTCCACGCGCGCGCTTGGGATTGGACTGCTGTTATGGGCAAACATTGTCAGCCTTGCGCAGGGAAGCGTCTTTAGTTTTCAATCCATCGCGCCGGAAGCAGGGTTGTACCTGGTTGCCGCAGCGGGACTACGGTTGGGCGTTTTGCCACTGCACCTGCCCTACTCATCGGAAGCCACATTGAGACGCGGCATCGGAACGTCCCTGCGTCTGGTCTCGACTTCGGCAAGCCTTGCATTGCTCGCGCACATCCCCCCTGAAAGTCTGGTATCGGGGCTCTCTCCTTTCCTGGTTGGACTGGCGGTGATCACAGCGCTCTATGGCGGCTGGATGTGGTTGCGCGCCCCGGATGAATTGACCGGACGCCCCTACTGGATTATCAGCCTCGGAGCGCTATCGGTCATTTCTGCCTTGAACGGTAATCCTCTTGGCGTGGCGGCCTGGGGTTGCGCATTGATTCTAGCCGGCGGTTCGCTCTTTCTCGCTTCGGCTCAGCAGGTTTGGGTGGATCGCATGCTGTTGGTGGGTGTGTGGAGTCTTTCGTCCCTGCCGTTTTCGCTGACCGCCACCGTCTGGATCGGCAGTCCGGGACTTTTCATTCCATTTGTAATCGCCGCCCATTCCCTGCTCATAGCCGGATTCGCGCGTCAGGTACTGCGGTCGTCCGGGCGGGCTTCGCTGGAAGGGCAGCCCGGATGGGCCAATAAAATCTATCCCGCCGGGATCACTTTGCTGGTCATCTTTCAACTTTTCCTGGGATTGACCGGTTGGGATGGCGCGTTTCAAGTCGGCGCGTGGCTCCAGGCGCTGATTACCACCGCTCTGGCTTTTGCTCTGATCTGGGTCACCCCCCGCTGGCGCATTCTCAACCCGATTCGCGCGCATTGGGTCAACCCGGCAATTTCGGGATTATCCTCGGCATACGGCAGTTTATGGGTCATATACCGCTTTCTGGGAAGAATCAGCCAGGTCGTCACAGAAATGCTCGAAGGGGAAGGCGGCATCATGTGGACGCTGCTTCTGTTGATTCTCTTTATTTCTTTCGTAACACAGGGGACTCCTTAAATGTCCATCGATGTTATTTCATGGATTGCAGCGGGATCGATGCTGGCGGCATCCACTGCCTTGTTGCTCGACCGCGACTGGCGGTTGAGCCTCGGCGCTTTAACAATCCAATACCTTGCGGCGTTCTGGCTGGTGACTCGTCATCAGCCCTTCGTGATGGGTTCTGTAAAATTGATCGTCGGCTGGATGGTGGTTGCCGCGCTCGGTATGACGCGGCTGGGACTTGCCGCCGATGAAGATAAAGACGAAACCTCCCTGCTGACGCATGGGCAGTGGTTTCGACTGGCGCTTATGCTTGTCGTGGCGGTTGTGACCGCCGGGGCAACGCCGAGGGTCGAAGCCGTAATCCCCGGATTGGGATTGCCCGTGATCGCAGGCGGATTGCTTTTGATCGGGGCGGGAGTCATTCATCTCGGTCTGACCTCCGATGCGTTCAACTCCATCCTTGGACTCCTCACCATGCTCACAGGCTTCGAAGTCCTCTACGCCGCAATCGAAAATTCCATCCTCTTGGCCGGGTTGCTGGCCGTAACCAATTTAGGATTAGGCATTGCAGGTTCCTACCTGTTGGTTGCAGGGAGCGCACCGGTCGAAACAGAGGACGAAGTATGAGCGCCCCTGTTATCTGGATATTGACTCCATTCATCGCCGGGCTGCTGATCCTGATCCTCCCGCGCGGACGTTTCTCTCCGCTAGCCGGTGGAACTGCGGCGGCGATTCTTTCGCTTGTCGCCTTGATCTTTCCCATTGACACCGCTCTCCTGCTGGGCTCGGTCTCGATAAAAATTTCCTCCTCCGTGCAATTCTTTGGACGTAGTTTCACACTCAACACCGCCGACGGCCCGTTGGTTGCCGTCATCTATGGGCTGGCATCCTTGTGGTTCTTTGGCACCCAGGCCTCCGGCTCGGCAAATCGTTTTGCCTCACTGGGGTTGATGATCATCGCCTTGTTGACCGCCTCGATTGCGGTGGAGCCGTTCCTGTTTGCCGCGCTCCTGCTGACCATGGCGGCAATGCTGGTGATCCCGCTCCTCGTTCCCATATACCAAAAGCCCGGGCGCGGCGTGATTCGCTTTCTCGTTTATCAAGTATTTGCGATGCCATTCATCCTTTTTTCCGGATGGATGCTGGCGGGTGTGGAAGCCAGCCCAGGCGATACAGGCTCCACCCTGCAAGCCGGCCTAATTCTGGGATTGGGCTTCGCCTTCCTGCTGGGAGTTTTTCCGCTGTATAACTGGATTCCCATGCTGATGCAGGAAGCCTCTCCCTATGCGACAGGCTTCCTGCTTTGGGCCCTGCCCACATTCACGGTCATTTTTGCCCTCGGCTTTTTGGACCGCTACGCCTGGCTGAGGACTTCGCCGCAACTATCAAGCGCCATTCAACTTACGGGAGTATTCATGGCGGCAAGCGGCGGACTCTTCGCATCCCAGCAAAAGCACATCGGGCGGATCATGGGCTACGCGGCTATCGTCGAGACCGGACTCTTCGTACTCGCAATGGGATCGAGGTCGACGGAGCTTGTAACCACCACCTTCCTGCTGTTGATTCCGCGCGGACTTGAACTGGCAGTCTGGGCGTTGGCGTTGTCGATTATCAAACGCAAGGCGTATTCCCTGCGTTTCAGCGAAGTACGGGGATTTGCGCGCAAATATCCGGCGGCGGTTGCGGCGCTCATTCTCTCGCACCTCTCCGTGACGGGCTTCCCCCTGCTGGCGGGATTCCCCTCCCGGCTTGCATTGTGGCAGGAACTGGCAGGACAATCGCTTGCGTTTTCCTTCTGGGTCTTTGTGGGATTGCTCGGCCTGCTGGCGGCGGCCCTGCGCACGTTGGCCGTGTTCGTCATGGCGGAGGAGGACCAGACCTGGGAGTGGAACGAATCCTGGGCGCAGACTGTCATGCTTGGAATCGGTGTGCTTGGGCTGTTTGCCCTGGGATTGTTTCCACAAATCCTAGAACCCTTCATCGTCAATCTGCCAGCCCTGTTCGAGCATCTTGGGCAATAGACTTCCTGCAAAAATCACTTTTTGCTTCGATTGCGGCGGGAACGTTTACGCTGGAAGTCAAATGGATTTCGTCGGAAATGGGACAGCGACTGCTATCAATCATGTATAATTTGATTCATTCCCCTGCAATGATCGGAGAGCAACATGGAATTTGAACAAATCGTCAAGCGACTCGAATTTCTGGACAGGCAGCAGCGCGATAACAAGGATGCCCTTGCCACGTTAAGCGAGCGTTTGAATTCCTTCGAGACCTCGGTCAACGTGGTTTCAAAACAGATCAAAACCCTCAGCAAACAGGTTGCCGACCTGGCGACTGTCGCCAAACGCGTGGACCAATACGAAGCGATGTTGGGCAAACAGCGCACCGATGTCATCAAACTGATCGAGGAAAACGACAAGACCCACACCCGCGCAGAAAAGGAAATCACCAAACAGTTTCAGCCAGAGTTGACCGAAATAAACAAAACCCTCACACAGCTCAAGACTACGACCACCACCAGCATCCAGGAAATGAAGAAGCAGCTCAAGGAACGGTCGGACGAGATTCAGCGCATGTTGACCAACGTCAGCGATTTCAAAGGCCACGTCGAAAAAGCCGCGCGCTCCAATGAGGACGTGTTGCACGCCCTGAAAGCCATGGATGAAACCCGCAGGAACGACCTGAAGCACATCACCGACATTCAGGGGGAACTGGTTTCCATCCGCAAGCGCGTGGATGAAAACCGCGACAAGCACACCATGACCGCCGACGGTTTGCGCAATATCGAAAACCGCTTTACCGAATTGCTGGCATCCGAACAGGAACGCAAGCAGGCGCAGAAAGCCTTCCTCGAACAACAGGCAGTCGCCCAACTCGACCGCGAACGCGCGTGGAAGGATTGGAAGGAAAAAGCCGAGACATTTCAAAAGGAATCGTCGAGCCTCGACGCGCAAATCCAAAAATTGGATGAGGCCCTGCGCGGCGCAAAGAAGGCCCAGGATACTTATGTTGAGTTGAACACAAAACTGGAACGCCGCATCAGCGAAGTGACCGAAATGCAGCGCCTCGCCGAAGACCGTCTGCGGCAGGAGTGGATCAGTTTCAAGGTGGACGACCAGAAACGCTGGACGGGCTACAGCCTATCCAACGAGGAATCCTTCCGCGACATCCGCAAGGATTTGCAAAAAACCGAGGAACGCATCGCTCCATTGAACGACGCCACGCAGGTTCTGCAGGATCAAATGCACCAGGTCACCGACACCACCGAAAAGGAATTGCAGGAAATCATGAACGTGGTACACGAGTGGATGACCTCCTATCAACGCATCATGGGACACGGAAAGAAGCAAACAAAATAACCGCCCTGAGCACAGCCGAAGGGCAAGTGAAATCGCGCTTCAACCACCCTTAGCACGAAATGATTTGAGAGACATCATGCGAGTTATCGGCACAGCAGGCCATGTAGATCACGGAAAATCCACGCTCATTGCGGCGCTGACAGGCACACACCCCGACCGCCTCAAGGAAGAACAAGCCCGTGAGATGACCATCGAACTCGGCTTCGGTTGGATGGTCCTGCCGAACGGCGAAGAAGTGGGGATTGTGGATGTGCCGGGACATCGCGATTTCATCGAGAACATGCTCTCCGGCATCGGGGGAATTGATGCGGCCTTGCTGGTCATCGCCACCGACGAGGGCATCATGCCGCAGACAAAGGAACATCTGGCGATTTTGGACCTGCTGCAAATCCCCGGCGGGTTGATCGTGCTGACGAAGACCGACCTGGCTCCCGACCCGGAATGGCTCAACCTGCTGGAGATCGACATTCGCACCGCTGTCAGCGAAACGATCCTGCGGGATGCGCCCATCGTGCGTGTTTCCGCAAAGACCAAAACGGGGCTTGAGGAGCTAATTGCCAATCTCCAATTGCTTCTTGAAAGTAAACCGGACCGTCTCGACCTCAACCGTCCGCGCCTGCCAATCGACCGCGTCTTCAGCATGAGCGGCTTCGGCACGGTGGTGACAGGCACGCTCAGCGACGGACATTTTACCGTCGGCGATGAAGTTGAAATCCTGCCAGCCGGAATGAAGGGCCGAATCAGGGGATTGCAAACGCACAAGAAGAAAGAGGAAAAGGCCGTGCTTGGCTCACGGACGGCGGTGAACATTTCAGGAGTGGACACTGATTCGATTCGACGCGGCGAAGTGGTCGTCCACCCGAACCAATATCAGTCCACCCGACGGCTGGACGCGCGTTTCAGACTGCTCAAAGACGCCTCGGCATCCGTCAAACATGGCGACGAAGTGAAGTTCTTCGTGGGCGCGACTGAGGCCATTGCTAATCTCCGCTTACTTGGAACTGAGGAACTCCTGCCGGGCAAAGAGGGTTGGATTCAACTTGAACTCCGCGATCCGGTCGTCACCGTACGCGGCGACAAATATATCCTGCGGCGGCCGTCTCCCAGCGAAACGCTCGGCGGCGGTGTCATTGTCGATCACCAGCCAAAAGGCAGGCACAAGCGCTTCAACGAAGAGACGCTCAAGTCACTGGAAGCGTTGATGCAAGGCTCGCCGGCGGACATTCTGCTCGAAGCCGCTCTTGCCCTGCAAGCCGCGCCGCTCAAGGAGATGGTCGCAAAATCACGGCTCGAATCCTCGTTAGCGGAGGCCGCGTTATCCGAGTTGGTCAACAGCGGACAACTTGTCCTTTTGGAGGAAGGCGCTCGAACCGTTGGAAGCAGCATACTCGCCATTGCCCTGCCAAACTGGAACACGTTAAGCGGAAAGATTCTGCAAACCATCGAGGCATATCATAAACAGTTCCCTTTGCGGCGCGGAATCCCGCGTGAAGAATTGAAGAGCAAGTTGAAACTCCAGCCGCGCGCGTTCAATACCTCCATCAACAAAATGATTGCCGAACATTCGCTCGCTGATCATTCGGTTTGGCTGTCGAAGCACGGACACGAGATCAAATTCGATGGGACGGATCAAGTCAAGGCGAAAGAGTTGTTGAAAACGTTCGAGAAGAATCCGACCGCGACTCCAAGCGTCAGGGAATGTCAAAGCATGGCCGGCGAGGAAATCGTCAACGCATTGATCGAATTGGGCGAACTGATTGCAGTTTCACCGGATGTCCTGTTTCGTAAAAAGGATTATGAGGCGCTGACGGCGAAGGTTCGGATCGCAATCGAAACAAACGGGGAGATCACACTGGCTGAAGCCCGCGACGTGTTGAACACAACCCGAAAATACGCGCAGGCTTTGCTGGAGCATTTGGATGCGGCTGGAATCACCTTGCGGACAGGGGATTCGCGCAGGCTGAAAAAGTGAACGACCCATGATTCCATTTGTGAAAAAAATCTACACCCTCCCCGTCTTTGATGATGAGGAAAAAACGCGCACAGCATATTTTCTGGGCATTATCCTCTGGGTATTGGTCTTCCTTCCCCCGGTATATTTTTTGTACATTTTGGTCAAGGTTCCCGCAGACACCAGCCGCGCACTGGCGCAGGCCGCATTTGCTGAAACCGTCAACGGGGTGATCCTGTATCTGATTCATCGTAAGAATATCCATATGGCGACTCTCATCCAAATTAGCGCATTGTGGATTTTCTTCACCGTCTCTGCCGTCACGGGGGCGGGTGTGCGCGGAGAATCGTATTTGCTTGGTTACCCGCTGGTCATCATGGTCGCCGGTATTTTGAAAAACAAACGCGTGGCAATTGGCATCGCCATGCTTTCGCTCGCCGTGGGCTGGATCATGGCGTATGCGGAAACACATGGACGCTTCGTTCCGACGAATCTCAGCAATCCGCTCACATCGTGGGTCATCAGCCTGGTCATATTTCCATTGGGAACGGTGCTGCAATCTGTGGTAAGACAGACCCTGCAAAACGCCCTGCAGCGCGCGAACGAAAGCGAAGAAAGATATAAACAAATCTCGATGGTGAGTTCCGATTACACTTTCGCCACCGATGTCGACCGGGACGGCAGGGGAAAATTGAGCTGGGTGGCCGGCGCATTCGAAAAGATGACCGGCTACACCTATGAAGAATATGAAGCCACAGGCGGATGGCTGGCGCATGTCCATCCCGATGATCTCGAAAAAGATGCCCGTGACATGAAAAAACTCCTTAATCATCAGAGCGTCGTCAGTTCGGACATTAGAACGTTTGCCAAAAACGGGGAAATCCGCTGGGAGCGGATTTTTGCCCACCCCATCTGGGATGACAAGGAAAATCGTCTCGTGCGGATCGTGGGAGCGGTACGCGACGTTACGGTGCAAAAGAAGTCCGAGGAAATGTTGAAGGAGACTCTTTTACAGCAGTCCGCCATCCTGAACAGCATTCCCGACATGGCATGGCTGAAAAATAAAAACGGGGAGTACGTTGCGGTTAATGAACAATTCATAAAAACAGCAGGGAAAGGAATCGGGGACATTCTTGGCAAAACCGACCTGGAAATTTGGGACAGGGAATTTGCCGAAATCTATCGCCGGGACGATGATGATGTCATCCAAAAGGGGCGGCGCAAACATACGGAAGAACTGCAAATGGACAGCATGGGCAGGAGATACTGGGTGGAGATCATCAAGACGCCCATCCTGAACGATAAGGGAGAAGTGGTCGGCACGGTGGGCATTGGCCGCGAGATCACCGAAAGGAAGAATGCGGAACTCGAACGCGAAAATTTGATCACCGAGCTGGAGTCCAAGAATGCGGAACTCGAAAGATATACCTACACTGTTTCGCATGACTTGAAATCACCGCTCGTCACCATCAGGGGGTTTCTGGGATATCTCGAAAAAGACGCCGTTGCCGGAAACACAAGCAAGATGAAAGACGACATCAAGCGCATCGAGGATGCAACAACAAAAATGCAGGTGTTGTTAAGCGACCTGCTGGAACTTTCGCGCATCGGGCGGTTGATGAACCCGCCCGCCGAGGCGCGTTTTACAGACATTGCAAGAGACGCCATGGAACTGGCGCGCGGAGAATCCGAAGCCAAAGGCGCACTCATCGAACTTCTGGATACGCCGGCCGTTATCAGCGGCGACCGCACGCGCCTGACCGAGGTTTTACAAAACCTGATCGACAACGCCATCAAGTTCATGGGCGATCAGCCCAACCCCAAGGTCACGATTGGCTCCGGCACAAATGAACAAGGCGAAACGATTTTCTTTGTACGCGACAACGGCATCGGTATCGAAAAACAATATCACGACCGGATATTCGAACTTTTCAGCAAACTCAACCCCGAAATCGAAGGGACAGGCATCGGGCTGGCCCTGGTCAGGCGCATTATCGAAGTCCATAAGGGACGCATCTGGCTCGAATCGGAGCTGGGCAAAGGCACGACATTTTATTTCACGTTGCATCAGACCTGACAGGTTTTGGAAACCTGCCAGGTCTCCCAGGAGAATTCCATGTGCGGACGATTTACACTCACCGTCGATCCCGCGGATTTACAGGACGTGTTTGGAGGTTTTACCTTTCCCGCCCGGTTTGCGCCGCGCTACAACATTGCCCCATCACAGCCCATCCTGTCCATCCCCAACGACGGCAAAAACCAAGCGGACTTCTTCCTTTGGGGGCTGATCCCCTCGTGGTCGAAAGACCCTGCCACTGCAAATAAACTTATCAACGCACGCGGCGAGACCATCGCGGAAAAGCCATCCTTCCGAGGCAGTTTCAAGTACAAACGCTGTCTCATCCCCGCCGACGGGTTTTATGAATGGAAAGTGCAGGCGGGTCAAAAGACCAAAACGCCATACTTTATCCACATGAAAGACCGCAAGCCATTTGCATTTGCGGGGTTGTGGGACGAGTGGCATTCCCCCGATGGCAACATGCTCCGCACCTGCGCCATCATCACCACCACACCCAACGAGTTGATGTCCGAACTGCACAACCGTATGCCCGTGATTTTGGACAAGGCTGATTTTGCCGACTGGTTGAATCCCATGCCCTGCCCGCCCGACAGCCTGATCCACCTCATCCGGCCTTTTCCCGCTGACAGGATGTCCGCCCATCCCGTTTCGACCCTGGTCAACACGCCGGGCAATGATCGTCCCGAATTGATCGAGCCTCTCCAAAATTAAAACCGCATCGCGTATCGCGCCGCACCAAGTGAACTCTCTCACCCGCCGTTTTCCCGCCCTCGCCTCGCGCGACTTTACCATCTTCTGGGTCGGACATCTTTTTTCTCTCGTCGGCACATCCATGCAAAATACGGCCCTTCCCCTGCTGGCATATCGTCTCAGCGGGCGTCCGTTCGATTTGGGCTTGATCGGGTTTGCAACCATGCTTCCCACTTTCTTTCTCGCAATTCCCGGCGGCGTGCTGATCGAACACGCAGACAAACGCAAAGCCATCATCCTCCTGCAAGTTGTGATGATGTTCGACACCCTTGCCCTGGCATACCTCACCCTGAGCGGACAAATCCAAATCTGGCACATCGTCGTCACTTCGCTGATTCTCGGCATTGCCTCCGCGTTCGAGATCACCGCCCGCCAGGCCATGCTGATCGAACTTGTGGGACGGGAGTCCCTGCCGAACGCCATCGCCCTCCAAGCCACCGCCTTCAACATCTCCCGCGTACTGGGACCTTCACTCACCGCCCCAATGCTTTTGCTTTTTCCAAAGAACGGCGAAGGCTGGGTCTTTCTATTGAACAGCATTAGTTTTGTAGCCATCGTTGTGGGATTGTTTTTCGTGCGGACGCTTTACAAGACGCCTGGCGAGTTACACACGCGCCCAATACTGGTTGAACTGCGTGAAGCAAGCCAATACCTTGTCAACACTCCAGCCGTCAGTCTGTTGGTTGTCATCGCCGCCACGCTGGGCATTTTCGCGTTTCCCATCTTTCAACAACTACCCGTCATCTCCAAAGATTTGTTGGGGCAGGCTGGAGACACAAAAGCCATTGTGGATATGCGAAATAGTTTTCTCTATACAGCGCAAGGCGTGGGCGCAGTGATAGCTGCCTTTTCGATTGCAATGAACAACAGCGAGCGCTCACGCGGATTACGCCTCCTTTTGGGGGAAGCCGCCTTCATCCTTGGCGTGATCTCCATTCCCCTTTCACGCTCATTGTGGGTTGCCCTCGTCATTATCGCATTCATGGGCTGGGGATCCGTGACCCAACTTGCAACAATGAACACGTTGATTCAGACCCAGGTACCCGATAATTTACGCGGACGGGTCTTCAGCATCTACCTTTGGGCTTTGCAGGGAATTGCCCCCTTCGGCAGCCTGCTCATCGGGTGGATGACGCAACAATTCGGACTTTCCACCACCACCCTGGTCGGCGGCTTGGTCACCCTGGCGGTGATCGGCGGGATTCAACTCCTTCGCCCGGTCGTCAGACAACCAGCGGGTTAACGCAGGATTAGCGTTTGATGCGCGGCTTGACTTCGATTTTTTGCGCGTGTTATGATGACATACATGCAAAACGACTTCACGGAAGATACCCCCTCGGACTCAGACACGAGCAAGGGCGCAGGAAAAACCGGCGTCGCATCCGTCACTGCCCCCAAAACCGGACTGCTCAGCCGCTGGATAAACAGCCTCATTCAAATGGGATTGGGCGAATCGCTGACCCGAATTGGCACGAACCTCTTTTCCATCATTGCGATCGCATCCGTGATTCTGCTCGCCCAGGCATATTACCGTCAGACACCGGGCCCGTTCACAGCCGGCGACAGTCGGGTCTCAGGTCCCGCGCCAATCACCGATGTGAATTTCGAGTCGATGCCAGCCCCTGCAATTCCCGTCATCTCCGGAATTGCGCGCGGGGCACAAATCCACACCAATGTGCCTTCGCGCCCACGCCAGAGTATGATCACCTACACCGTGCAGGATGGAGACACCGTCTTCGGCATCGCAGAGAAGTTCGGACTGGAACCGCAGACAATTCTGTGGGGCAATTACAACGTTCTTCTGGACGACCCGCATTCGCTGAGACCAGGACAGGTATTGAACATCCTGCCGGTGAATGGCGTGTATTGGGAATGGCTGGGAGGAATTCCATTTGGCGATTGGGCCGAATTCTATGGCGTTACAGCCGCGGAGATCATCGAGTTTCCCGCCAACAAGATAGACCCAAACACAGTCGGCGACTACGAAAACGCGAACATCAAAACCGGAACCTGGCTGATCATTCCCGGGGGGCAGAGAGAATTCGTCAACTGGAGCGCGCCGCTTGGCGTGACCCGTGAAAACCCCGCATCGGCCCGCGTGCTGGGAGCGGGCGCCTGCGATCCGGTCAGCGGCGGCGCAGTCGGCTATGGGACCTATGTGTACCCGACCAACAAGCATTTTCTTTCGGGCTTCGACTACAACGAAAAGACCAATCACCGAGGCATCGATTTGGCCGGCAGTGAAGGCGAAGGGGTGTACGCCACCGATGCAGGTGTGGTCGTGTATTCCGGCTGGAATGATTACGGCTATGGCAACATGATCATGATCGACCACGGCAACGGCTTCCAGTCTCTGTATGCTCATTTGAGCGCACTCTACCGCGGCTGTGGACAAAGCGTAGGACAGGGGGAAGGGATCGGCGCTGTCGGCAGTACGGGACGTTCTTCCGGCGCTCACCTGCACTTCGAGCTGATGACCGCAACCTGGAAGGTAAATCCGTGGGATTATTTGCCCCCGCCTTAAAGTCCTTGCCAAAGCGGGAAGCCTATACTATAATTCGCCGCGTTATTCAGGGCGCATAGCTCAGTTGGTTAGAGCGCTACTATCACACAGTAGAGGTCCGGGGTTCGAGTCCCTGTGCGCCCACAAAACCGCTTGAAATTTCAGGCGGTTTTTTCGTTTGCCAATCCGCCTTGTCAGTTCGCAAGGTTTGGGTGTATGCTCGACATGTCGACAAAACAACCCACAGGAAACAACTCATGGACAGGATGCTCGAAAGAAATTTTCAGGATAAACTTCTGCGCTATTCAAAGGAAACCAGCGAAACAGGACGCCATGAAATCGAAGCCGAGCTATGGCGGGATTATGGCGCTGAACGCGTCGTCTTTGTTTTGGACATGGCCGGTTTCTCGTTGTTAACCCGCAAATACGGAATCATCCACTACCTGTCCATGGTGCGCCGAATGCAGTTGACCGCCGAGCCAATTCTCGAAACCTACGGCGGAACGCTGATCAAATTCGAAGCGGACAACTGTTTTGCAACCTTCCCCGACGCGCTTTCGGCCATCCATGCCGCCATCGCCATGCAACTGGCTTTCAATGCCTCGAATCTGCTCACCACCGACGATTTTGACGTGCACATCTCCTGCGGCATCGACAAGGGGAAAATTCTTCTGGTGGGAAATGTGGATTGTTTTGGCGATGCAGTCAACCGCGCCTGCAAATTGGGCGAGGATGTTGCCGCCGCGGGGGAAATCCTTGTCACGAAGGAAGCGGTCAGAACCATTTCTTCTGAGCTGGATTTCCAGTTGCGGGAAGTAAATGTTTCTGTGTCAGGGATTTCAATCCCCGCATACGCTGTTGAATACCTCAAGGAATAACTTACAAGGGAACCTCGCCAAAGCAGGAGAGATGCCATGTTGACAACCTTCCATATTTTCGCTAAACTATACGAAAAGGCTACGCGCTATTTCACATGGAAAGCAAGGATCAAACAGACATGGCAAAAATAACCGACTCCGCACATCTTACCGGCAAGACCCTGCTACCCACCGCCATCAATGGCTGGGAAATGTTCATGTACGACCAAGGCCGTTCCCCCAACACTGTCAAAGCCTTTCTTTCCGATATCCGTTTACTGACCCACTTCCTCGCCCCCGACCAATCCATCGGCAACATCACCACTGACGACCTCAATCGCTTCTTTGCCTGGATGGAAAAGGAACGTGGAATCCCATGCAGCCCCAAGACCCTCTCGCGGCGCATCACTTCGGTCAAATCGTTCTTCCGCTGGCTGAGACAATATGGCGTTCTTCCCATCGACCCCGCCGAGAAGGTGGTACAGCGCTCAGCCATCAGTCCGCTGCCGCAGGTATTGACGGAGGATGAATATGACGCCGTTTTACTTGTGGCAGACCGTCAGCGCCGCAACGCGAGGCGCAAGTCCGACGCACGTTCCTACACCCTGCTTTCCCTCCTGCTGACCACCGGCATCAAAAAGAGTGAATGCCTTGGGATCAAAATCAATCACATTGACCTGGACGCCAAAAGCGGGCCGCACGTTTTCATCCGATACGCCAGCCCCGCAAACCGCTACAAGGAGCGAAAAATCGAACTCCAGGAGGATTGGCTCGAAGCCTATAAGGAATACCTGGCACAATATAAACCCGTTGACCAGGTCTTCCCCTGGTCGCCCCGCAGGCTGGAATACCTTCTCGAAGATATCGGCGTGGAAGCGGGGATCTCGAAGCATTTGTCCTTCGATATGTGCCGTTGGACCTGCGCCCTGCGTGACTATCGGTCCGGCATGGAGGCGGATGCTATCCGCCAGAAATTGGGCGTGTCGAAGATCCAATGGCGCGAGTTGTTTATCAAAATCAAACAATTGAACGGCGAAACGAAATAGCCCCTAATTCATGAAGCGGGCGGCAAACTGTCCGAATCCAGAATTCCATCATGCAAAAATCCCGCCCCAGTCTGGGCGGGACTTCTATTAGTCAAACTGTTGGCGTGGACGTAAAAAAGAAAAGTAGAGAACGCTTCTAGTGGATTCTGTCAGGCGATGTTCGTGCGCAAGGCGATAGCCAGGGACCCAGACGATCTCGTCACCGGAGCACAATAACGGCCATTTCTCTCTCGCGCGCTGGGGCATTTTTACGTTCACAAAAAAATCGGACAGTTTTTGCGTATGCCCCTCCAACCCAAAGGGGGCAAACTGGTCTCCCTGGCGACGGATGCGTAATTTGAGGGGCTTGGTCAAATTCTTTGCGTCCAGCCAAACCTGAAATGGGTCTTCGTTCCGTTCCGCCTGTTCCCGCGCCAAAAGCGGATGTCCCCATTTTTCACAGGTGAATTTCCAGCCGCCCGCCAGTTCAATCTGACCCGGTGCCGACACCTGCATAGACGAAGCGCCCATCAATTGCGGCCAAAGGTTGAACGGCAATTCGGCGTCCAGCGCGCAAACATATAAATGGTTCGACTCGCGGAACATCCGGAGTCCGCCTTTTAAATCCAAACGGGTGGGTGGACGCCCGGGATCGTTGATCAGCATGACGGCGCGGTCGAGAGTGGAATAGGTCACGTCCACGCCGGGAGCAAGCGTCTGCATGGCGTGTTTGATCAGGTTACGCTGTAATCCCGCTGACCGCCGCGCAAGTTGCTCAAAATCGAAGGTGACGGAATTGTCATCCACATCCGTCACGGTCTCCTGCCAGGCCGTCTCCAGGAGTTCCATCAAGAGGAGGTAGTCGCCTTTGAGCGATTGCGACATGCGATGGACGGCTTCGCGGATCTTCGGGTTGTAGGTTTCGAGAGTGGGGATCAACAGGTGGCGGATGCGGTTGCGTTGAAAATCGATCGAGTCGTTGCTCGAATCATAGCGCGGGCGCAAACCGTTCGCCGCGCAGTAGACAACCGTCTCCTCGCGCCACATATCCAAAAGGGGCCGCACAATCGGAATTTTGGGATCGAAGTTCTTAATGACCGAGCGATATGACATGCCCTTCAACCCGCTAAGGGCGCTTCCGCGCATGAAGTGCATGAGAATTGTCTCCACTTGATCGTCCGCCGTATGCCCTACAGCCACCGCCTGCGCATTCCGCTCGCGGGCCAACTTGAACAAAAAGTGATAGCGCAGGTTTCGCGCTGCCTCTTCGAGCGACAGTTTTTTTCGTTCCGCGTAGGCGCGCACATCCGCGCTCTCGAAATGGCACCCGATCATCAACCGCGCGGCGGTTTTCTCGACCATACGGGCATCTTCGCTCGACTCGAGGCGAAGTTGATGATCGAAATGGGCGATGATTATGGGATAACGAGCCTGCCGCAAAATGTCCAGCAAGCACAAACTGTCAGGCCCGCCGGAAACGCCAACGATGATTGGGCGGCCGTACACCAGCCCGCACTCTTCCTTCAAAATGGTTTCAACGTTTTCCGTCATCGTCTTCTTTTCGGCAGTTCAGATTTGGCACACACAGTCCCGCGGGCTTGTTCAAAAGTTCCCGCCGGACATTCTCAACGAGTCAAACCGGCTAAATCTGATAGAGTTCCACCAGCACACCACCCGTGGCTTCGGGGTGGATGAAAGCATATTTTTTACCATCGGAAGTGGCGCGAGGTTCTTCATTAATGAGGCGGATATTCCTAGCCTTGAGTTGTGACATCATCCCCTCGATATCATCCACCTCGAGACAAAGGTGATGCATTCCAGGTCCGCGTTTGGCTAGATACTTGGCAATACCTGAATCATCGGTGGTCGGCATGACCAGTTCCACTTCGGCGCCAGCGACAGGGAGAAACGCTACTTGTGATTTTTCAGCGGGGACATCACGCAATTCGTGCAGATGAATTCCAAGCGCATCGCGCCAGAATGACAGGGACTTTTCCATATCCTCCACGACGACGGCTACATGGTTAACGGCTTTAATTTTAGGCATGGTTCCTCTTTGCTTTCGCTTCGTATCAATGGCTTTTAGCAAGCCCTTCCATTTTACCCGAAAAGGGATTCGAGAGATTTAATGATTCAGCGAGGCGACGAATCAACGAGTCAGCGGGTGAAGTCAGCGGGTGAAGTCATCTCGTTTGGGATTGCAAATTTCCTACTCGTTTGGCGCAAATATGGTACAATATCTGTGCAAAACCTTTGCAAACAAAAAGCGTTCAGCTTGGAGTAAAAATGCCATTCAGCAAGAACCCAAATTTCAACCTAAAAGTCGTATTGCAGGAGACCAAAATCCCCGCAGACACCCTGCGCGCCTGGGAACGGCGTTATGGATTCCCCCAGCCTCAACGCACTGCTGGCGGTCATCGTCTCTACTCACAGTACGATATCGAGACCATCCGCTGGCTGCTGGAACGACAACAGGAGGGGCTTTCGATCTCTCGCGCCGTTGACCTTTGGAACGAGCATCAAGCTTCGGGTGTTGACCCGCTGGAAGGTTTTGCCGCGTCAACCCAGCCCGTGACAGAAGTTCCCGCCATTTACGTTCCACCCAACACAACCCTCGATTCGATGCGAGCCAAATGGGTTGCCGCATGTTTGAAGTTCAGCGAATCCAATTCTGAACAGGTGTTGAACCAGGCTTTCTCCATCTTCCCTGTCGAGGCGGTTTGCACAGAAATCCTGCAAAAAGGCATGGCGGAGGTTGGCAAACTTTGGTACGAAAACAAGGCATCGGTCCAGCAGGAACACTTCGCTTCGGGACTCGCCATGCGGCGGCTGGACTCCCTGCTCAGCGCCTCCCCCGCCCCATCGCGCAATCAGACCGTACTGGTGGGATGTCCGTCGAACGAATGGCATACTTTCACGCCGTTGCTGCTCTCGCTTCTCCTACGGCGTCGCGGGTTGAACGTCATCTACCTCGGGGCGAACATCCCAGCCGCGGACTTTGAAGAGACGGTTAAATCGGTGCGCGGAAAATTGATCATCCTCGTGGCGCAGACTCTGGTCAGCGCCGCCACGCTGCAAACAACAACCCAGGAATTGGCTGATTTGCACACTTCAACCGGTTACGGCGGACGAATCTTCAACCTGCTTCCCAGCCTGAAGGAACGAATCGCAGGATATTATCTCGGCGATTCGATTACGACTGCGCTCGAATCCGTCGAGTCGATTTTGCAAGCGCAGGGCGAAGTCAAAGCCAATTCACCCCTCGGCATGACAAAGAAATATCGCGAAGCCCATCGCTTTTTCACTTCGGAACGCGCGCGCATCGAAAGCGACGTCATCGAATCAGCCCGCTCATACAAGATTAACTTAGATGGACTCAACACTGGAATCCAATATCTGGGCGATAACATCGCCGCCGCCCTGCAGCTCGGCGACATGGAATATGTCACGAATGAAATGGAATGGTTGAAGAATCTGCTTCAAGCCTATGAGAGACCCGCGCAGGAACTGGCGGATTTCATGAATATCTACTCTCGCGCCGTGGACAAGCACATCAACGGTCAAGGCAAACCCATCAAAGACTGGCTCAAAGCGCAATCCAAACGTGAAGGAGAATGAAAGGAAAAGATGAACAAGGATATTCTCTCCACTTTTCATACCGAACTGCTGCCACACTTCCATCCGCAGACCGAAAGAGACATCAAGCGCCTTAAGCCAAAAGACCTGGAACACGCCAGTTTTCGCTACATCTTCTCGGTAGACGGCATGATTAAAATCAGCCGCCTGATCGAAGACACGGTCATTAAGACGCCTGGCATCGCGGATACACACGTTTCATTTCAATATTTCTCGCGCATTGCAGCACAGATAAAACAATACCAGCGGGTTGCCGACGCCTCCAATCATTTATGGCTATATGGCATTCCAGACGCGCCGCTTCCAAAACTCAGGCGCACTATCGGAATCAGCACTGGAGGAACCCCGCTCGAAGAGTATTGGTTTGTTGTAGCCTACGGACCCGGAATCTACGCCAGCCTGCTGGCGAAGGAAATTCATCCCGAACCTGGTCAGCGCGTTTACGAGGGATTTTTCACCTTTGAGCCTCAAACCGCCTACCAGATCATTTCGATTCTCAACCAGATGTTCCCGGCTCAAATTCCGAGCCCGGTTTCGCCCTCAGAACAAAGGTGAATTACAAGAGGAGAGTTAAATGAGCATTCGTATCGTCACCGACAGCGCCTGTGACCTGCCTGCTGAAACCGTAAAAGAGCAGGGGATTACCGTCGTCCCGTTGTATATCAACATTGGCGAGGAAAGTTACCTGGACGGAGTCAACCTGACGCGGGAGGAATTCTACGAAAGGCTGCCAAACTACAAGTCCGCGCCCAAGACAGCCACACCCAGCGTGGATTCCTTCCTTCAAGTCTATGAACGTCTCGCAAATGAAGGCGCGCGGGCAATTCTATCCATCCATCTTTCGGAGGCATTGAGCGCGACGATCGACGCAGCACGGACAGCGGCGGAGCAATTCACGCGCATCCCTGTCACCGTGATCGACTCAACCCAACTTAGCCTCGGCGAAGGCTTCATTGTGGAGAAAGCCGCCCAACTTGCAAAACTTGGCAACACAGTGGAGGAAATCATCGAGGCATTGAAAGGCTTCATGAAACGAACCTATGTCTTCGCTTCGCTGAAAACCCTCGAATATCTACGGCGCGGCGGACGGATGAATTCCGCTATTGCGCATTTTGGTGAATTCCTGCAAATCAAACCGCTGTTGCACATGAACATGGGCAAGCCGCAAGCACATCGCACACGCACCAATACCCGTGCCCGCCAGCGTTTGCTTGATTGGTTGCAGGAATATGCGCCTTACGAAAAACTTGCCATCGTCCATGCAGGGATTCAAGAGGAAGCCGAAGCATTGCGCGAACAAGTCCGTTCCTACTTCCCCGAAGGTCAAACCGTTCCGATTGTCCAAATCACCCCCGTCCTTGGCTCGCATCTCGGCATCGGCGCAATTGGGTTTGCCTGTGTTTCGAAGGAGTAAATTCATGAAAGTCGCAAAGTTCATTTCCTTCCTCGGCATCTTCGCCATGACCACTGTGCTGATTTATGGTTTCACCATCGGTGACTTCTTCAGCGAAGGCAGCCAGTTGACCGCCATGCCGTGGGGCATTGTCTCCCTCGTTGACCTGTACACGGGCTTCGTCCTCTTCTCGATGTGGATCATCTATCGCGAGAAATCCCTGCCCGTCGCCATCCTGTGGACAGTCGCCATGATGGTGCTTGGTTTCTTCGCTGGCAGTTTGTACGCTTTCATTGCCCTGCAAACCAGCGGCGGTGATTGGCGAAAATTCTGGCTTGGAAAGCATGTCTGATAAAAATCTCAAACACGAAGGACACAAAGTACACAAAGGCTTTATTAAAAGCATTTCCTTCGTGACCCTTTGTGGCCCTTCGTGGTTCAACTAACTTTCAAAATGACCCAATCGAAATCACGCGAACTATTCGACGAATTCCGCTCCGTCTTTGCAGGACGGAACTCCTTCCTCGATGCCATCCTGCCGCCGATTCTTTTTCTGCTGGTCAACGGGCTGGCTGGATTCCAAGCCGCGATGTGGAGCGCGCTTGGGCTTTCGGTGGTCATTGCCGCCATGCGAATTTTCCGCAGGCAATCGCTGATCTACGCGCTGGCTGGAGTCGGGAGCGTGGCAGTCGCCATCGGCATCGTGTGGTTTCTGGGCAAGTCAGAAGGATTCTTCCTGCCAGGACTCATCAGCGGAAGTATGACATTGCTGCTCACCATCGTCAGTCTTGTGATCCGCCGCCCAATGGTGGCGTGGACCAGTTTCATCGCCCGCCGCTGGCCTCTCACTTGGTACTGGCATCCGCAGGTGCGACCCGCCTACAGCGAGACGACTTTTGGGTGGGCCGTGTTCTTCGCCGCCCGCCTCTTCCTGCAATATTCGGTTTATCAGAGCGAAGACGTCACCCTGCTGGCCGTGACCAACTTCATCACAGGCTGGCCCTTCACCATTCTTTTGCTCGTCCTCACCTACCTCTACGGGATCTGGCGACTCGTGAAACTCCAGGGACCGAGCGTGGAAGAATTCAAGAACAACACCCCTGCGCCATGGCAAAGTCAGCGGCGGGGATTTTAATCGTAACGAAAGATAAAAAGGAGAAATTTCATGAAAGAAGCAGAACGCAAATCATTGGTTGTTTTTATCGCCCTGATCGTAATCGGGGCTTTGTTCGCTTTGGCGGGAAGTCAAAACGGCGGTTCGGTTGCAGGGATTCCAGTATTCGCTTTGCTGGTCGGGCCAGCGTTTGTCATTCAATGGCTGGCGTTCATCCCCGCATATAAATTCCAAACCGAAAAGTTTTTCGACATTACAGGAAGCATCACCTACATCACCCTTGTTGTGCTTGCTGTTCTCTTCAGCCCCAACCTCGACACGCGCTCGATTCTGCTTGCCGCGCTGGTCATCGTTTGGGCGCTGCGACTCGGTACTTTCCTCTTCACCCGAATCAAAAAAGCGGGCAAGGATGATCGCTTCGACGAGATCAAACCGTTGTTCTTCCGTTTCCTGAACGTGTGGACGATCCAAGCCTTGTGGGTGACGTTCACCGCTGCCGCCGCGCTGGTTGCAATCACCGCCTCCACAAGAAAGGAAATGGACTGCTATTCGGTGATTGGCGCCCTTATCTGGCTGTTCGGGTTTATTTTCGAAGTGGCTGCCGATACGCAAAAGAGCCGCTTCAACGCCGACCCCGCCAACAAAGGCAAGTTCATCCAGACGGGGCTGTGGGCGCGTTCGCGGCATCCCAATTACTTCGGTGAGATCGTGCTTTGGATTGGCATCGCGGTGATTGCGATCCCCGTTTTACAAGGCTGGCAGTGGGTCGCTATGATTTCACCGATTTTCGTCATCCTGCTTTTGACCCGCGTCAGTGGAATCCCGCTGCTCGAAAAGAAAGCGGACAAGAAATGGGGCGGTCAGGAAGACTATAAGGCGTACAAGAAGAAGACGCCTGTGTTGATTCCTCGGCTGTAGTTTTCTCCTGGGGATTTGCATGACCTCGATCTGGTGGATTCGCCGCGACTTAAGGCTGACGGATAACCCTGCGCTGGATTCCGCGCTCGAAGCGGGTTCTGTTATTCCAGTCTTTATCCTTGACCCAGCCTTTTCCTCCTCCTCGCTGCGCCGAAAGAGCTTCCTCTACGAAGGTCTCACCGCACTGGACAAAGACCTCCGTGTCCGCAACTCGCATCTCATCATTCGGAAAGGAAAGCCTCTCGAAGTCCTGCGTCATCTGCTCGCTGAAACGGGCGCGACAGTCATCTTCGCCGAAGAGGATTACACACCCTACGCCCGCAAACGTGATTCGCTCATCGCAAATCAACTTCCCCTGCAACTGGTCGCGGGGCAGACGGTTCATCATCCAAGCCACGTCAAAAAATCAGACGGTAAGCCTTACACCGTTTACACGCCTTACTCCAAAGCGTGGAAATTCCTGCTGACGGAAGTCCACTTACTGCCCACCCCAGAAAACATCCCCACACCAAAGGATATTTTTTCTGAGCCTCTGCCTACCTACGAAACCAATCCCAACTTCCCTGCTGGCGAAGCCGAAGCCCAACGCCGCCTAACCCAATTTACCAATTACCAATTACCAACTTACCACGACCTCCGCAACCGCATGGACCTCGACGGCACTTCCGTTCTCTCGCCCTACATCCGCTTTGGGATGCTCTCCCTCCGCCAAGCCGTACAAACTGCGTTAAATGTTGAACGTTCAACGTTTAACGTTTGGTTGAACGAGCTCATCTGGCGCGAGTTCTATATTCAAATCCTGTACCACTTCCCGCATGTGACAAAGACCGCCTTCAACCCGTCACTGGCAAACATCCCCTGGCGGAATGACGCAGCCGAATTCGCCGCATGGAAAGCGGGACGCACGGGTATGCCCGTTGTGGATGCCGCCATGCGTCAACTCAAGCAGACGGGCTGGATGCACAATCGCGCGCGCATGATCGTGGCGTCGTTTCTGGTCAAGGACTTGCTGATTGATTGGCGTTGGGGCGAAGCCTGGTTTATGGAAAACCTGCTCGATGGTGATATCGCTCCCAACAACGGCGGCTGGCAGTGGACGGCTGGTACAGGCACCGATGCCGCGCCGTACTTCCGCATCTTCAATCCCGTGTTGCAAAGCGCCAAATTCGACCCAAAAGGGGATTACATCCGCAGGCGGGTTCCAGAGTTGCGCGGACTGGACGCGGAGCAAATCCACGCGCCGTGGGAGTTTGAGATCAAGGTCAAAGGCTATCCCGAAAAACCGATTGTGGACAGAAGCATCGTCAAGGAAAGGACGATGAAGGCATATCAATCATCAAAGGATAAAAAATGAAACTCGAACAATTTCAAAAACAAAGCTATCTGAACATCGAAACTTTTCGCAAGAGCGGACAGGGAGTCAAGACCCCCGTCTGGTTCACGCAGGATGAAGACTCGTTCTACGTCTGGACTCAAACTGACTCTGGCAAAGCCAAGCGGATACGCAATAATGGCACGGTCAACATTGCGCCGTCCACAGGAGATGGCAAACCACTCAGCGAGTGGATTCTCGCCCGCGCGCAGGCGGATGATTCCCCCGCAGCAGTCCAACACGTGAAGAAATTGATGAGCAAAAAGTACGGCATCATGTTCCACATCTTCGGCCTGCTCGGCAGGCTTCGCGTGCGCAGCGGAGCCAGGTATACGGCGATCAGGATACAAGCATAAAAAAATGGCAGTCACCTTCGCAAAAGTGACTGCCACTTTTTATTTCTCACTCGTTACTCTTTACTTTCAACTCCCCACCCCATATTCTTTTTCATCGAATACTTCAACGCGACCTTGTAAACCTCGCCGAGTTTCTCGCCCATGGCTTTGGCTTCGGGATTGCCGCCGCCCTGCGCTTCCATCTGGGCGACCAGTCCGCTGAGGGCTTCGAGGAATTGCTGGTTGACCATCGCATCGTTTTGTTTAAGCATCTGTTCGAGCGCCGCATCACCAGGAGCATGTAACAATTGCTCGATGAACGCCACTTCGGGCGGCGGTGCGCTGGCTTCCTGCAAGACCTGCATCATCTTTTGCAGTTTGCCCATGCGGACGTAATCGTTCTTCTCGGACGCCTGTTGCAACAAGCGGCTGACCACATCCACCGCGTCCTGGGTAAAACTATCGAGGTTTTCCTGCGTGGCTTTGGCCACATCATCCTGCTCAAGGATCGACTCGACGAAGTCCTGCGCCTGCTTCATGCGCGCTTCCATCTGTTTGTCCACTTCGGCGACGAATCCCAGCAACTTTTCGCGGATGGATTCGAGACGGGCTTTCTCTTCGCCGGAGGCTTTGTCGATCTTCTCGGTCAAGCTTTGGAAGAAGGTATAGTCCATGCCGCCGCGCGCCATCGAAACATAGGCGCGGATGCGGGCTTCGTTCGGCGCGGCAATTACGAGGTCCAGTAGTTTCTCGCGGGTCAGGCTTCGTCCCGCCGCCTGCAATTCCTTTTGCGCGGCTTCCAACTCGCCAACGGATTCCTTCAACTGACGACCGAAGGCGGTCTCGTCCAGCAGTTGCTTTTGCAGGTCGATCAACATCCGCGCCAGGGATTCCTGTCCGCTCTGCATGGCGTTTTGCGCGATGCGGCTGAACAGCCCAAAGAACTGTTCATCGATTACTTTTTCGTTTTGCTTGATCAGTTCAAGCCGCGCATCGGGCGAGGTCATCTGGAGCAGTTTCTCGATGAGCATCACCCGCTCCTGCTGCGCTTTGATGACATCCGAAGAAATGCCGTCTTTGTTGAGGATGGTTTCGATCATCGACTCGTAGGTGAAGTTGGCGGTCGGTTTGAACAAGTAGCCTTTGCGTTTTTCGAGCGGAAGCCTGTCCACCACCTGCTTGATCAATGGACCGATGAGTTTTTCCTGCTCGTTGAGCGGGAGTCCCAACTCGGGCGGGAAGAAGGTCAGCAGAAGCTCCTTTTCGTTGTCGTGATAGACGACCGGGGTGGCAAGGCGTCCTTCATATCCGCAGTGCGGACAGCGGGCGTAATTGGATTGCCCGCTTAGCAGGCGCTGTTTGGAAGCGGGGTCGGATGTGACATCGAAGAGCTGTTCGACGTTGGCTGCGATGGGTTGTCGGCAGCGGGGACATGCGATTTGTGTTTGAGGCATTAGATAATTTTCCGATTTACGATTTTGGATTTATGTCATTGCGAGGTCGCTCTTGCCTTTTACCCGAAGCAATCCCAAGCTTTTAGGAGGTTGCTTCGTCGGAGAGAACGCCCTCCTCGCAACGACATTGTATTTACAACTTATCCAACTAATTCTTCCAACCGATCAATATACTCTTCCATCACGGCAAAGGTCTCTTCGACGGGCTTGGGCGTGGTCAGGTCGACACCGGCCTTCTCGAGGACGTTCAACGAGTAGCCCGAATTGCCAGCCTTCAGGAAACCAAGATAATCTTCCACAGAGTTGGGTTCGCCGCGCAGGATACGGTTGGAAAGGGCGTGTGCGCCCGAAATCCCGGTGGCGTAGGCATAGACGTAGTAGTCGGCGAAGAGGTGCGGGAAAGTTGCCCAGGTCATGCCGACGCGTTCGCGGTCCAGCTCGAAGTTGGGACCAAATCCCTCGGCGAACAGGTCAGCCATCAGGTCGATCATCGAATCCGCTGTGAGAGGTTCGCCGCGCTCGACGCGTTCATGAGTCTCCAATTCGAAGCGGGCCAGAGTGGGCATCTGGAAGAAATAGCGGAACATGTTACTGCCCACCGCTTCGAGAATCAATTCGATCAGGAAGTTCTTATCCTTGACGGTCTTGAGCAGGCGCGCGCGCAGCATGGCCTGGTTGAAATTGGACGCGACCTCCGCCACGAATAGCGAGTAATCCGCGTTGACCACGGATTGATTCCTGAACGTGTAATACGAGTGCATCGAGTGACCGAGTTCGTGCGCGAGCGTGCTCATGTTGACCAGTTCGTCGGAGTAACTCATCAGGATGAAGGGATGCGTGCCCGGCGCGCCCGATGAAAAAGCGCCGTGGGTCTTGCCCTGGTTAACGCACGAATCCACCCAACGGTCAACGAGGCAGCCCCGGCGGAGGGTATCCACATATTCCCTGCCGAGCGGCGCGAGACCTTCGCAGATCATATCCACCGCCTGCTCGTAGGAAATCTTCGCCTTCTTCTTTTTTGCGATGGGCGCCCACATGTCGTAGTAGGCGAATTTCTTCAAACCGAGCGCCCTACGGCGAATATCAAAGTAGCGATGCCAGACAGGCAGGTTCTTCTTGAAGGTGTCGATCAGGTTGTGGAATACGCTGGTCGGGATGTTGAGTTCATGCAGTGACGCAGTCAGCGTGGACTCGTGCTTGCGGACGCGCATGTTGAATACATTGGCTTTGATGTTGTGCGCCAGGTTGTTCGCCAGCGTGTTCTTGAACTCGACATATTTATCCATATAGTTGACGTAAGCGGCTTTGCGCGCTTTGCGGTCGGCAAGTCCCATCAACTGCACGTCGAAATTTCCCTGGGTGACATCGAAAGTATTGCCCTTGCTGTCCTTGACCGGCTTGAACTTGAAGTCCGCATTGGTCAACATGCTGGTGGAATTATAGAATCCGCCGAAGGCATCGCTGGCCATGCCGAGGATTTCCTCCACTTCTGCCGAGCGCACATGTGCCTGCTTACGGAAGAGATTCTCGATGTGATGCTTATAGGTGGAAAGCTTTTCCTCCTGCGCCATGAACTCATCGAGTTTGGTCTTGCCGACTTCAAGAAGTTCGGGCTGGAAGAAAGAAATCGCAGAAAGGACCTGCCCGAACAGTCCGCTGGCTTTGTCGCGCATGCCTGCGGATTTTTGATTCGTGGTATCCACCGCATACGCAAAGGTCGCATACGTGTTGGCAACGTAGAGCCGCGCAATCAAAGCCTCGAATGCCTTGAACGCTTCGAGCAGGGTTGCGGCGCTTTCACCCAATCGTCCCTGATAATTCTTTACCGAAGGAATGTCCGCTATGATTTTCTCGACTTCCTTTTCCCAAGCCTCGTCACTGGGGAAAACGCTCTCCGCGTTCCAGGTATACTTCTTGTCCACTTTACTGCGTGGGGAAATTGCTTTAGGCATGAGTTTTTAATCTCCAAGATTGGGTATTGTACCAAACAGAATGGGTAGAGGATGAAATGTTATCGCGGCAGCGAAAAACAAACCCTCGCGCCGTGGTTGACTCCGGCATCCGCCCAGATACGTCCGCCGTGGGCTTCGACGATGGCGCGCGCGAGGTAGAGCCCCAGCCCGGCGCCTTTAGTCTGCTTGACGGCGTTGGTCGAGCGGTAGAAACGGTCGAAGATGTGCGGCAGGTCCTTTGGGTCGATTCCCGCGCCTTCGTCGTTGACACAGATAATGACCTGCTCCGGTCTGACCGTGCCGCTAATCTTAATCTCGCCTTTGGGCGCATACTTCAAGGCATTGGAGACCAGGTTGGAAATCACCTGCTCGATGCGCGTTTCATCGCCAATGATGACGGGGAAATTTTCGGGAAAATCGGTCACGAGATGATGCTTCGGCGACTGTGAAGCAAAGCGTTCCACCACACGCGACGCCAGACTTGGTACGGCGACATCGGCCTGATTCAAGCTGAGACCTCCCGCCTGTAACCGCGAGGCATCCAGCAGGTCATCGATCATCTTCGACAAACGATCTGCCTCTTCTTCGATGACGGCGAGGGAATCATTAATAGTGTGCTTGTCCCAGCGGGCATCGTCGCGCCGCAGGGTGGACGCGTAGCCTTTGATCAGCGCGACAGGCGTCCGCAGTTCGTGGCTGACGATGGAAATGAAGGTCGCCTTGATTTCATCCGCCGTGCGGAAGTGGGTGATGTCGCGCACGCTGAGAATGATATTGCGAAGTTTTTTCTCCTCTGAAAGCAATGGCGCATAGGTTATCCCAACAGGCAAAGGCGGCGGCGGCGGACGTTCGATGTCGCCTTCCACATAGAGCGTGGCGTTCGGCGTGAGCGGCCAGCCGTTTGAAACTGACTCTTCCAATGTTTTTCCCTGCGGCTCTTTTTTCCACCTGATAATCTCGTCATGCCCTCTGCCGACGATTTCATCGCGTGACAGACCGTAAAGTTTTTCGAATGCGCCATTGCAACGTTCGACGTTGAGATTCGAATCGAGGATTAGAATCCCGTCGGCGGCGGAATCAAGCAGGGCGTCAAGTCGTTGTTTTTCGTAGGAAACCTGCCCATAAAGTTGGGCATTGAACACGGCAATGGCGGCCTGGTCGGCAAAGGATTGCAGCAGTACGCGGTCATTGGGCGTAAAGGTGTCCGGGTAATTGCGGAAAATAAAGATAACGCCGATCACCTGTCCCTGCGCGGCAAGTGGCAAACCCGTCCCGTTGAGCAGCCCCATGCTGACAGTGTAGGTCAATTCCTTCAACATGCGGTTGAGTTCGCGCACATCCAACTCGACCATTTTTTCTTCGGCCAGCAGGGGCGTGAGATAACTCAGGAAGGCGGGAGCAATCCCATGCGCGGCAGCAACGTTCCAGCCTTCAGGACGCTTCAACGCGATCAGGCCTGCCTGTCCCGCCAGCATTTCGATCGAGACGCGCAAAATACGCGCCAAAAGTTTTTCCAGGTCAAGTTCCTGGGTGAGCAGGCGCGAAATCTCGAGCAGGTAATCCCGCTGACGAACACGGAAGTCGGGAAGCATCGAAGGGACGATCGACATGTTTTGTATTTTATCACCGGGATGAAGGGTGAGTATGTAAGAGTTCCGTAAGCAAAAACCAGTGGTCTGCCGCGAAACCATTGAATATCAAATGGTGTTCCGAAATATGGCATTGAAGCCGTCAGAGTTCGTCCCCGTGCTGTATAAACAACCCTGGTTTGAAATGGTTTTCATAAAAGCAAAGCCTTAACAACAATGATAAGAATAGACATTGTATTTCATAAAATTGTTGCTAAAATTGAAACGAATTTAATATTTTTGTAATGTTACGGATGCATTGACCCTGAGTTTGACATTGGTCGCTTTCCTGCATTTTTTATTTTTTTTCGGGATCGAACTTAGGCGAGCAAACAGCGAAACCGGCCGTATTTTTGGTAGGTTTTGCTGTTTGTTTTAATTGGCTGTTGTTTTTTCGGCATATCCTTTCTTCATTCGGAGCGGAAAATGAAAATTGACCTTGGCGTTTTTTTCAATAACCCCAAACCTTCCCTAGGACGAATATTTATCCTGATGTTGCTGCTTAGTGTGGCTTTGGCACAAATGCCGATACAAAACGCGCAGGCGCAAGCAGGGACTCCCCAGCTCATCCTGACCAAGAGCATCGAGGATAATCTTACAGTGGCGCAGGTGGGAGATGTGATCCGCTATCGCATACGCTTCGAGTGCAGTAGTCTCACCACCGCGTGCGGTCAAATGGAAATCACCGACGTGCTGCAAAACGGGTTGACCTACCTGCCGCCGCCGAATTCATCCGTGCCTGCCGGATTCGAAATCAACTACAACAGTGGTACGCGCACCATCACTATCACCAAAACCGACAATAACCTGCTGGATGGCACGCAGTATGATGCGGTAATCGCCGTGCGCGTCAACAACAACTTACGTCCCCTGCCTGCGATCATCAATAACACGATCAACGGACGGATCGACCCGCCGGGTCCCGTAGGCTGGCAAAACGCGACTCCCGCTCCCGCGCCCCCGATTACCATCGGGGCAGTGTCCGCAAGCTGGCAATTGATCAAAACCCGCGTTGCGCCAGTCATCGAGCCGACGGTGAATACGGATGTAACCTATCGCCTGCAACTTTGCCCCGTTCCGCCCCCTTCCGGCGGCATCACTGACTTGACCGATATTGTCATCACCGATACCCTGCCAGCCGGAGCAACTTTTGTCTCTGCCAGCAATGGCGGCACATATGGCGGTGGCATTGTCACCTGGCCTGCGATTGTCGGCCCGCTTTCCCCGCCGACTTGCGCCGAAAGGTATGTGGTGATCCGTTACCCTTCCCCGCCTTTCAATGTGGGTGACAGCCTGACCAATTCGGCAAACGTAACCGCGGATTATGTGAATTCAAGCGGAAATCCCTGCCCGGATTGTTTTGGTCCGCCAACTACAAATCTCACTCATGAAATTGACCCCATTGCCGACGTCCCCACGTACAGCAAGGATGACAGCGGCGACCCCGTGGGCATCACCGGCACGGCGCGTTTTATCCTTAACCTGAACACCAACGCGACAAACTACCCTGCCAACAACGTCACATTGATTGACAACCTGCCCGGCGAATTGCAAGTGACCAGCGTCATGAGCGGCGCATGGGATGCGAGTTTCGATTACGTCCGCGCCTATGTGGAATACTCGACCGATGGCGGCGATTCATGGACAGCTTTCCCCGGTCAGCCGGTGAGTTATAACACCAATGCAACATATACCGCGCCTGCAACGAACATCACCAACGTCCGCTGGCGTTTCGAGTACGACCCGGATGGCAACACCGTTTACACACCCGGATTGCCTTACGTCTGGCAATTTACCACCAACCCGGAAATTCGTGTCGTTCCGCGCGTCACGGCCGCCACCGACGATGACGGCGACCCGTTGCCCGCCGCCTCATCAGGCAATACCTATGATAATTGTGTGCAGGTCACGCGCGCCAATGCCAGCGGCGATGTAACCGATCCATGCGACATCGAGCCGATGACCGTGAGCGGCGATTACGTCAGCCTGCGTGTGAGCAAATCCGAAACGCCTGGCACGCCCTGGAATGACCTCGAGGATCCGAATATCAGCACCTTCACTTCAGACGCAACCATCCTGCCCGGCGACACCTTGCGTTACATCCTGACAGTGGATATGACGGAACGGTCTTCCGCGCCGCTGGTGGACCCAACAATTCGCGACACCTTGCCGGATGACCTGATTTTCGTCCGCTTCGGGAATGTGCGGTTGAACAACGCAGCTTTGCCCGGCGGCGCAACGGTCACAACCACCCGCAGCGGACCCAACCCCGGCACAGGACAAACCCTGCTGTGGGAATTTTCCGGACTGACCGTGAACGAAACCCCGTTGGGCAGCAACGTGTTGACCGTCGAATTCTTTGCGCGCATCCCACGCGGGCAATTACCCCGCACCCGCACCAATGACCTTTATGTTGTCACAGATTCCGACGATGTATATTGCGAAATAGGAACACAGGTCAACGACGCGACCAATGGAAACGTGGATAGCGACTCCGAAGATCCCGACAATGCCTGCGAGAACTCCGACACCTACGTGGTCGAACGCTCCGCCGCCCTGCGCGGCGAGAAATGGATTCGCAGTGTCTCCACCCTGAACAGCGTGGTAGTGGATAAGGACAGTTTCCTGCCCGACGCAACCTGTCCCAACGGGGGGAATTCCGGCATTGGAGCCAGCACAAACGACTTCACACGCTACCCGTGTATTTCACAGGCCTATCCTGAAGGCGCGTTGAACCCCGGACAATACACTTCGCCTCCGCCTGGAGACGCTGACCTGGATGATTTCGAGTATCAACTGCGAGTCTTCAACGACGGCAACGTGCCGATGTTGAATTATTTCCTGTATGATATTCTGCCCTATTATGGCGACAAAGGCTCCGGCGGGACCCTGGCAAATTCCTTCCGTGAATCAGAATTCCGCCCGGTGATGACCGGCCCCATCCAATTCCTCGGCGGGGCGGGACTCGTTGCAGGCGATTTCACCATCCAATATAACCTGACCACCAACCCCTGCCGTCCCGAAGTCTTCAACACCACCGGCGCGGTTCCCGCCGGATGCGACAACAACTGGTTCCTTGCCGCCGCCATTGCGGATTGGAGCACCGTGCGCTCGTATCGCATCAGGCTGAACAGCGGCGAAACCATCGCGCCATATGTTGAAGGTGACCCGACCAACACGCTGCGCTTTGGACTGCCAATGTCCATCCCCAAGGATTCCCCGCTTGTCGGCGCATTCAACAACGATGACGCACAATCAAAGGAAATCGCATGGAATTCACTCTCACATGTCGGCTCGTACCAGGATATAAGCAGTAACATCCGCGACCTGCTCGCCTCCGAACCGCGCAAGGTCGGCATCACCATTCCCGAAATGATGAGCATCGGCAACCGCGTCTGGCGTGACTCGGACAACAGCGGCACCATCAACGCCCCCGATGACACCAACCCCGGCATAGCAGGCGTCACCGTTAATCTCTATCGGGACGCAAATAACGATGGCATACCCGATGGCATACCCGACGGTACGGCGATTGCATCCACCACTACCGACTCCGACGGCTTCTACCTGTTCAGCAATATTCCCTACAATTCGAGCGACATAACCCAGAATCGTTATATCGTTGGCATCCCTGCCAGCAACTTCAATGCTGGACAGCCGCTTAATACATTGCGAAGCAGCACCGGCACACCTGCAACAGCAACTTACACCAACCCCCCGGAGACCAATCCTGATCAGTCGGATCACGGACGCGACCCGGCGACACCCGGTCAACAGGTGCTTAGCGCCACCATCACTCTCCAAACCACCACCGAGCAGACAGGCGAAACCAACCTCTCGAACAACGACCGTGATGGCATCCCTGGCGCAAGGCGCGGCGTCAACGGCGAGCGAGACTATAACAGTGATTTGTTGATCGACTTCGGCTTCTTTGGTGGCACAGATGTCCCCTTCAGCATTGGTAATTACCTTTGGTATGACAACGGCGCGGGCGGCGGAACAGTCAACGATGGCATTCGGCAAACCGTTGATACAGGTCTCGGGACGGAACCTCCGGTGGCAGGCGCGCGAGTAGAGTTGTATCGTGACGGCAACGGGAACGGCCGTGCCGATCCCCAGGAATATATCCGCTTCGACGTCACCGACGCCAACGGTTTTTATCTTTTCGATAACCTTGACCCTGGCACATATTTTGTGCTGGTGGTCCCCGGTAACTTTACCGCTTCATTTGACCCGGACGGCGCAGGTACTGCGTATTCCACCGCCCCCGGCGTCCTTCGCGGCTGGTATAGTAGTCAGGTCACCGGTACAGAAAATCAAACCTCGAGCGGACAAACGACCACTGCCGCCATTGATAGCGACGACAACGGCATTGACACTCACACCCCTGAAATCAACGGTGTATTCAGCGGCCCAATCGTTGTTACCCGCGATGCGGCATTCCCAGAGCCTTCGGGGGAAAGCCACCTGAGCAACGAACCCGACCCCGGCGCGCCTGGAAACGCCGCCTTCAACCCAACTGGCTGGGACGGGCCCAATTCACGCGGGCGTTTTTTGGAAACAGACGCATCCAGCAACCTGACAGTCGACTTTGGATTCATCCCGCCCATGAGTTTAGGTAATCGCGTGTGGATCGACAACGGCGCAGGCGAGGCCACTTTCCGTGCAGGTTACAACAACGGACTGATGGATAACACGGAAACGGGTGTCGGCGGCGTGCGCATGGAATTATGGCAGGATGCAAACGGCAACGGCACGCTGGACAGCGGCGAATTCATTCGCTACACCACCACCGA
>DAOUAS010000107.1:0-11912 GCA_034433295.1 Anaerolineales bacterium | reverse complement strand
ACCTACGAATCACCGTTCAAGATTGCGGACTCTGCCCTCTCGACTTTAATGAAGGCAGCGGAAGTCGGTGTGCCATCAATCTGCCTCGGTGGACCCACCGTCGGGTTGGAATCCCCCTTCACGGGCGCGGCGGCGCTGACGATTCATCTCGCAAGCGCGCTCGCTGCGCTCACTGTCGTCCAGACCCATGTCCCAGGCGCGCCGATGGCGATTGGCGGCTTGCCCTCAATGATGGACTTGCGGACGGCGCGTCCCGCGTATGGGTCGCCCGAAGCCAGTCTGCACTCCGCCGCTGCCGTGGACCTCGCCCGCTATCTGGGAATCCCGTTCATGGGAACGGCGGGCGCGTCCGAAGCCAAGCGAGTGGACGCCCAGGCTGGAGCCGAAGCCGCGCTTCAGGTCATGCTCTCCGCTTTGAGCGGCGCGTCGCTAGTCCACGACGTGGGCTTCCTCGACTGCGCCGACATCGGCTCGCTTTCGTATCTCGTCCTCGCGGATGAAATCATCGGCATGGCGGCGCGGATCATGCGCGGCGTGCCCGTCAACGCCGAGACCATCATGTTCGAGTTGATCGAAAAGGTCGGTGTGGGCGGCTTGTACCTCAGCCAGTCAAAGTCCGCCGCGCTGTGCCGCAAGGAAGCCTGGATTCCCACCGTCCTCGACCGCGAGCCGTACAACAAATGGGAAAAGAACGGCAGCCTCTCGACCGAAGATGTGGCGAACGCGAAAGTGAAAAAGATTTTGGCGAATCACCAGCCCAAGCCGCTCTCCCCCGAAACGCTGGAAGCGATTGAAAAGATTTTGGCGGCAGCGGAAGCGCGAGAGAAGAAGTAAAACAAGAGACAGCCACCTGTGAAGTGGCTGTCTCCATCATGAACTACAGTTTGCATGGTAAACAGATTTTTCCACGCTTGGGCGTTTTTATGGCATGTAATACTCGATCTGCAATACGGGGCGATTTTCAAGCAAAGCCGTATCGCCGCTGTAAAACTTTACGGTGTCCGCTCCCTGATCGTCATTGTCATCAATCTGAAATCTCAGACGAAATTGCGTAAAACCGGTCTTGTTGACGTACTGCAACACGGACTCACTTAATACCGCCGGGAACCAATTGTCGACGGGTGAAATGGAAATTACACCTGCCAGGTCCATGCTGGCCGGAGATTGAAAATCCGCATCCTGCAAGGCACTACTGCCAAAGGGACCATTGTTGATGTCCACTTGAGCATCTCCGTGAGTTGCGAATGGATCAGTGCCGGTCACGCTTAGCTTTTTTATCTTGAGAACCGCCGAAGTAATCAGGGCGCTATCGGGCAGGCTGGATGTATTGAAATCAAGGATAGTACGAAATTGGCGGTCCTCGGCATTGTCACCCAGATAGAAGGTTGCTGAAGTGGAATTTATCCCGCCGCCCAAATTGCTGTTCTCATTCGATTCGATCACCCATCCGTCGTTCATTTTATCGGATGTGAAAGCGGCGGTTTTGATGTTGATGACGTTGGATTTTACGACAGTGTACACTTCGCCCGGTCCGAAACTCCCGTTATCGCGCCCGGTTCCACCCAGCGGATTACCCGCGGCGTCCACGATGCTGTCGTCATCCTCGAGGGAAAGGCTTAGCGTTCCATCCCCGTTACCGGTATCCACAGCGACGACAAAAATGTCCTCCAATCCGCCTATGCTTTTTACGGATGCATTGGTAATGCCACCTTCCATATTTACCACAAAGTCATTTGCGTCCACACCGCTGACGGACTCTGAAAACACAACCTTGAAACTCACAGCAGCAACGTTCGTGGGATTTGCATCCACACGGGTAATGGAAACAACTTCTGGCGGGAGATCAAAACCCGATTCATAGGCGCCGACATCCGGCGCATTCCCGGCAAAATGATCGTTGATGCCGGGAAGCAAAATCCCGCGGTCTACATTTGGGCTGCCTGGGAGCAATGAAAAGTTGCCATTGTTCGGATTGACAAACCCAGGAGGACTTTCATATCCATTGCATTCAAGATTTGTCGCTGAGCATAAATCTTTGATGGTTTTGTAGGATTTGTTTTCCCACTTAAAGCGGGGGCTCGCCGTTCCACGCGTGGTGTACCAGTTATCATTGTCCCAGTCATGTCCGTCCGATCCGGTGAATGGTTCCTCGAACGCAAACCCATTGCCTTGGAAAATATTATTGCGCATGATCGAGTTATACACTGGACGAAGCATGCTCATTGCATTCAAGTTTTTCGCATTCGTCCAACTCGTGTTGTGATAGATCAACACCACACCGTCTGATTTCAGGTCCCATTTGAAGCTCGAGCCGGTATAGTTCGTAATCAGCGAACGCAATACCCAGGCCGGTCCCTGCGTAACCGGAGCCAGGGAAACTCCAACCAGAGTCGTGTCAATCGTGTTATTTCGGAAGCGATGATTGATACAGGCGCCCTCGGGTTCAAGGGCATCGTCACTGATATGATGGATATGATTGTTATAAATGTCCGCATCGAACGCAACATCGGGATTTTCCAGAGCGGCAGATGAACCCGTATAAATACCGTTGAAATAATTGTGTAATTCGTTGCCGCGCACAATCGCTCCGACATGTCCTCTAACTATGATTGCCGTGCCCTCCATCGAGGTGGCTTTGACCGCCTTCCAGGGCCACTTATCCACGGGCGGATCGTAAATCTCGTTATATTCGACACGGGTATCGTTACCCTGATCACCGCTCCCATTCCAATTGATAAAGACACCAACTTGTACATTGTGTATTTTGTTCTTTCGAATCACCACGTGAGACGCATTTTTCGCGCATATGCCACAGCCATCCGTCGTGCCATAGTATCGAATTTCAAATCCCTCGATCCAGATCCAATCACGCCCATCGACATCAAATGCACGATTAAGAACCGGCACCTGCCATGAATGATTGGCGGGATTATCCAGGCTGCGCACATAGAGTTTGGTGGTTTCTGGCGTAATGTACCAGCCTTCGTTCATGGGCACGTTATTATGTCCACGCCCTTCGACCAGCCCTTTGAGGTTGTCGTACATGTAATAGCGCTGTTTGTCACGCGCCAAATACTTGATGGGTGGTTTGATGAAAGTAAACCATACGTTTTTCCCCGACTTGTAAGTCCTCCAAGCGTTTCCTTGCAAAGCTTTCGAACCATCGAGGATCGCGCCATTACCTTCAGCTTTGACCTGTATCCATTTCCCCGCCGCTCCCGACTCAGGAAAGGAAACCGTTTCCTGATAGACTCCATCGGCAACCAATACCTGCGTTCCCGATGTAGCATGATTTACCGCCTCCTGTATTGTTTTATATGGCATCGCCCTGGAACCGTCGCCCCCGGATGAAGCATTATCATCCACATACAAAACAGACAAGGGAGTGAATTGAAGTTCATCCGGTTGGGTTGTGACCGAACCGTTAATCTCCGTGGTCCCGTCAAGGACCTTGACATTGTAAGCCGTCGCGGGAGAAAGACCAAACAAGCTGCCGGCAAGGCGCCCACTATCAATGCGCAAGAGTGGATGTCCAACCTGCCAGGTGGTTTCCCCCTCTTTTTGATACATAAGTTGAGCAGTCTTCGAGAGGTTGGAACCAGTTACCAATACGCCAATTGTTTCGATGTTGGCGGTCAAATCCATTCTGGCAAAAGAAGTTCCCGCGCCATTTACACCAGAAAACTTTGAACCAAATGCCAACACGTTCCGCACATCGGATTGAGGAAAATGCGAAACCGCAATAATTGCGAGCAAAGAAAAAGCAAACACCAAAGAAACAGAAAACTTTTTCATTCTGGCTCCTTTTCAATCGATTTTAATCCTTTAATTAAAAACGAGGGACGGTCCAACCAGGCGAGGTATTTCCGGCTTCAAAATTCGGGTAACATTCCTTTATAATAGCCAGACCCTTGAATATCACAAAGATACAGATTCAAACGAAACCAAACTCATTATGAACTCTCTCCCCATTGTATTCATTGCCTGCCGTGTGTTTGAGCAATTGCTTGCCCGCCATCTCCCGAAAGAATCGAAGGACCGAATCGCCTTCATGGATTATGGCTTGCACTCAAACCCAAAGAATTTACGAAAGACTCTCCAGGCTGCTATTGACTCGATTACCACACCGAGCCTGATCGTCTTGGGCTATGGAATCTGCGGCAACGGCTTGAAGGATATCCAATCCGGTATCCATACCCTGCTCCTGCCCAAGACCGAGGATTGCATCGCCATCTTCCTCGGTTCGGATGAAGCCTATCGCAAAGAGTTCAACGCCCACCCCGGCACTTACTACCTCACAGGCGGCTGGCTGGAGGCTGGCTCTGATCCGCTCAAAGAGTATGAAAAATATGTGGAAAAGTACGGGCAAAAAACCGCCGATTTCGTCATGAATGAGCAGTACAAAAATTACAGGCGCATCGCCCTCGTCGGTCACTCGGAAGAGGACCTGACAGAATACCGTGAAAGAGCCATGCAAGTGGCGGATTATTGTAAACGTTGGGACATGACCTACCACGAAATCAGCGGCTCGGATTCCTACGTCCGCAGGCTGGTTGCTGCCGCGGCAGACCTTTCCCAAACCGACGAAGCTTTTCTGGTGATTCCGCCTGGCGGAAAAATATCCGCATGGCAATAAAAAAACAGACGCACGTCAAAAGGCGTCTGTTTTCTTATATCATGACAAATATCGATTAATGATGTTCCTTCATCGACTCGAACGGCAGGTAACGCGCCGCCAGGCTGAACATCAACAGCCAGTAACTTATAACCAACGTTCCGACCGAGAATTCGACCCAAGTGGGTGTATACGAATTGAGGATAACGCCTGGCGTGAATGGATCATAGGTGATGGAGGCGATCAAACCGGCAAAGTTATAGTTCCAGCGGGTAAGTACTGCCGCAATGATTGGGAAGAACGAAACCGCCATCAACGTACGGAAGTTGACCTTCTTCGCGCCCAGCATGATGGAGCCGGCAATGACAGGTAGAAGCACCTGCCCAACCCAGAAAGTCAGACTATATGGGGCAATCTTATCCAGCATTTCGGTTTGCAGGGCGATCTCGCGATTAAAACTATAGTAATTGGTGACAGCCCAGTCCCACACGCGGAGGTAGGTCAACAACAGGGTGATGCCACCCGAAAGACGGGCGACGTCCTTCAACGCTTCATCAGTGACCTGTCCCGGACGCATGACGCGGAAGACAAAAACGCTCGCCACAAAGAGCAGCGCAATGCCGCCGCTCATAGCGGAAAATACGAACTGCACCGGCGCGCTCTGGTTAAACCAGATGCCACGTCCCGCCAGCACTGAGTAAGTCGCGCCAAGCGATGCCTGATGGAGCAGGGAAAGGGTGAGACCAGCCACCGCCAGAATCGGACCCGCACTATGGAACCAATGAGCCACCTTATGCGCGAATTTCATCAGGTTGCCCACCCAGCGGAAACGGGTCAGCCAGGGGTGGGTGTGGAAGACGGGGTGCTCCAGCACAATCGGCAGGGTCTCCGCAATCAACACACTCAGGTACAGGACCACGCACATGGTCACCTCCCAAAGCAGGGAGTGTGGCTGCCAAAAGACAACAGGATGCCAGAACCGCAGCGGCTGACCGAGATCGAAGAGCAGCACCAATCCAGCCGTCGAATACCCGAGAAAACCGAGCAAAACCGCGAGTTTACCAATGACTTCGAATCGCTTGATTCGCAAAATGTAAACAATTACGCCAAAGACAAAGGCGCAACCGCCCAGGGCAATGGCGGAGAGGTCGATGGAAATCCACAATCCCCAAGGGATGGCATTCGACAAACCAGTGACATGCAAGCCGTCACGCAAAACCGCGACCGCGCCCACCAGACCAAAGAGAATGCCGGCAATCAACAGGGTGATCCAGTACGGAAAGACGATGATGGAGCGCTTGCCAATGCGGATGGTTGGACAGTGAATATTGGAAAGCATGGGTTAGCCCTCCCGATTTTGAATAAACGGTGTCTTTGATTCGGCAACCGGCGGGACGTAATACACGCGCGGTTCGGTGCTGAGGTCTTCGCGCAAACGCAGGGTTACACTGGCCTCGACTCGCGCTTTCGTAATGGGGCTTTCCGTGTCGTTCAAATCGCCGAAGACACGCGCCCCCGTCGGACAGGCGACCACACAAGCCGGAGTGGCGGGTTCATCCACGCCTGGGACAAGTCCGCGCTCCACGCCGTAATCGATGCGCTGAGTACAGAAGTGGCACTTCTCGACCACCCCGCGCGGACGATTCGGCACTTCCTGCATGCCAAAGTCGGGGGACTTAGCGCTTTTCTCGATGGGATTCTTCCAATTGAAAACGCGAGCGGCGTAGGGGCAGGCGACTTGGCAATACCGGCAACCAATGCACAGGTCGTAGTCCATCGCCACGATGCCATCTTCACGGTAGTAGGTCGCGCCGACCGGGCAGACATGCACACAAGGAGCTTCGGCGCATTGCATACATGGACGCGAGAGGAAGAATTCCTCGCCAGACTGCGTGGTCTCAACAGTGACCACATTGTAGAGCATGTCGTCCGCCAAGTTGTTAACGGCTTGACAAGCATAGCTACAATAGTTACAGCCAATGCACTTGTTGATATCGATCAACATGCCCCACTTGGGTCCGCCGCCTTCGGATTTGTTCGGTACCACAGCAAGCGAGTTCAGACTGAAGAACTGTGCCAGACCGCCGGCTCCGACCAGTGCGCCGCCCACTTTTAGCAGGTCACGGCGGGCAATCTTTTGTTCTCCCTGCTCGGGAGGGGTTTCGTTTGGATTTTTCATGCAAGCCTCCTTGCCATCATTTCTAAAGTTATTTCTCAGGGTTCGGGGTGCCGGGTTCCTGCCCAAAGACAGCCCATGCGCCAACGCCGCCAATCAACAGACCGGCAATCAAAAGCAGCCAAGAGGGAAGGGTAATACCGCCGTCTGCGGGGACTTCCTCTATGGCTTCTTCAGCGGCAGCAGGTTCAGCAGCGGCTTCTCCCTCGGCTGGGGCAACAGGCTCGATTACCGCACCGGCAGCAACCAACTGCCCGGCTTCGTGAATATCGGAGTGACAGTCATTGCAGGAAGAAATTGTGGCTTTGAAACTGTGACCGATTTCCTCGCCGAAATGGCAGCTTTCACAGGTGAGTCCCGCCGCTCCGTGGGTTGAATCGTGCGCGGTTTCGAATTGCTCCTTGTGGCAGTTCGCGCAGATTAACTTGTTTTCACCCAAAACCTTCTGCTGCTGCGAATGTGGCTCGTGGCAGGAACTGCAACCGAGGTTGACATCACCATGGCGGCTGGATTTCCACTGGGCGGCAATTTCAGAATGACAAGTATCACAGGTGACTGCCTGGCTTTCGACCGAGTACGGGAATTCAGGGTGGGCGCCCTCTCCGCTCAATCGGTGGCAACTTCCGCAGTCAATCGGCACGGAACCGTGCTGGCTGACGCTCCACAGTTCGTGATAATCCTGGTGACAGTCTTTGCAGGTATCGGCTGATTGGGCGGGGGCGGTCGCCTTCACATCCTGGCTTGGGCTGAGAGTCAGGAGGGCAAACAGCGTGACGATAAACGCTGCCGCAAGTAACGCGAGACCGGTCTTGAGTTTGGGATTCAGTTTGGTCATAGTACATTCTCCATGTATTAAGAGTTTCTTACAAGCGCTCAAGGCTACGGGCAAATCCGATGTCGGACAAGTGCCGCCCGTCATTTTCAAATCAATCGAATGTCATCACGAATAATTTTCAAAAAGCGCGTTTCCATAACTTTAAGCGGACGGTCGGTTTCTTCCACTTTCAGGATGCAACCGCAAAATTCACCAGGCTATCCCAGATTTCAGTATTCAATTTATCATACTGCGCTTTCGCAAAATCCCAGAACAGATTTTGCGCGCGCGTAAAGGGGTAATGGAGGTGTCGCGCAATATATACGGTGCGACGCAGATCCATTCCCCGCAATTCGACCTTTTTGATCCGTCCAACAGCCAGCCCTCGCGCGGCAATCATTTCGGAAACAAAGGCAATCCCCACCCCGCGTTCCACCGCCATTTCGATGGCTTCCGGGTTTCCAAGCTCCATAGTCACATTGAGCATGTCGGGGGTAATGCCGTAGGATTTGAGTCCCTGCATGACCGTTTCGCAAGTTCCCGACATTTCTTCGCGCATGATGATTTTCTGGTCGAGCAGGTCGTCGGGCATGGCTTTGCCGTATTCCGCCCAGGGGTGATTAACAGGCACAATCAAAAAGATGCGATCCTCGAAAAGCGGCATGGTTTCGAGGTCACGGTGTTCAAATTGTTTGCTGGATACGCCAAACGGGAGAACTTGATTCAGCAATCGGTCATAGATGCTTTCCCGCCCCATAATCTTGACCCGCGGATGGACAGCGGGATAATCCTGCTGGAACATCGAAAGCAGGGCAGGCATGAGATATTTTCCCGCAGAGGTGGAACAACCGATCAACAATTCCCCGCCGATTTCGTTCTTGATGTCTTGCAAACTGTCTTCCATCAGGCGGGCGGCGCGCAACACTTCGCGCACCATCGGAAGGAGGGCTTCGCCGGTATCGCTCAACACCACAGAACGCCCATGTCGTTTGAATAATTCCACCCCGTACACCTGCTCCATTGCGCGGATGTTCTGGCTGACAGCCGACTGTGACATGTTTAATCGTCGCGCGGCATTGCTGAAGTTTTTTTCCTCTGCCGCAACCAGAAACACTCGCATTGTGGATAATTCGACCATTTTCCGCTCCATCATAAGGAAATCTGATGTTTTTACAGGAAAATGATAAGCGGGTTTCATGGTTTTAGCCAGTGACGAATGTCAATATTTTGATAGTTTTAGTGGTAAAACTCAAAAAAACTGCCCGCGAGGTTGCCTCGCGGGCAGTCTCAGATCGATATTATTTCATAACAGGGAGTTCAGCAGCCTTCCAGCCGTTGAAACCGCCAGCCAGATTGACGACATCAGCGTAGCCCATCAGACGCAAGCCCATGGAGACCACGGCGCCGCGATGACCAGACGCGCAGTAGACGACAATGCGCTGGTCTTTGGCGGGGAGTTTATCGAGGCTGGTGAAGATTTCCTGCATGGAAATGTTCACAGCGCCTTCGATGTAACCTTCCTTGAATTCCTCAGCGGTGCGGATATCAACAAGGGCAGGGGCTTTATCAGCCAGTTCTTCGGTCAGTTTGTCGCTCTTGACCGAGTAGAAACCTTCGGGCAGACTGGAGAGGAAGCCGTTGAAGGCGTCGAACATCGCCTGGTCGGCAATCACGGGTTCGCTGATGGCGGCGGGGGCTTCAGGCATGGAGCCGGTGACAACGGGGAATTCGGCTTTCTTCCAGCCGTTCACGCCGCCAGCCAGATTGCGGACGTTGGTATAACCCAGTTTCTTCAGAGCAAGGAAGACGAAACCGCCGCGATGACCGGAGGCACAGGTCACGATGATGGGCTGATCCTGCGCGGGGAGTTTATCGAGGTTGGCAAGGACTTCGCGAACGGGGATGTTGACGGAGCCTTCGATGTAGCCATCTTTTTCCAGTTCAGCAGCTTCGCGCACATCGAGGATGAACAGTTTGCCATCGACAAGTTCTTCGTTCAGTTTGTCGGCTTTGACCGTGCCATAGCCTTTGTCGGCTGGCAGGCTGTTGACAAACTCGTTCATTGTGGCAGCCCAATCCATCACACCAGCAACGGGAAGTTCAGCGGCTTTCCAGCCATTGAAGCCACCAGCAAGATTGACTACATCGGTGTAACCCATCAAGCGCAAGCCCATGGCAGCAACCGCGCCGCGATGACCGGAGGCGCAATAAATGACAATTCTTTCTTCCTTGGCGGGAAGTTTGTCAAGGCTTGCGAAAATATCCTGCAAGGCAACATTGACTGCGCCTTCGATATAGCCTTCATTGAATTCTTTTTCTGTGCGAATGTCCAGCACAACAGGCGCCTTGTCAGCCAATTCCTCGATCAACTTGTCCGACTTGATGGAATAGAAACCTTCGGGCAGGCTGGTGAAGAAGCCGTTGAGCATTTCGAACAGAGCCTGATCCTCGACAATGGCGGCAGTGTTGAGGACGGTGGGGGATTCGGGCATGGAGCCGGTGACAACGGGGAATTCGGCTTTCTTCCATCCGTTCACACCGCCAGCCAGGTTGCGGACGTTGGTATAACCCAACATCTTCAACGCGGCGAAAACAAAGCCGCCGCGATGACCGGAAGCGCAGGTGACGACGATGGGTTCATCGAGCGCGGGAAGTTTATCCAGATTGTTGAGCACTTCGCGCACGGGGATGTTGACGGTACCTTCGATGTAGCCATCTTTTTCCACTTCGGCGGCTTCGCGCACGTCGAGAATGAACGGAGCCTTATCCACAAGTTCTTCATTCAACTTGTCGGCTTTGACGGTGCCATAGCCTTTATCGGAGGGCATTCCCTCGGCAACGAGGGCGGCAAACAACGCCTGGGCATCGGGACCCGTTTCGACAACGGGTGCTTCAGTGACGACGACTGGGGCTTCGGTGGCTTCCGCAACCGGGGCTTCCTTCACTTCTGGTTCCGCGGCGGGCGCACCGCAGGCACTCAAGACCATGCTGAGCACGATTAGAAGTCCAAACAAAACTTGCACTTTCTTTGACATGTTTCTCTCCTTGGTTTGATTTGACGCTTGATTTTGAAATCGTCCCACAGGACGTTATTCACTTGTGTATTTATCTACCTGCGCACTTTCCTACTTTTCCATCTTGTGGCAACCCAGACAATTGTCGTCCTTGTAAACGGCATGGCCTTCGGGGCTGAGCGGCGCATTGCGGATGCCCATGCTGTGGCAGGCGGTACAGGAATTCGAGACGAGTTCCGCATGGCTTGCGGGAGTGTTGGGCGCGTTGAGCACTTTCTCGATATCCACCAGCGGTGGCGGACCATCCACAATGACGGAGGCATTTGCAGTCAGTTCTTCGGGCTTGACCTTGTCGACAGTCAGGAAGATGTTTGCCGTCTCGCTGTGACAGGATTCGCAGGAAGCGTTTTGCGGGGTATTGCGCTGGATGTTGTGCGGGGTCGCGTACGCCCACGTGGGCAGGGAGTCGAAATTGGGCAGCAGGTTCTCGCCGTAGAAGGAATATGAATCCGGCGCGGCGGGAATATGGCGAACAGGCACAAAGGCATACGGACGCTCGTCGCTTTGGATGGGGTTGCGCCCAATCAGGAAGGTCTGGTAGGTGGCGTCAGTCTCGAAGAACGGATTGCCGCTCTTATCGCTGATTGCCACGTGGCAGTTGTCACAACTGGTGTAGGTGACAGAGTGGCAGACCTGGCAGGACAACTTCTCGCCGTGAGCCTGGTGCATGGGGTTGGAATCCCCGCCCGGGGCGGTGGTTGGGTGACAATCCACACATTTCGGTTCTTCAGCTCCGCTCAGGCGATGGTCGGCGGCAGCCTCCGCATCGGGCGTTCCGTGCAGGTCAGCGCCTTCGTGGCACTTGACGCAGTTCATGCGCCCCTCGCGGAAGTGAACATCGCCGGGGATTCCTTCGTTCTTGCCGAGATATTCATTTCCCACGCGGCTTCCGTGACAGGCGGTGCAGGAGCGAGTCATCGGCGGAGTCTTCTCGAAGACGTGACCTGTGAACAAGCCGCCGCCCACGTTCTTGGGCTGGGTGACGTGGCACTCGCCGCAGGTGGTGTGACAGGTGGCACAGTGGTTTCCAAACATCTCTTCGAGCGCGGGATGATTTTCGGGGACTTCTCCGCCGCGTTTGTTCAACACGGTCCAATAGCCTGCCTGGGTATTGTGCAGAGCATTCGGGTAAGACGCCACCTGATCCTGGTGACAATCGCCGCAGAGTTTCTGCGGGTCAGAACTGGGGCTGGCAACCATGCCCTCGTGCGCGGCATCCTTTTCAGGCGCGGC
>DAOUAS010000106.1:0-4711 GCA_034433295.1 Anaerolineales bacterium | reverse complement strand
TTATCGCCTTGAATAAGCATATTTTCAGACCTCACCCCTAACCCCTCTCCTACAGGAGAGGGGGACTCGTAGGAAAGTTTTGGTTCGGCTTCGAGCAGGCGATACGGGATTTGGCTCGATGTTTTACGGGCTGCTTCATCGTTTAGCCAGCGCAGAATAGGCATACATTCTCCAAAAGTTCAGGCGTTTTCGCTTTCATTGTCATTGCGAGAGCGGCGCTCTTCCGCTCGAAGCAATCTACTCACCACACGGGAATTGCTTCGCCGCCGCTCGCAACACTTGCGCCTGTCACAAGCGCAGGTGTGACATGATTGTAACATTTGGGAACTTGATTTTCGCGCCCCCAAAGGATTCGTCCCATGGCGAGACGCAGATTTTTTATTCTTTACCTTGTTGCGCAAGGGGCAACCCAACCTTGATTTACTCAGCGCGCTGTATAACGGCTTATAGACAGCCGCCATGTAAAACCCCATTTGGGGCATTATACGGCGGCGAACTACTCTTTCATCTTCACAAAAAACCCGCCCATGTCCTTTTCCTGAATCTCGAAGCGGTGCTTGAAATTCATCATCATCTTCGATAACTGCTTGTGACCGTAGGTGCGCGGATCGAAGCCGGGGTCGAGTTGGTAGAGGGCGTTACCCATCGTTGCCAGCGACGCCCATCCGTCCTGCTGGACGGCCATTTCGAAGGCCTGGGTCAACAGGGGAATGGGGTCGGCTTCCTCTTTTTCGTCCTTGACCTTCTTGGACTTGTCCTGACTCTTGGGCTTTTGCTGCGCGGACTTCTTTTCCGTCACCAAATTTTCGGTGTAGACGAACACATCGCAGGCGTTGACGAAAGGTTTGGGCGTCTTCTTCTCGCCGATGCCCATGACGAAGATACCCGTCTCGCGGATGCGCGTAGCCAACCTGGTGTAATCGCTGTCACTGGAGACTAAACAGAAACCGTCCACCACACCCGAATGCAGAATGTCCATTGCGTCGATGATCATCGCGCTGTCGGTGGCATTCTTCCCGATGGTGTAGCGAAATTGCTGGATGGGCTGGAAGGCGTGGAAGTTGAGCGTGTCCTTCCACGAGTTCATGCTGTTGGTTGTCCAGTCCCCGTAAATACGTCGGACAGTCACCTGACCGTAGCGTCCCGCCTCCACCAGCATCTTGGAAAGCAGACCCGCCTGTGCATTGTCACCGTCGATGAGGATGGCGATCTTGTCGCGTGAAAGTGGTTTGAGCGGTTCGTTTGTCATAAGGGCATTATACCTTCTGACTCGCTGAATCGCTGAATCCCCAGCCTTTACCAAATCTTTACATTTGCTTTATGATAACGAAATCACGCTATAAGAGAATCCCGCCATGACAAAAATCCTTGTAATCGATGATGAGCCGACCATTGTAAACCTTGTTCAAGCCTATCTGAAACCCGAAGGCTATGAAGTCTTTACCGCTGCTGACGGTTCTTCGGGGCTGAAAGCGGCGCGCGCCTTCAAGCCCGATCTCGTGATTCTGGACGTGATGCTGCCCGGCATGGACGGACTGGAATTGCTCTCGCGCTTACGGCGCGAGTCGCAGGTCTACGTCATTTTGCTCACTGCCCGCACCGAAGAGACGGATAAGATCGTCGGGCTGTCTGTCGGCGCGGACGATTACGTCACCAAGCCGTTCAGTCCGCGCGAACTGGTGGCCAGGGTCAAGGCGGCGCTGCGGCGTCTGCAAACCGGGTCAACTTCGAGCGCGGGCGAAGGCGTGATTGCCTCCCGTCACTTGCGGATCGATCTCGATGCGCGCCAGGTCACAGTGGACGATCAACCCATCGACCTCACGACCAGCGAGTTCGATCTCCTGCGCGCTCTGGCGGAAAATCGCGGACGTGTCCTTTCGCGCGAGCAATTGCTGGAACGCGTGTGGGGCGGCTCGTATTACGGCGAGATGCGCGTGGTGGATGTCCACCTGGGACACATCCGCCAAAAACTGGGCAACCCCGATTTCATTGTCACCGTGCGCGGCGTTGGTTATCGCTTCGATGACGAACCTTTATAAGTGGTGAAACATGAAAACACTTCAATCCCGTTTGGGCATCAAATTATTTCTTTCCTATTTTGTCGTGATTCTGGTCGGCATGTTCGTGATCGGCATTACAGCCAACCTTACGACGCCAGCCGCCTATGCGCGTCATCTATTGTTTATGGAGCAGCAAATGGGCGGCGGCATGGGGCAGGGGATGGGCATGGGTATGGGGCAGGGTTTTGGAAATGGGATGGGCGGCGGGATGATCTCGAATTTCTACCAGAATTTTCGGAACACATTCAATGAGGCGTTGGTCATCGCAGTAATCGCAGCTTCGGCTGTGGCGCTTGCGGTCAGTTACGTTTTCAGCAGGAACATTCTCGCGCCCGTGCAGGTGATGAAGAACGCCAGCCAGCGCATTGCCGAAGGTCACTACGATGAACGGGTGGAGATCAAAGGGAGGGATGAGTTGCACCAACTTGCAGGGAGTTTCAATCAAATGGCGGAGCAGTTGGAGCAAGTCGAGTCCATGCGTCGCCGTTTGATCGGCGACGTGGCTCATGAGCTTCGCACCCCGCTGACGGCTATCAAAGGTTCGGCTGAGGCGTTGATGGACGGCGTGTTGCCCGCGTCCGCCGAGACCTATTCGCAGATCCATGCCGAGGCGGAACGCTTGAGTAGGTTGGTGGATGATTTACAGGAGTTGAGCCGCGTCGAATCCCGCTCCGCGCAATTGGACATCCACCCTGCCGATTCGACTGCCCTGATCCAGACGGTGACCAAACGCCTGCGGCATCAATTCGACGAAAAGCGGGTGACGCTGACCCTCGACCTGCCGCGCGACCCAATCCTTGTCTTCGCCGACGAAGACCGCATCATCCAGGTGCTTACCAATTTGCTTGGCAACGCCTTGCAATATACGCCGCCCAACGGAACGGTGACTGTCTCGATCGAGCGCGACAAAAACGAAGCGCGGATTTCCGTCCGTGACACGGGGTATGGAATCCCCGCCGAACATCTCAAGCACATCTTCGACCGCTTCTACCGTGTGGACAAATCCCGCTCGCGTTCGCGCGGCGGCTCGGGCATCGGCTTGACCATTGCCAAACATCTCGTCGAAGCGCACGGCGGGAAAATCCGGGCGGAGAGTGAAGGTGAAAATAAAGGCAGCGCGTTTGTGTTCACACTGCCTCTGGCTCATTGAGATTGCTTCGCTGGCGCTCGCAATGACATTTATTGCATCGGCTTGACCACGCCCACATCCGACGGCGCGCCGCCGAAAACGCTGATGTCTGCGCAGGAGGGTTTGTCCACGCGCAGTAAAATCACATCGTTCGAAGTCGCATCCGCTTGAATGACGGTATCCTGTTTGTAGGTTGAATCGACGGTCAGTTTGAGCGTCACCTGCTTTCCAACCGGAAGGTTGGGGATACATACTTTTTTATCTGGGTGTTCGCGTCCTTCGTCTTTTGCCCGCAACAGGGCGCAGGTATTTGGCAAGTCGATCGTCCCCGTGTTTTTTACGGTCACATAGGCATTGGTCACTTCGCCCATGCCGTGGGTGAGGTCCAATCCCGTGTTACAGCCGAGGATGTCCACTGCAACGGATTGCGCCGGCGTGGATGTTGGCGCGGTTGTCGAAGTCCCCGTAGGCGGCGGCAGGGTATTCGTCTGCGTGGCGGGCGGGGCAACTGTCAGACTGGGTACCAAGGTTTGGGCGAAAGTGGAAGTGAGGATGACCGGCGTTGCAGTGATGATGTTTGGCGTGTTCGATGGCGCCGCCGTCCACGGCAGTACCGGCTGGGGAGCCACCTCAAAAGTGACGCACCCAGCAAGTAAAAAAATAACAACAGCCAGCGGGAATATTTTCTTCATGGGCAGATTATACCCCCGCCCTTTTTGGGGTTACATCCCGAATTTGTCAGCCAGTTGTTTGTCGCTTGGCTCTACCAACACCTCGCCATTGGGCAGGACAATCGTGGGGACGCTTCTCATTCCGTGGTTGAGTTCTTTTACAAACAGCGCCGCTTCCGGCGCTTCGTCCAAATCCACGTTTTCGTATTCGATGTTATGCCTGCGGAAAAAGTCCTTTGCCCGCCTGCAATCGGGACACCATGCGGTGCTGTACATGGTGATGATGGATGGATTCAGGTTGAAGCGATCTTGCTGTATGGTCATCGTTGTTTTCCTCTCTTGTTTAGTTCTCCGGGGCGGGTTTTTCTCTTGCCGCTTCCTCCAAAATGGCAAAACCCAAATCGATCGCGCGTTGTAACTCGCCTTCCCGTATGCGGAATCCCTTTTCGAATTTATCCATCATCCTCAGCAGGGACCCTTTGACGCCGCTGGCGCGGTGCGCCCAGACCGAATCGGCGGAGATGCGTTCGAGGCGGGCAACCAACAGCAAGATGAGGGAATGTGTTGTTTCGTTCATAAACAAAAAAGTCCCCGGAAGGAATATCCCCTGCGAAGGGGTAATTGATGACATGAAATGGCGCCCCAGGCAGGAGTCGAACCCACAACCTACTGATCCGAAGTCAGGCGCTCTATCCATTGAGCTACTGGGGCGTGTTTGGAATTATACACGATAAAGCAGATATGCCAAAGACACAGTGAAAAGCCAGTGATTTACCCGCATTTGGTGGTGTGGCAGCCCTCGCAACTGACAGGAATCAGCCATGCCGACCAAAGACCTACGTCAATTGATG
>DAOUAS010000105.1:0-37136 GCA_034433295.1 Anaerolineales bacterium | reverse complement strand
GGAATAAAACCACAGGCTCCGTTTTGGATGCAGAATGGCGGCTTGGAATGGCTTTATCGTCTTGCTACAGAACCGCGCAGATTGTGGCGGCGTTATCTTTATCACAATCCACGTTTTGTGTTTTTTGCTGTTTTGGATTTGCTGGGCTTTTCTGACAGAAGGTAGCAAATGTTCACGAAAACACAAAAAAACATCTTTTCCCATTCAAAGACTGATAAAACGCATTTTGCAGTTATCGCAGGCTTTTCTCTGGCAATTGGCATGGTTTCTTGGATGCTGTTACCGAATGGCGGATTGGATATGCGAGATGATATTTTGCCTTCCCTGCAGAATTGGCTGGCTCCATGGGAGGAGGGAACGCCGCTATTCCCGTGGGCAACTTTTATTCTTATGCCGTTAAGATTATTCACCCCTCAAGGCGCAACGGCTTTGATAAATGGACTCAGCACCCTTTTAGTTGCGTTGTTGATTAAAAGGTTCGGGGGAAATATTTTATTTACAATTCCTGTTATGTTGTCTCCCATTGGTTATCGGTTGCTCACCACCGGCCAAACTGACGCAATTGTGCTGTCTGCCATTTTCCTGCCAGCAGGTTTTGATTTGTTGCTTTTTTGGAAGCCGCAGGTGTTGTTACATATTTTTTGGGTGCGGGTCATAGCGTACCCCAAGACATATTTTTTTGCAGGTGTTGCTTTACTGATATTTTCATTTGCTGTTTGGGGATTTTGGCTTGAAGATGTATGGGAGTTTGGAAGAATCCAGTTAATTGATGGTTGGTGGAATTTTTCCCTCTGGCCTTATGGCATTCCGGTCGGACTATTTATGGTTTATTTAGCTGTCAAGAAAAAGGATGTTGGTTATGGTATTATCGCCAGTCCTTTATTGTTTCCATATGTAAATGGTCCTTCCTATATTGGCTTACTTTCCATTGTTGCGGCGAAATGGCCTAGGTTTTTTATTATTCTTTGTACGGCTTTGTTGTTGTACATTCTGCTTCTGATTTTTGCGCCAGAGCTTCATCTCCCGCCAATTTATTGATCAGATCATCGTTTACAACTTTTCGGATGGCTTTATGCTCAGACGTTTCTCTACCAACTTCGCTCTGTTCTCCATGGCGCTGGATGGATTCTCCGTAGTGGCGAGCCTGTGGCTGGCGGCGCTCTTTCGCCCGGTGCTGAATGCGCCGGAATGGGTTATATCGCTCTCCCCGCAGGAGGTTATCGTACCGCCTGTTTTGTATATTTTATTTCCTTTCGTCTGGGTCCTCATCTATTCCGCGCTTTCCATCTACGATGGACGGAAGTATCTGCGCGTGATGGACGAGTTCGCCGTTCTATCGCTTGCCATGTTGATTGCGTCGGTCTCTGCGGCGGGAATACTGTATTTTTCCTATCGTAATGTTTCGCGAGCCTTGTTCCTGGTCTTTATCTCGCTGACATACCTCGCCTGTTTGGTATGGCGTATTGTGGCGAGATTATATTTCCGCACCCAGAAAACGACTCCCGATCGCGTACGCCGTATTGTTGTTGTCGGTACGGGACCTCTTGGACAAAAAGTCAAAGCCCAACTGCTGGAATCCAATTCTACAAACCTGGTTTTTGTGGGGTACATTGAAGACAGACCTGTCGAATCGGAATACGCCGAATCGACTTTGGGCAGGGCGGATGAAATCCGTGATGTGTTGAAACGGCATGACATCACCGATGTGGTGATCGCGCTTCCTTATTCGGCGTATCATCAAATGGGCGATATTGTGCAACGGATGGAGGATATGCCTGTCCAAGTCTGGGTTGCGCTTGGGTTTTTCGACCTGGCCCTGTACAATACGACGATAGAGGACTTTGCTGGAATCCCAATGCTGGATTTGCGCGCCTCCGCCATCGACGACTACCAGCGGATGATCAAGCGCGCCTTCGACGTCTTCTTTGGACTCATCGCCCTGATTCTTGCCCTGCCACTCATGGCTGTATCCGCGCTGATGATTTTTCTCGAAGACGGTTCCCCGATACTGTATCGTCCCAAACGGGTTGGGGAAAATGGGCGGCTTTTCGAAATGCTCAAGTTCAGGACCATGCTCAAGAATGCGGAGCAGCTACAAAGTCAGGTGGAAAAGCGGGACTCCGATGGGAATATCATCCACAAATCAAAGGATGATCCACGCGTGACAAGGGTTGGTCGCTTCCTCCGCCGTTTTAGTCTGGATGAACTGCCCCAGTTCATCAACATTGTCCGCGGCGATATGAGTCTTGTTGGTCCGCGTCCTGAAATGCCCTATCTGGTCGAAAAATACCAACCCTGGCAGCGAAAACGCTTCGCCATCCCACCTGGGCTTACTGGCTGGTGGCAGGTCAGCGGTCGAAGCGACAAGCCAATGCATCTTCATACGGAGGATGATTTGTACTACATTCAAAATTATTCCATTTTTTTGGATATACAGATATTGATCAAGACGGTTTGGGTGGTTCTGGTCGGCAGAGGGGCTTATTAGCCCTTGCTGGATATGAAAAACTGTCTGGTATAACCAATTGTTGAATGTGTAAAGAGGTTCTTATGTTCCAGAAACAATTTCAAAGAATTTTGGATAATTTGTTGTTATTCAGCTTGTTCTTGTTATCCAACATCTCGGCATTCTTTTATCTTGCATGGCTTACTCCCGAATTTGTGGTGTTGGAGGCGGTGTTTTGGTCTGTATTGACTGCCGCCGCTGTCTGGATTCTGAATAAATATGGTCTTGTCTCCAAATTCGTCGACGGCTGCCAAAGAAATTGGTTCATTTTCCCTTTTCTGATCTTTTCCGGTCTTTCTATTCTTTGGTCGGTTTATTGGCAGGTTTCCTTGTCCAGATGGCTGATCTTGATTTTTACGATTATTACAGGTGGATATATTGGTATGCGATATAGTATGGCAGAGATCGTGAAATTCTTGTCCATCTTTGGCGTATTTATTCTGCTCCTGAGTTCCTTGTTCGTCTTTTTTCTGCCAAAAATTGGAGTAATGAATTATTATATTATTCAAGGCGCGTGGAAGGGTCTATATTGGCACAAAAATCACATGGGTATAATTGCTACATTTATCAATATCCTCTTTTTGATCAATCTTATTGTTTCCCGGCGGTCCACGAATAAGCAAACCCTGTTTTGGGGATTGCTGTATTTATATTCGCTGTTGTTTGTCTACCAAACAGATTCTGTAGGCTCTTATATGACCACATTGTTTTTGCATGGAGTTATTTTCGTTGCCATTTTCCTGCTGAATTTCAGGGAAAAACTCCACAAGTCACACTATTTAATGTTTTTGGGGGCTCTGGTCCTTGCCTCCTTTGTTTTGTTTGCCAACATTGATCGCTTTTTTGGCATTTTCAACCGGAGTGCATCCTTGACCGGAAGAATACCAATGTGGGGACACCTCTTTGAAACCTATTTCAATACGCGTCCTTTATGGGGTTACGGTTTTAATGCTTTCTGGTATGTCGAGCCTCATCGCGTGGAAATGGGATTGGCTGCGGGTTATCCCGATCCAATTGTTATCTCGGATAACGGCTTCATCGATATACTAATCAATACCGGTTATGTCGGGTTGATTTTATTCTTGTTGTTTTATTTTGGCGCTTGGTGGTATTCGCTTCGGTTTGCAAGCAAATCCAGCGATATTAATGGTTTCTTTCCGGTTATTCTCATGTCTTACATCTTGGCGGCAAATATTAGCTGGAGCCTTATTTTTGAAAACGAAGGTTTTTTCATGCTTATTATGATTTCTGCCCTGTTTTGCATCTCCAGCAATGCGCCAGTAAATAGAGAAGAAGCAGCGATAAAATCAAAGTTCAGTTGACTCACATCACACTCCAGGAGCGTGAAATTTCATTTGCGCCGTTGTTGTCCCTCAAGTGAATCTGAAAAATATTCATTGTTGGCGATGAATATACCGATTTGAAATCCGGTTGACTTTCCAGCGAATTAAGCAGGGAAACGGGTTCTTTCGACGATATGATGATGAAATTATATTGATCCATCAATAGACTTTATTGGTAATAATGTTTTTGGCGTCAAAACACCTATTTTCAAGGGTATTTTGCTTGTCAAGTTCTTATTTCCGATAGAGTCTAATTAACTTACAGAATGGTTTGGAGGTGGAATAACAACTGGTTTGAGGTGCAGATTGGATAGTACAGCTTGAAAAGCGGGCAGGCAATGAACAGCCGTTGCTAAAGAGCGTCTTAGCCAGCGTAAGCCAAGTTGGAACAGGCTGAGCGTGCGACGAAAGGATGGATCAATTTGGCGACGAACATCATCCCCTTGCCTGAGAACAAATTCTCCGAGTTCATGGCACCAAAGCGTAGCAATGGCTGTTGCCAATAAAAGATGATAGAGCCGCTCTGCGTGTCGCAATCTGGTATGTTCCAGATCGAAGTCCCCAGATTTGTCATCTCGAAAGCTTTGCTCGATACTCATGCGTTTGGCATATTCTCGTAATCGAGCGCAACAGGCGATTTGATCAGTCATCACAGCAACCATGTCAAGCGTTCCATCTTTGTCAGTCGTCCAAGTCACCGATACGTTGGCGCGCCATTTGGCTTGCCTGGTCAGCAAGGCATTTTGAAAGTAGCGGTTTCGGTTCCCGGACATGTCTTTTCAAGAATCGCTGAACTTTCTCCAACATGCCTTTCAACTTGCCGACCTTCACCAAACCTTTGCCTTCTACAACCTGCCATGCCAGGGGAAACGCTCGGCTTCCGTGGAGTAAAGAAACTCGAAACACCTGCCCGCGGTCTCCAAACAACATAACACCATCCAAGATAATGATGACTGACAGGTTTGACCAACCCTCAAAAACTTGCTCTAAAACCTTTTTGTAGAAACTCCACATTTTGATGTGCGGACTCACACTTGCGCCTGACGCAAGTGCAGGTGTCAGCCAGCGCCGAAGCAAAGTGATTCGTGACGCTGCTTCGCTTTTCATCGATAGATTGTTCGCTACTGGCTCAGGTGGCACGACTCGCTTTGTAGTATTCCGACCACGACCCAAATCCAGTTCGTGATTTGTTTGCCGTTTTTGACGGCCGCCAATTCTCTCAACTTTTCGTTCAGTTGGTTGTACAATTCCTGACTACTGCTCATCGCTGGTCTCCTTTGGTCGTTCGTGAAGCAACCAAATAATTATGCCTTATTTGGTGAGCGGTAGCTCTTTAGCCTTTCTGTATGTTAATCAGTTGTTAACCATTATTTTTAGCGGAATCCCTTGTGACTCCCTGAGGCTGGTTCTGTTACTCAAACTTCCCGTTATATTACAAAGGACCAATAATGAAACTGTCGTTTAAATTTTTCCCTGCCTGGTTCTATGACGCGATATTTTTGTCGGTGCTGTTTTTTATTTCACTTCGGCGCCTTCTGGTCTGCTGGTATGTGGTCAGCCTTGATTATTACTGTGAATATGGAGACAGCCTGACAGATTACATTTTGTGGGGCTTGCTTTTTTTGTCCGCGGTTTTGCTTCTTTTTCAGCGCGGTAAATTTCTCCAGTACTGTCTGGCATGGAAATCCAATTGGGCGCTGGCGCTTTTTGTCTTGTATAGTGTTGCCTCTGTGACATGGTCTGTTTCACCTGAAAATTCCGTTCACATGATTTACATTGTGGTGTTTGCTTCTCTGACGGCGGCAACGCTTGCATTTAACTTCACTCTTCGGCAGTTGTTAAAGATTTTCTTTTCCTTTGCGCTTGTCTGCGGAATATTGAGCTTGCTTCTCATTGTCTTGGATCCAAATGCCGGGGTACATCAAGACAGGGTCTGGTTGGGCGCCTGGCACGGGATTTTCATCCACAAAAACGATTTTGGCGCGTTTATGGCTTTGGGTGGTGGCTTGTCTCTGCTTTCTTTTTTTAATTCTACAAGGACATGGTCCAGGCTCGTATATGGCTGCTTCTGTCTGCTTGTCCTTTTTTTTGTTGTAATGAGCCTTTCTGCCACGGGGCTGGTCTTGTGGCTAATATTGAACGGTTTGCTCGTAATTTTCTTTATCTGGAAGAGAATGGGATCAAGCATACAAGGCAAAAATATGGTTTATGTCGCCAGGCTCTCAGTAGTGACTGTACTTCTTGGAGCGTTCTCCCTTGTGCTGGCGTCTTCCTTGCTGGGAAAGAACATGACCTTAAGCGGGCGTATTCCCATGTGGGGAAATCTGCTTAAATATGTGATCTCTCAAAAGCCGTGGTTCGGTTATGGTTTGGAAACTCTCTGGCTTGCCTCCGACTTCCAGAGATGGATGGGCGAGATATCTGAATGGGGAATTGCCATTGTCCTTCATGCGCATAACGGATATATGGATATCCTTCTGCATCTGGGATTGGTCGGGCTGGTGTTATTTTTGATAATTTTGGTCCAGACGGGCAGGCGCACTGTACAGCGTATGCTTTCGAGTTTGAGTTGGCTCGATTTTTTTCCTTTTCTTGTCCTTATATATTTTTTGGTTTCCAATGTAACTTCCAGCTATGTATTAAATTATGAAAGTTTTCACTGGATTTTGTTGGTAACCCTTCTTTTTCTTCCACAGCAGAATGAGGACAAAGTGAGATAACCCTATTTCGCGTACTTCTTCTGCCACTCGAACAAGCGATTCAACGCCTCGATGGGAGAAAGCGAATTGACATCCAACTCTTTCAACTCATCGAGCAGCGGACTGGTCTCAGGAAACAGCGCAATTTGTTGCGCGGCTTGCGGGTTGATTTTGACCGCTCGTCCCGAAGTCTTTTCGAGCTCTGCCATGATTTCGTTGGCGCGTTGAATTACGGGCGCGGGCAAACCTGCCAGTTGCGCCACATGGATGCCGTATGAGCGGTCAGCGCCGCCCGCGATGATTTTGTGCAGGAAGACCACCTTGCCGTCCGCCTCGCTTACCGCCACATTGTAGTTGCGGATTCCCGGCAGCAGGTCAGCCAGTTGGGTTAACTCATGATAATGCGTGGCAAACAAAGTCTTCGCCCGCAGGTGTGGATGGTTGTGGATGTACTCGATGATTCCCCACGCAATCGAAAGCCCGTCGTAGGTGGATGTGCCGCGCCCGATTTCATCCAGGATTAGCAGTGAGCGTGATGTGGCGTGATGCAGAATATTCGCCGCCTCCACCATCTCGACCATGAAGGTGGATTGCCCCGCGTGGATTTCATCCTGCGCCCCGATGCGGGTGAAGATGCGATCCACCAGACCAATCTTTGCCGACGCCGCAGGCACGAACGATCCCATCTGCGCCATCAACGCAATCAACGCCGCTTGTCGCAGATACGTGGATTTACCTGACATGTTCGGTCCCGTGATGACCCGCACCACTTCGCCTTTTTCAAAGATGACATCATTGGGAATATACCTGTCCGACTTCAACAACTGCTCGACAACTGGATGCCGCCCCTCGTGGATTTCCATCTCGCTGCCTTCGTGGACTTCGGGCTTGGTATAGCCGCCCAAGGCCGCCGCCTCGCCCAAAGCGGACAGCACGTCCAACTCGGCAATCGCCCGCGCCGTGGTAAGAAGTTTGTGCGCGGCTTTTGCCAACTCGGCGCAGACTTCGCGGAACAAGCGCGTTTCGATTTCCTTGATACGTTCTTCGGCATTCAAGACCAGCGTTTCGTATTCCTTCATCTCCGGCGTGATGAAACGCTCGGCGTTGACCAGCGTCTGTTTGCGGATGTAGTTTTCTGGCGCACGATCTGCCGCGCCACGCGAAATTTCGATGTAGTAGCCGAAGACCTTGTTGTAGCCGACTTTGAGAGTCTTGATGCCCGTCTTCTCACGCTCCACGCCTTCAAGGTTGGCGATCCAATCCCGCGCATGTTTCGAGGCTTCGATCACGCCATCCAGTTCAGCCGAATAGCCGGGGCGAATCACGCCTGTATTTTGCAGCGTCGCGGGCGGGTCATCGTCCAACGCATTTTGCAGAAGAGAAAATTCCTCTTCGCAAGTTGTCCACTGATTACTGACCACTGATGACTGACGACTGACCACCTCTTTCACCTTTGGCAACTGTCCCAGCGTGCTCCGCATGGCGACCAAATCGCGCGGTTGCGCTTGCCCCGCGATGACGCGGTTGACGAGGCGTTCCAGGTCAGCCAGCGGTTTCAAGGCGTCGCGCAATTCGGCGCGGATCATGCCATTGCTGAAAAAATATTCCACGCCGTTTTGCCGCTGCTTGATTTTCTCCACTTGCAAAAGCGGTTGGCTGACCCATTGATGCATAAGCCGCTTGCCCATCGGCGTGATGGAAAAGTCCAGCGTGCCAAGCAGGGAACCTTTACGTTCGCCGCGCAGGGTCTCTTCCAGTTCCAAGTTGCGGCGGGTGGATGCATCCAACGTCATGAATTCGCTCAAACTGTAGGAGCGGAGCGAAGTGAGCAGGTTGAGCGCGTCGGGCTGGGTCTCTTTGAGATATTGCACGATTGCGCCTGCCGCCCTCACTTGCAGGCTGTGGTCTTTTAGCCCAAACCCAACCAACGTGGAAGACTTGAATTGCGCCAGCAGAGTCTCGTTGCACTTGCCCGGCTCGAACTTCCAGGCGGGCAGGGCGGTCAAATGTCCTGAAATGCCGTCTGGCAAAGTTTGGTTATCGGGGTATAAGATTTCGGCGGGATGCAGGCGCGTCAATTCGGCGCGTAAGGCTTCGAGCGGAAGCTCGGTGACGGCAAATTCTCCAGTGGTCACATCGGTATGGGAAACAGAAGCAGTTTTCAGCGCGGAATCCAAAACGACTGAGACGAGGTAATTGTTCGCGTCGCCGGGTAAAAGTCCCGGTTCGGTCACAGTCCCCGGAGTCACCACCCTCACCACTTTGCGCGGGAAAATCCCTTTGGTGGGTTGTTCCCCGACCTGCTCACAAATGGCGACGTGATGTCCCTTCTCGATCAATCGCGCCAGATAATTATCCACCGCATGATAGGGAATGCCCGCCAGTGGCACGCGCGCGCCGCCGCCGACGGGGCGCGAGGTCAGCACGATGTCCAACTCGCGGGCGGTGATTTCGGCGTCCTCGTCGAAGGTCTCGTAGAAATCTCCGAGGCGAAAGAAGAGGATGCAGTCGGTGTAGTTGTGTTTGATGTCGAGATATTGCTGGCGAACAGGGGTGAGATCTTCGTTTGGCATGGTTATCGCTCGAAAAGGGTTGTTTGACGTATTATTATAACTGGTGTATAAACTTTCAAGCCCTTGCCGGGCGACATCGCGGAAAATGATCGTATGAAGAACCCCCCTCCGACTTCGATAAACAAATGGTTTGACTTTGCGCTGTTGTCGCTTATCCTGTTCTTTTTGACAACCTTTCTTATGCTTCCGTCCAACCCAATGGATAACCTGCCCGGGCGTGATAACGGCGTTTTTTTGTATGGAGGTCAACAGGTTTTGCTGGGGAAGATACCCTATGCCGATTTTTGGGATCATAAGGGCCCGCTTATCTTCTACATAAATGCTCTGGGGTTGCTGGCTGGCGGCGGACTTCGCTGGGGTGTCTGGGTGGTTGAGTTCCTGTTCCTGTTCTTTACCGGCGGGATGGTGTTTTTGACGGCGAAGAATCAATGGGGACATTCGATTGCGCTGGTCAGCCTGGCCGCCTGGGGGTATGGGATGTTTGTCGGCGGCCCTTATGAACATTTCCACGACTCGAATTACACTGAAACATACAGCCTGTTATTTAGCGTGTTTTCTGTTTATCTTTGGGGAAAGTGCCTTCGTTTTTCCGGCAGGGATTGGGTTTACATTTTGATTGGGATATTGGCGGGGCTAAGTTTTTTACTTCGCCCAAATAATATCGGAATGCAATTGTCCATTGGGATTGTGGAAATTATCCGCGGGTTATCTTCCGGGATGATCAAGGACTCTGTCAAAAAGATTTTGCTTTTAGCGGTTGGAGGTTTTTCGGTTTTGCTGGCTTGCACCCTATATTTTTTCAGCCTGGATACCCTGCCCGAGTTGTTTGATGCGGTGATCGTTTATAACATGTCGTATCGTCTCAGCGGAATTTCGTCAGTTTGGGAAATCATTGGCAAGGGGCTTTCCATTTATGGCTGGCTTCCTCTTGTCCTTTGGTCGATAGTATTGGTATCTTTTTTCAGGCGGGATGTTATCGAAAAACAGGCCGGTTCGGACAATCGGCTTTTCGCCGGTCTTCTTCTTGTTGCACTGGTTGTTGAAGCGTTTGCAGCCTCCCTGTCCGGACGCATCCTTTTGCATTACTACATTACGTGGATTCCGTGTTTGAGCTGGCTGGCAGGATGGGTGGTCCATTTGTTTGCCGGTGGCGTTTTGGGGAAAATTGAGAGATTGCCCGCGAGGTTTTATTCCGCGACGGCCTTTTTTTTGCTTTTATTATTCAATACATCTTCGCTGAAACAGGGCATCGATATATCGAAGCAGTTGTTTGTCGATGATAATGCGAAAGTTGAAAAGCAAAGTCTGATCGGACATTATTTGGCGGATCAGACACAACCCGGTGACAAGGTTCTGGTTTGGGGTAATGACCTGTGGATTAACTTCGAAGCCGAACGGCCGGCTCCTTCAAGATATGGATACCAATATCCGTTGTTCATGAAAGGCTATACAGACAGGGAAAAGGTCATGGACTTTCTTTCAGACTTACAGGACTCCCCGCCAATTTTGATCGTCGAACCCACGGTGGACACAAGCGAAATTGTGCCCCTGAATCTCCAGCGACGCAGGGAAATCATGCGTTTTAAGAACCTGCCTGATGGTATGGAGGCGGTGTTCGATTTTGTGGATCGGAATTATTGTATTCTGATCGAATTCCGCGATATTACGATCCGTCGATTATCCACTGGGGAGGGGCAGCTTTCCCCATGTCGATAAATGGAGAACCGTCCTGGCGAAAAGCGAAAAACTCCTCAAATGGACAAGGAATGTGTTGTCAGATATAATCCCCAACTCGAAGTATAAAGGAGTGTGAAAAATGTATATTGATCCAAACACTGGTGGAATACTATTCCAGGCCTTGGCGGCGGTTTTTGTGGCGGGTTCGGGTGTTTTGTTATTTTTTTCCCGCAACATCCGCGAAGGGATTGCCAAGCTGCGCCGCAAGTTTCGCAAGGACGATGAAAATCAGGAAAAGTAATCCGGCCGCATGAAGACGATTATTCTTGGCTTCGATTCTTTCGACCCTGTTGTGTTCGAAGGCATGGCGGGACAAAATAAATTACCAAACCTGTCGAAATTTATGGATGTGGGCGGATATTCACGCTTTGAGGTTTGTGCGCCGCCCCAGACCGAAGTCTCATGGACGAGCATTGCCACCGGCGCAGACCCGGGCGGGCATGGCATTTTTGACTTTGTCCACCGCGACCCGGCCACATACGCCCCGTACGTCTCGATTTTGCCGACGAAGAAGACTGCGCTAGGGGAGCAGTTTACCCCACCTTACATTGCAAAAACCCTTTTTGAAGAAGCGGCCGGGATGGGCTATCCTGCCACTGCCTTGTGGTGGCCTGCCATGTTCCCGGCGCGCCCCGAATTACCGGTCAATACCCTGCCCGGACTTGGCACCCCAGACATCCGTGGTCAGTTGGGTGTGGGTGCTTTGTTTACCACCGAAGAGGAAAAGAAAGCCAAGACCGCTGTCGTACGTTTGGAATCGAACGGCAGGGGACGATACACAGCTTTGTTAAGCGGTCCGCCGGTGAAAGGGAAATCTGGCTTGCAGCCCGCGACCCTGCCGCTGGCTTTGGATGTGGTTGAGACGACGTCTGCAAAACTGACGATTGGCGACAAGCAACTTCAATTGCGGGTGGGTGAGTGGAGCGATATCATCGAGATCAAGTTCAAAGCGGGGACCTTTTTCAGCATCCACGCCATTACACGGGCAATCCTCACCAGCCTGAACGGGGTTGTGCGTTTATACACCCTGCCCTTGCAGATTCATCCTTTGCACGCTCTTTCTCACTATGCGTCATCGCCATCCTTTGCCAAAAAATTATGGCAGAAAGTTGGCGCCTACCTGACGCTTGGCTGGCCGCAGGACACCACCGGACTGGAAGACGGCTGTATCAGCGACGAACAGTTTCTTGCCTTGTGTGATTTGATCTTTGAGCGCCGCAGGCAAATCTTCTTCCACCTGCTCGATAACTTCAAGGAAGGCGTGCTCGCCAGCATCTTCGATGATCTCGACCGTGTTCAGCACATGTTCTATCATAACCGCCTCGATGTAGCGCAGGTTTGGTATCAAAAACTGGATGTCTTTGTGGGCGAAGTCAATCAGCGCGTTAGCAATTGGCCGGGTAAATACAATTATCTTGTGATGTCCGATCACGGCTTTACCACGTACAAAAATAAAATTCACCTCAATCGTTGGCTGGTTGAAAATCAGTATCTTGTTTTGAAAGACGGCAGGGCGGACGGCGACCTGTCGAACGTGGATTGGACTCAGAGCAAAGCCTATGCCGTCGGCTTGAATGGACTCTACCTCAATGTTGCCGGTCGCGAAGGACAGGGAATTGTCCCCGCAGGCGAAATCGAATCCCTGTTAACCGACCTCCAGCGCAAGTTGATGGAATGGAAAAACGCTGACGGTGAATCGGTGATCCGTCGTGTGCGACTCAAGCACGAGACTTACAACGGCGCATACACCCGCTTCGGTCCCGACCTGGTGGTGGGCTATGCTCCCGGATACCGCGCCTCCTCCGAAACCGGGCTGGGCAAAATTCCCCAATCCCTGATCGAGCCGAATCATGACCACTGGGGCGCGGATCACTGTGTAGATTCGGATGTCGTTCCCGGCGTGATTTTCGCCAACCGCGATCTGCAAAACTTCGGCGGTGTGTCCTTCCGAGACGTGCCATTCCTGGCAATCGGCAAACATCTCGACCAGTCGCATGTCAAGCCGCCTTCACAAGTTGGCGGCGGACAGGGTCAAAAGGATTTGGAAGAAAGATTGAAAGGGCTTGGGTATTTGTAATCCCGGCATAAGACGATGCTGAAGAATTTATTTGCCAATCGCAGTCAGAAAAGGGAAGACAAAAAAATCGTCATCGTGTCGGGACTGCCGCGTTCCGGTACGTCCATGATGATGAAGATGCTGGTCGAAGGCGGGCTGCCTGCCGTTGTGGATTCGCTCCGTCAGGCGGACGAAGATAATCCCAACGGCTATTTTGAGATCGAAGCCAGTAAGAGCCTTAAGGATGGTGACAAAAAATGGTTGTACGATGCGCAGGGCAGGGTTGTGAAGGTTATTTCCTACCTGCTCGAGTTCCTACCCGACGATCTTTCCTATGACGTGATTTTCATGGAACGCGACCTCGGCGAAATCCTTGCCTCTCAGCGCAAAATGCTGCAAAGAAGGAATGAGACTTCCGCGCTTTCCGATGCAGAGATGGAGGCTCAATTCCGCGAACACCTGCGGGCTATGAAATATTGGACGGCGCGCAAACCCAATATGCGTATTCTATTCGTCAAATACAGCGAGATGGTGAAGGCTCCCGAAACCTTGTGCCAGTCAATCGTGGATTTCCTCGAACTCCCACTTGACTTGAAAGCCATGCAGGCGGTGCCGAGCCAATCCCTGTATCGAAACCGATCATAATGGAGCAAAGCATGTACAAATTAGTTCTCGTCCGTCATGGACAAAGCACCTGGAATCTCGAAAACCGTTTCACCGGCTGGACTGATGTCGACCTGACCGACCTTGGTCGCGCCGAAGCGCATGAGGCAGGCGTGTTGTTGCGCGAGGGCGGCTATGACTTCGACGTCGCCTATACTTCGGTCTTGAAGCGCGCCATCCGAACTTTGGCAGTTATTCAAGAGGAACTCGATCTCGACTGGCTGCCGGTAATCCGCGCGTGGCAATTGAATGAAAGACATTACGGCGCATTGCAGGGTTTGAACAAAGCAGAGACCGCCGAGAAGTTTGGCGAGGCGCAGGTGAAAGTCTGGCGGCGCTCCTATGACGTCCCGCCGCCAGCGCTCGAATTGACCGACGAACGCCATCCCAAATTCGACCGCCGTTACGCGGGACTGACCCCCGACCAACTGCCCGCCACCGAATCCCTCAAGATTACACTGGATCGTGTTTTGCCTTTCTGGCATTCCACGCTTGTGCCTGAGATCAAATCCGGCAAGCGTGTTCTGCTTGTGGCGCATGGAAATTCCATCCGCGCATTGGTGAAATACTTGGATAATATCTCCGAAGCCGAAATCACCGAACTCAATATTCCCACCGGTTTGCCGCTCGTCTATGAACTTGATGAGAATTTGAAACCCATTGAGCATTACTATCTTGGCGATCCGGAAGAGGCTGCGAAGAAGGCTGCGGCAGTTGCGAATCAGGCTAAGGTGAAATAACCGGATTCGTTTTATAAATCTTCGTGCGATTCTCCTCGGGTCGGGTTTCGAGTTATCCGTCCGGAAGTCATGGAGGAATTTCAGCCATATTCTGCTTTGCAATCGCGGAAGTGCTGAATTCCTCCATTTTGAAATTGCCCCGCTCCCCGACGTGCGTTATTTGTAAGCATCGACATCCTTTTCATCTTCGGTTTTTTGGGAACGTGTTCGAAGAAAAATTTTATTGGAGTGTTAAAGTGGAATTGGTAAAGTGGTTTGTTGGGCGGCTGCCCGATAAAAAGAGCATTCTTGGTGTTTATGCTGTAATTGTTATTCTGGTGTATTCCTGGACGTTGATCGTATCGTTTTATCAACTTCCCTCCTGGTTGTTTTACCTGACACTTCCCCAGATATTTTCGATTTATGCATACTCCTTTTCGCTCAATCTGGCCGAAAGTCTCCTGGTGTTGGCGGGGGTTTTATTCCTTGATTACACAGTTTTTCTTGCGCTGAAAAATCGGGACGAGTTTCAAGCGCGGTCCATTCTTGTTGTTGTCTTCATGCTGGCTTCGTCCATGACGAGATTGGCGTTTTTGGGGAGTTACGAAAGTATCGATGTCTTCCTGAGCAGCCGCTTGGTTTGGTGGGCGATAACAATCTCGCTGGTACTTCTTCTTGCGATCTTCGCGCCCCGGCTGAAAGGCGTCAGGAGCATTCTTGAAGGTGTCGCCGAGCGCGCCGTTGTTTTTTTATACATCTACCCGCCTTTGAGCCTTGTAGCTCTGGCGGTTGTGATTGTCCGTAATATATAGGTTGATGTATGACTCATATTTCCAGACGCGATTTCCTCAAACTTGCAGGAATTGGGCTTGCCAGTGCGGTTATTCCCGAATCGTCGTATTTGCAAAGCCCCGGGCTCGAAAAGCCCCCGAATGTCATCATTATTTTGTGTGATGCCTTGTCGGCTTCGCATCTTTCGCTGCATGGATATCCCCGTCTCACAACGCCAAGCATGGATGCGTTTGCCGGACAATCCATCGTGTATCACAATCATTACAGCGATAGCAATTTTACGACCACCGGCGTTGCTTCCATGCTCACGGGAATGCACGCCTGGAAGCACCGTGCAATTAATTTTGGGGGGTTGATAAATGCCGGCCGCCTGCCCGTCAATCCATATACGCTTCTCGGCAAAGAATACCAACGGCTGGCTTTTTCACAAAATATTTGGCCTGACCGCCTGCTGGGCCAGTTTCATGAGGATATAGACCGGTTTCTCGCGCCAAACTCATTCAGCAGGTTGACTTCCAGCCCGGTGGCTGGCAGGCGGTTTGATAATGATCCCACGCTTACCTCCATTGCAGTCAGCGAGTTTTTGCTTTCCGCACAGGGAAAATCCCCCACAGGTTCGTCCGTTCTGGGACAGATCTACAAAGACAATTACCTCAAAGCCGTCAGCAGGCATGTTAATGTAAACTACCCCAAAGGGTTGCCTGAAGTGCAAATGAGCAACGGATATGTGATTCCGTACCTCAATGAGGAGGTGTTCTGGGGTCTTTACAACGAAATAAACGCTCTTGGGAAGGGGCATTCCCCATACCTGGCTTATTTCCATTTGTATTCACCTCATTCTCCTTATCGCCCGCATAGTCGGTACAGGTATTTGTTCAGGGATGATTACCAGCCTGTGCCGAAACCCCGGCATCATTACTCCGAGAACTTGACGGAGAATTTAATGCTAACTCAAAGAACTTTGTACGACCGGCAGATTGCCCATATCGACCGAGAGTTCGGAAAATTGATAACCCGCTTGGAGGAAAATGGGACTTTGGATACCAGTTATGTCATCTTGACCTCGGACCACGGCGAATTATTCGAGCGCGGATTTATCGGACATGGCACCCAACTGATGTATGAACCGGTGATTCGAATTCCGTTGCTGATTCACGCGCCCCGCCAGACCGCCAGACAGGACGTATTCTCGTTGACCAGCAACATCGACATTCTTCCGACATTGTTGTCAGTTGCGGGCAGGGACGTGCCTGCTGAAGTCGACGGGCGGTTGCTCCCCGGGCTGGGCGGTGCTGTGGATGACGACCGTCCGATTTTTTCCATTCTTGCGAATGAAAATTCGGCATTTGCCCCAATCAAGAAGGCGGTCATCTCCATGCGAAAGCGCAGCCATAAAATCATCGCCTATCTCGGATATGAAGGCTTCGATCAGGTTTACGAATTGTATGATCTCGAAAACGACCCGGAGGAACTGGTTGATCTGTCTTCCCGGGACTCTGGAAAGTTGAAGTCGCTCAAAGAGGAACTGCTGGACAATCTCGAAAAAGCAAACTCCTCTTCGTAGGAAAAAAGCCACAAGTTTTTACCCCTTGAGGATCATGGATGTGTAAGTATCTGGGAAGTGCTTCGGAAAAATCCTTTGCGGCGCTCGCCGTGAGCGCAGCCTTGTTGGTTGGAATACTTGTCAGGTTTCCATACCTGATTTCGGACGATCTCTTTCCGCTTGGCGACGGCGGGCTTTTTGTGGCGATAATCAATTCCATCAAGGCGAATCGTTATATCCTTCCTGAATTCGTTGTCTATAACCGCGTCGAAATTCCGTTCGCATATCCACCTTTTGGATTCTATCTGGCGATCTTCGTGTCCAGGTCGTTTGGATTGCCCACCTTGTTCATGCTCCGGCTTCTTCCGATCGTTTTCAATTTGCTGACGATTGTTGTTTTTGTGCTGCTTGCGATTGAAATCCTGAAGGATAGGAAGTCCGTGTTGGCTGCTTCGGTTATATTCCCCTTGATTATGCAGACCTATCTATGGACAATAAAAGGGGGCGGCATTTCACGGTCTCCAGGATTTTTTTTTACCGCCCTTTCCGTCTATTTGATTTGCCTCTATCAGCGAAGGGAAAACAGATGTTTTCTTGCGGCGGCGTTGGTTTCATTGAGCGCCGCCGTCTTGTCTCACCCGGAATGGGCTGTTGTTGCGTTGGCATCGATTGGGGTGCTTTTTTTGCCGGGACGCCACCGTGACTGGAAAAGGCGAATCCTGCTTCTGCTGTCCTTGTATGTGGGCACGGCAGTGTTGACTGCCCCCTGGTGGGTGACAGTCCTGGCTCGATTTGGCTTATCGCCTTTCCTGATGGCGTCCCAGGTGGCGAGATTGGATTTGAGCCGGCTTCTGACGAACTTTGTGACCGGCAAAATGCTTTCCGTGGATATCATATTTCTGCAGGATTACTTTATTTCCCTCTTTGCCCTGATTGGCATGGGGATTTCCTTTTATAAAAGGAATTTCCTGCTGCCTGTCTGGCTGACGGTGGTTTATTTTGTCGCGCCCAAAAACTCGCCGATTTCCGGGCTCATTCCTCTCGCGCTTCTGTTTGCCGTGGGACTTCATTTTGTCAATGACTTGTTATTGAGTGGGCTTCGTTTTCTAAAGGATAGACGGGGTGTCTTCGGCCTGTTGAGTCGCTCCTTGCTGGCGGTATTTTCGTTTCTTCCGCCGGGCGGGCTGTACCTCGTTGTTGTCATTTGGACCGGCACGGCAAGCCTGATCGATCGACCTGTCCTGCGTCCCATCAATCAAAGCGATCGGGCGGCAATGCAGTTCATCGCAAAAAACACCTCGCCAGATGCTAGGTTTGTTGTTATGACCCCCTCCGATTGGTTTGAAGCGGATGCGGCGGAATGGTTTCCGCTTCTTGCAGACCGGCAAAGCCTCACAACCCCCCAGGGACTGGAATGGGTGTCTGCTTCCGAGTTTGTCAGGGTTGGTCGGATCGCTGGGGAATTATCTTCATTGGTTCGTTCGGCCGCAAGGGGAAATGACTCAGGCGAAATTGTCCGCTATGTGGAAACTCACTTCGAAGAATTCGAGTATGTTGTTGTTTTTGCAAATGATTTGGATGGAACCTTTGGCGGCTTTTTGGAAACGGGAAGATTTGAACTGATATATTTGAAAAATAATGTCCTGATATTTTCCCGGATTCCTGCACAAGATGTTCGATAACTCACTAAAATGTTACGCAATCGGGCTGATCGCGGGTTGGCTCGAAAGACCTCGATGAAATGAGGCAGGGCGGGTCTCGATGAGTATAAGGCCTTTCCAAGAAGTCGAAAGTGTGTATCTTGCATAAGAGGAATTTTGGATGTATGCTTGAATCGACCAACAGGATTTATCCATGATTTCAGGGAGGCAGGACCGGTATGGGCTTGCATCGCGACGAAAAACACCACATTTTTATTTCCTATTCGCGCAAGGACCTCGACCTGGCAGGCAGAATTGTGTCGGCGCTCGCAGAACGTGATTTGGATACATGGATCGACTGGAAAAGCATTCCAAAGGGGGAGGAATGGGAGAAGGAAATCTATCGCGGAATCGAAGGGGCGGACGCTTTCATATTCCTGATCAGCCCCGACTCCATTCAGTCGGAGATGTGCAACAAGGAGGTTCTTCACGCCGTCAAAAACAACAAGCGCATCCTGCCTGTGCTGTTACGCGAGGTGGGAGCAGCCGCCTATTGGGATCAGACGGCAGGCGCAAAGATCAACAGTCTCAATTGGATATTTTACCGCGAAGGCCGGGACTCCTTCATCGGGGCAATCGAGCAGATTCAGAGAACCATCCGCACCGATTATGATTGGGTGCGTTTCCATACCATGTTGCAGGTCAAAGCGCTTGCATGGGAGAGGTCCAACAAGGATGGGAGCAGGCTCCTGAGGGGAAGGGAGTTGAACGAAGCGTCAAGTCGGATTGCGCAAAGCAAAAATAGCATGGAGCCGGCGATAACGCCTGTTCAGCGACGCTATATCTTGCAAAGCAGGCGAATTGTCCACCAGCAGAGGGCGATTGCAATGGGCGTCCTCTTGTTCATCCTTCTTGTCTTTATCTGGTGGAACGATGTCTGGGTCTGGGTAATGCCCATCAAATCCACTCCTTCTGCACTGACACAAGTGGTTGCCGATATCGACGGGCTGGAGGCGCTGCCTGTTGAAATTTACCAATCGATACAGCGTACCCTTGAACGGCAATATATTGCCAGCCCCGAGGATGTGGTGTCCATCTCTCCGAATTCGACCGCCTGGATTCGCATTTCCCCAACGACCACGGATAAGGTTTTGATCGAGACCCATCTCCCGATTACACCTGCCTACCGGCTGGATTTTCTGCCCGAGATCAGGGATTTCGAAGCGGAAATGGTCAATCCCGAGGAAGCCTCGAGACTCATTCGGGCGATTTTTCCCTACAGCGTAGGCCGTTACCGTGATGCAATCAACACTCTCAAGGGGACTGACAGTTTGACCGGGTTGACCCTCCTTGCGCAGTCGTATCTCTTTGAAAATGATTTCGATCAAAGCCGTGACGTATATGCGCGAGCCATCGAAATCTCTGGCAGGCGTGGATTGGATTCGGGCCGATTGCAAATGGGCGCTGCTCTTTCCTGGTGGATGCCCAACCTTTCCCAGACACAAACGGGATCCTCATCCCGTTCCGCCGCGTCGATCGAATGTGTCAATGCCCATGATCTCTATACAAGCAGCTTGTCATCCTCCAATGCTCGGCCTGCGGATTATCATATTTTCCAGATTGCCGCCCATTACTGTGGAAATGCGGACTGGGGAAAAGCGAATAACCTGACGACGCCACCGGATGTCGACGAGCCTTACTCCATGTTTGTCCGCATCCTGCCGCGCCTCTCTTCCGATGAGGAGTTCGACCAGGACGTCATGGAAGAACTTCGGCAGACAGGAAAGAGCATCGTCTATGCGCGATACGAACTGGCGTGGTATGCCCTGATTCATAGCGGCGGGACGATGCTGTGTGACGATTTTGATTCTGCGCTGAACTGGTACGCCGAGGGTGTTGTTACCGAACTCGACCGCAACAATGTCAGAAGCCTGATACGGATGCATTGCGGCGGGTAAAACCTCCCGCCGCAATCAGTAGGAATGGGTATGGGAATGATTGATGCCGTTGGTGTCGGTGTAATAAACAGTCAGCGTGTACTGCCCGGTGAGTGGGTTGTATGTCCCATAGTTGATGTGATCCGTATAGTTATGCGTGGTGGGACCAAATGCATCGCCTTCGGAAAGGTTGATGGCAAGCATCTTTTTATAATTTCCGCTTTTTACCTCCTCCCACTCCTCGACCTTTTCGTTGGCGTCAGGCGGCTGGTATCGTTTATAGCCATCGCCTTTGATGAGAATTTCCTTCAGTTTGTCTTTGAAATTTCTTGTGTCGCCGAGGGATGCGGTTCGGTTGTTGAATTTTGCCATTAATTCACGCAATTCCCGATGAATGTCCGTCCCGGAGTCTAAGTTGGCGTCCGGTGAAGCAAACGGAAGTTTGAGCCCATTATCATTGATCAACTTGAAAAGGCGCTTGACTACGTCGCTCTCGATCTTCTCCTGCTCAGGATCGCTGGAGTGGACTGTTTTATCGAGCAGACGGCTGGCAATGCGTTTGCGCACCTCCACGGGCGGGTGGCGGGTATCCGAATTTTCGCTGCGCTGGAGGATGGTTTCCAGAACCGGCAGGAAGACCTCCCCGAAGGTAAGAACGCTGCAGGCGTCCTCGAACAATTCCTCCACCCAATCCTGCGACCAGCCTGGCGCGGGCGGCGTTTGAATCACCTCCTTGATCTTCTTCAGTTCAGCCTGCGCCACGGACTGATCGGACTCAAGTTTACCGGCAACCTGTTCCAGGAGTTCCGGTCCCGATTGTTCCCGCGTCTTCTCGATGCCCGACACGCTGCGAATAAGGAACGGGTTGCGTCTGTTGTTTTCTTTTAATTCCTTGATTTTCCTGCCCGCCAATTCGTGCCAGAAAATGCCCCATTCCCAGGCGGAATTGAAGGTGGAGAAGGGCATGTCGAGGGCGGCAAATTCGCTTGCATACTTGAAGCGGGTAAGAGCAAAACGCTGTGTCATTCGCGGGACCACGATGAAGTTCCAATTGCTCAAGTTGAGGTCGTTCTGAGCCGTCGATATAATCAGGTCTAACCATGAGATATCTTTGCGGGTTTCGAGCGTTGCTCCCAGGAATTTGGCGCTCGAAATCAATTTATAGATGACCTCCCATTCCTGACTCAGCTTGTCGACCATTCGATGCCGGGCGACCCTTTTTTCGTCTTCCTTGTTGACCTTTTCGAGCGCCTGCTCGAAACTGCCAAAGAGATTGTGAGCCATCTCGGAAAAATGGATTACAAGGCTGTTCAATGAATTTGCGCCGGGGAAATCGCCCGCCCAGTTCTTTTGAACGAGATCCACATATTCCATCAGGCTAAGGAAGCGTAACTGCGCGTCATCAAGAGGCGCAGGGATGGTATTTTCCGACATGTTATCTCCTTTCAAGCGCGTGTCTGTCCTTTTATCTTATGACGACAAAATCACTATAGCACGCCCAAAAAAGAAATTCAACTTTTTCCGAACGGAGGTTTGCCAGAGCCTCGTTTTGTCCACGCTTTCAGCATCTCGCGCACCGAGCGCCGCATCTCGATGGAAAAGTCCGCGCTGAATTTGTTGAGGTATGTGGATTGACCTATGTTTTCAACTCCCTCCATGGCTTTGCCTTTTGGCAATTGTCGGCTGGCAAACATCTCGTTGAATTCGTCCCCGCTCAGGCGGCGGTATGGATTCTCGAAAACGATGAATTTCTGATCGAAGCGCATGGTCTGTTTCCGCTCCTTCTGCTGTTGAGTGGGATAGCCAAAGACGACCATGCCGATGGGGAAGACGTAGGGCGGCAGATTGAGAAGTTCCCGATGGGTCTCGTATTGCTCCAGAATATCGCCGATGTAACAGGAGCCGAGTCCGAACGACTCGGCGGCGATGACCGCATTCTGGGCGGCAATCATTGTATCGCAACAGGCCAGGAAGAGGTCTGATTTGGATGGCTTTTCAAATGTCAGACCCCGCCGTATGCAAAGCCCCTCCACATCCGAGGCAAGGAAATAATCGTACCAGCGTTGGTAATCGGCGAGGAAGACCCAGACCATCGGCGCGCGGGCAATGAACGCCTGATGGTCGCAGGTGATGGCAAGTTTGTCCTTGATCCTCTGGTCGGTGATGTCGAGAATGGAATACAACATCAGGTTTCCCGCCGTGGGCGCGCGCAGTGCGGCCTTGAGAATTTCTGCCCGAACCTCTGCTCCAACCTCCCGCCCTTCATATGCGCGGACCGACTTGCGTTTCATCAAAACTTCCATGGCCTGATTCATAAATTGCTCCATTTTGTTTAATTTTGACCCTATTTTACGTCCCGCATGGTTTTTTGTCTGTGGGTCTTGTCCCGTCTGTTTCGTCTGGCTGGTAGTGCATATAGTATAATTACCGTATGAATGTCCTGCCTGACAATTTTATTGTCAGCGCCGCTTTCTCTGCGGTAGTGGAAGTGTATCTGGTCAGCGCAAATTGCCTGACCAGATTTTATTTTGCATAGGTCAACGTCATTGCGAGGGCGACAGCCCAAAGCAATCCCTTTTTATAATGAGATTGCCTCGTCGTCGCTATGCGGCTCCTCGCAATGGCACAAGGAGAATCATGAGATTAAGCAAACTGGCAAGTGACATCGCTGAGTCCCCAACTTTTGCGTTGAACGAGGAAGCGCGGTTGTTGAAGGAGCGCGGCGAAGCGGTCATCAATTTGGGGATTGGGGAGCCGAAGAACAAAACGCCCATTGCCGCCATTTTGGCTTCGGGGGCAAAGCTGACAACTGGGGACGTGAAGTACACGCCACCCGAAGGGATGCCTTCCATGAGAAAGGCGGTCATCCGTTACACGGAGGAAAATTATGACCGCCTGGTCGCGCCTGAAAATGTGGTCATCACCAACGGCGCGAAACAAGCCCTGTACGACATTTTCTATTCGGTTTTGAATCCACAAGATGAGGTCATTGTCATCGCGCCATATTGGGTCTCCTACCCTGAAATGATCAAGATGTGCCTCGGCATTCCGGTGATCGTGACACCCGAAGATGGGACATTCACCCCGCGCTTCGAGGACATCGAACGAGCGGTGACATCCTCCACGCGGGCAATCATCATCAACAGCCCGAACAACCCGTCGGGAGCGGTCTATCCGCCTGAGTTGATTCAAAAGATCGTGGAATTGTGCGAACGCAAGGGCATCTTCATGATTTGCGATGACATCTATCACAAGTTGACTTTCGACCATGTCGTCGCTCAGCCCGCCTGGTCTTTTACAAAGAAGGACATAGACGACTCGCATATCATCGTGGTCAACGGGGTGGCGAAGTTGTACGGCATGACGGGATTCCGTGTCGGCTGGGTGGTTGGTCCGCGAGATTTGATTCGGGTGATGACCAATGTCCTCGCGCAGACGACTTCCTGCGTCTCGCCGATTGCCCAGGCTGCGGCGGAGGGTGCGTTGATTGGCTTGCAATCTGGTGTCGAGGCGTTGCGCTTACAAATCCAAAACAACCGCGACGTACTTTTGCAGGAAATGCGGACGTTCACCGGCGCGCGTCTGGTCGAGCCACAGGGGACGTTCTACGCCTTGCCAGACCTGCGCGCCTTCAACGGGAATTCTGTCGAAGTCTCGAAGTTCCTTTTGAAGAAGGCGATGGTGGTCACCGTACCTGGCAAGGAATTCGGCATGGAGGGACACATCCGCATTTCGTTTGCGGGTTCCGTCAAGGACATCACCGAAGGCATCGCCCGCATCAAATGGGCGCTCGACCCGACTTCGCCAAACGAAATCTACATTGGCGACAGGAAGATGATTCGGGATTGGATGTAGAAGTACCCAAGTATACAGGTAAACATGTAGACACGAACCTGTTTACCTGTATACCTTGTGCCTGTCTACCGATTTACCCACCCACGGAGACTCAATGAATAACCTACTCAACATCAAAACCCCCGCCGAAGCCGTTGCCCAGACTCGCAAAGCGGATTTCAATCTCTCGAATCAGGGCGTGAGCAATTTACGGCTGGCGTATTGGAATCTACCGACCGAAGCCCTTGCCGAAGAAGCCATCTTCCGTAACGAAGGTTCACTCGTTTTGGGCGGACCCTTTGTCGCCAACACGGGCAAGCATACCGCCCGCAGCGCCAACGATAAATTTGTGGTGCGTCACGCCGACTCGGAAGATAACATCTGGTGGGGCGTGTACAACCGTCCGTTTGCAGCAGACAAGTTCGAAGTGTTGTACGACCGTCTGTTTGGGTTCATGCAAGGGCGCGATGTCTTCGTGCAGGACGTTTACGCTGGCGCGGACGAAGCCTATCGTTTGCCCGTCCGCATTGTGACCGAACTTGCGTGGCACAGCCATTTTGTTCGCAACATGTTCATCCTGCCGCAGTCGCTCGAAGAATACAAACGCTTTGTCCCTGAGTTTACGATTGTTGCTATCCCCTCATTCAAGGCCGTACCTGGCATGGACTCCACCACCAGCGAAACTTTCATCTGCCTTTCCTTTGAAAAGAAACTTGCCATCATCGGTAACACGGCTTACGCGGGCGAAATCAAAAAATCGGTCTTCACCATTTTGAATTATCTACTGCCGTTGGAAGGCGTGCTTTCGATGCATTGTTCCGCAAACGTGAATCCTGATAACGCGGACGATGTCGCTCTCTTCTTTGGACTCAGCGGAACGGGCAAAACCACGCTCTCGGCTGACCCTACCCGACGACTGATCGGCGACGACGAACATGGCTGGAGCGATAACGGGATTTTCAACTTCGAAGGCGGATGCTATGCCAAAGTCATCGGGCTGTCTGAATCCGCCGAGCCTGAAATTTATGCCACCACCAAACGCTTCGGTACGATTTTGGAAAACGTCCCCTTTGACCCCATCACACGCTTGATCGATCTCGATGATGACACGCTGACCGAAAACACCCGCGCCTCTTATCCGCTTGATTTCATTGACAATGCCGTGCCCGAAAAGAAGGCTGGACACCCAAAGAACGTTATCCTGCTCACCTGTGACGCCAGCGGAGTCATGCCGCCGATTGCGCGCCTGACTCCCAACCAGGCTTTGTACCAATTCATTTCTGGTTACACTTCTAAAATCGCTGGCACAGAAGTGGGACTCGGCAAGGAACCTGAGATTACGTTCAGCGCTTGCTTCGGCGGACCGTTCATGGTGCATCACCCGTACAAATATGCCGAACTGCTCAAGCGCAAAATCGAACGCTACGGCGTGACCTGCTGGCTGGTCAACACAGGGTGGGTGGGCGGACCCTATGGCATCGGCAAGCGCATTTCCATCCGCTACACCCGCGCCTTGTTGAACGCCGCGCTCAACGGCAAACTGGATAAGGTCAAGTACGCTAAAGACCCAATCTTCGGCTTCGAGGTCCCAACCCAATGCCCCGATGTCCCAGACGAAGTGCTCAGCCCCGCATCCTCGTGGCATGACAAAAAGGAATATGACCGCAGGTACAAAGACCTGGCGATGCGTTTCAAACAAAACTTCGCCAAGTTTGAGGATGGCACACTGCTTGAAGTGGTGGAGGCGGGACCAAAAGTTTAACAGTGATCAGTAATCAGGCAGGGCGGGCTGTGATGGCTTGCCCTGTTTAGCTCTCTTGACTTCCTGCTTGAATTGGGTATAACCAAATAAAAAAGATGAGAGTTTTTGCCTTGAGCTGCGTAGAGTATTAAAAGGAGCCAGAACGATGAAACTTTACCCGATTCAAATTCATCAGGGATTGGACGCCGCCCATCTCCAACACGCGGCGCAATTGTATTTCGACGCTTTTCGCCGACAGGTGAGTCCAATTCTCGGCATCAACGAACAGGCAGTCGCGTTTATCCGACGGTGTATCAACCCGCAGCAAGCCCTTACCGCCATCTTTGAGGATAAATTGGCTGGCTTTGTCGGCTTGCAATACGGCGACCAGTCCTTTTTGCGGCTACGCCTTTCACAGTTTGTCGACAGGTTCGGCTGGGTGCTTGGTCGGATTCGCTTTCGTCAGGCGGCGTTGTTCGAGCAATCAGTACAGGCAGGCGACCTGCGCATCGCGAGCATTGCGGTCGATCCTGCCTTGCGCGGTCAGGGAGTTGGGACCTGGCTGCTCAATGCTGTAACGGACTTTGCCGGCAAACAGGATTTCAAGGCGGTTCACATCGACATCCCAGATACAGCCTCGGATGTATTCAAACTTTGCCGCAGGGTCGGATTTAATTATGTGTCCACGCAGAACTGGGGCTTCCTCAAGCCTTTCAACATCAACAACTTAATCCGGCTGACTAAAATTGTCTCGCTTCAGCCGGAATAACGTCAATCCCGCAGGGCGTTTGTCGCTCGTAGATAACCGGACAGGCCGCGCTAAACTTAGGCGCGGCCTGTCCGGTTGGGGCAACTTTTTCGTCTTTTGGACGTAAATTTATCAGGCTTTGAAATTTGCCCAATTCGTACTACATTACATAAAACACCCTTTCGTAAGGAGATACATCATGGTTAATCGTGGTCGTACCCAACTTGCCCTCGGCGTCATCCTGATTTTGCTGGGCGCATGGTTTCTGGCGGACAAAAGCGTGCCCGCCTTTCACGCTCTTTTCGACAAATACACCGAATTCCCGCTCAACATGGTTGTGATCGGCGCTGGAATCTTCATTGTCGGATTGGTGCTGGGACAGCCCGGCATGTCGGTTCCTGCGACAATCGTCGCCGGTATCGGCGGCATCTTCTATTATCAGGAGATGACGAATGATTATGCTTCCTGGTCGTATATGTGGACTCTCATCCCCGGTTTCGTGGGAGTTGGCTCCGTTTTGGCGGGCCTGCTTGGCGACAGTACGGCGCACAACCTCAAGCGCGGACTCAACCTGATGGTTGTCAGCGCGGTGTTGTTCCTCGTCTTTTCCTCCTTCCTCGGTGGATGGAAAATCCTCGGCAATTACGGCCCCGCCATCCTGCTGATTTTGCTCGGCCTGTGGGTGCTTGGCAACGGCTTGTATCGCTCGTTCCGCAAGAAGAAGGAATAACATGAAACATAATCAATTGTTTTGGGGCGTCATCCTTTTGCTGGTTGGCGGCTTCATGCTCGCCAACGAGATGGGAATCAGGCTTCCCAATGACATGTCCTTGATGGACTTACTCTGGCCTTTGGGACTGATCCTCGCCGGGCTTTGGGTGCTCTTCGGCGTTTTTCTGCGCGGCAAAATTGAAGTTGAAAATGCCTCCATCGACTTGCAGGGCGCGAACTCCGCATCGCTCAAGATCAGCCACGGGGCGGGCGAGTTGAACATTCATAGCGGCGCGAATCCCAACGAACTGGCACATGGCACCTTCGTCGGCGGGTTGGATAAAAAAGTCCATCGAAGCGATGACAGGCTCGAGGTCCGCATGAAACCGGCAAAGGATGTGATGGACTTTCCATTCTTCGGCCCGCGCGCCCAACTCGATTGGGATGTGGCGCTCAATCCACAGGTCCCAACCGCGCTGACTTTGAATGTCGGCGCGAACAAATCCATGCTTGACTTGCGCGACTTGACGATCACCGATTTGAAAGTGGAAACTGGCGCGAGCGAAACCAAGGTGACTTTGCCTGCCCGCGGCCGCTATCACGCGGACTTCGACCTGGGCGCTGCTTCCCTCGAAGTAACTGTCCCCGACGGCTTGTCCGCCCGCATCCGCGCTTCGGTTGGTATGGCAGGCGTCAATGTGGACGAAAGCCGCTTCCCCCGCAGCGGCAGTTATTATCAATCACCCGATTTCGACTCCGCCGCCAATTCCGTGAATATTTCCATCGACGCGGGCGCAGCTTCCATCAAGGTCAGGTAGGAGGTTAATATGAAACGGTTCGACCCAAGAATTATCTTTGGAATCCTGCTGATCGCTGGCGGCGGACTGGCGCTGGCGCAGACGATGGGGTTACTTGAAAATGCCTCGGACATCTTCTGGGGCGGGGTGTTTCTTGCAACGGGACTGGCTTTTCTCTCCCTGCTTTTTGGCGGACATTGGTGGGCGTCGTTTCCCGGTTTCACCCTCGCCGCGCTCGGCGCTTTAATCCTGCTTCCCAAGTCACTCGAACAGTTTGGCGGCGCGCTCTTCCTTGGCGGAATCGCCCTCTCGTTTTGGTACGTTTATTTCACCAGTCGCGACCGGAATTGGTGGGCGCTGATTCCCGCCGGTGTGCTTACGGCACTTGCCGTGATGATTGTCGTATCCCAGCGCTTCGAGGAATTTGGCGGAGCGGTTTTCCTTGCGGGTATCGGGCTTTCCTTTTTTGCTGTTTACCTCACGAACCGCGCCGAACGCTGGTGGGCGTTGATCCCCGGCGGCGTGCTGGTGACCCTTGGCGGCATGACCATCGCCGCGGAACGTTTTGGTGAATTCCAAACTGCGGGATTTTTCTTCCTTGGCCTTGCCGCTACCTTTTTGCTGGTTGCCCTGATGGCAGGCATGAACTGGGCTTACTGGCCCGCATTGGTTCTGGGAATCATGGGTGTTCTTGGCCTTGCCTCCCTGGTGGATATTGCCAACTATCTCTGGGCTGTGGTTTTGATCGGCGTAGGCGCGTTCCTGCTCGTCCGCTATTTTTCGAGGCGTTAGGGAAAAATCCGTTTCAACGAGAAAACATCCCCGGTCAGGGGATGTTTTCTCGTTGACCTGCCCTCAACAAGTATTATTGATCTCCGATGACTTCCACATCCGGGAAGAACTGGTGAATTGTCCCTTCCACCCAGCCGTGCAGGGTAGAGGGTAAAAGGGGACAACCTAGACATGCCCCTCCCAGGCGTACTTTCAATTTATTTTCATTGTAGGACACGAATTCCACGGTGCCTCCATGGAATTGTTCGACATACGCGCTGATTTTGTCAATCAGCCCGCGCAATTGCGTTTCTCGATCAGTTGGTGCTGGCGCTACCATGGACGACTCCTTTTTATTTTTGTTCCGAATTCAACAACGACTGGACCTGCTCCTCCGCATTTTTCCAACGCGGTGAAACGACGCGTGCCAGCCGGTCCATAATGATCTTTCCTGTCTCGGGATGGCCTGCCGATAATTTTATCAGATCGTTCCCACGGATTCGAATCGCTTCGATTGGGGTCTCGCTCACAATGCTCGATGTATATTGCGGACTTCCAACCACCGCCGACCAGCCAAACACGTCACCCTCGCGCAGGTGAGTCAGGGTAATAATCGGCCCATCGTAGGGTTTATATCGAATTTCCACCTCTCCCCGGACGATCAGGTATAAGTACACTGCAGGAGTGTCTTGTTCGAAGATCACCGCATCGGAGGGACAGGTGAACCGTTCAAAAAGCGACTTCAACAGCGCAACTTGAGCGGAATCGAGATTTTCAAAAAGCGGGATGCAGGGCAGCGATTCGATCATTATGGGAATTATATTAATCAACGTCTGGACAAGTTTCCAGTACTAAATATCCTAAACTGGATGACATTTTTCCCAATTTTAGGTGACGCCTCCCTGTTCGGTTATACTCTATAAAAATGGCGACACAGAAAACAAATCCTTCACCCATCCGGTTTTATGCGATGCTGATGATCGGCGTTGGGTTTATCGCGCTTGGGTTCACATTACTCGTGTTTTTGAATAATTCAATCTCTGCTTCTGCTGACGAGTTTTCTGTGATTCCTGTCGAAGTGGATTATGCCGCTCCCGAATTGAATCTTGTGGATATGGCGGGAAATGATGTCTCCCTGCGGGATTATGCGGGTAGTGTGGTGATGGTGAACCTGTGGGCGACGTGGTGTCCGCCGTGCAAGGAGGAGATGCCTGCTTTGCAATCGTATTACCAAAATCATCGGTCGAATGGTTTTGTGTTGATTGGCGCCAATCAGGAAGAGACGCTTGAGGTTGTCCAGTCCTTCGTTGCAGACTTCGGCTTGACCTTTCCCATCTGGCTGGATGAAAATTATCTTGCCCAGCGCGTGTTCAACACTATGAGCCTTCCAAGTTCCTTCGTCATTGACCGGGACGGGACAGTTCGCCTGATGTGGGTGGGCGCTGTCTCGGAAGAGTTCCTCGAAAAGTATGTGACCAAGATCATCAAGGAGTAGAAAATGGAAGTCGTTTTGAACTGGAAGGGAAAAATGTCCTTTGAGGGCGTGAGCGATACCGGCTTTGTCCAGAAAATGGACTCGGATACAACTGTCGGCGGGGACAACAGCGCCGCGCGCCCGATGGAGTTCATCGGCATCGGGTTGGCTGGCTGCACCGCCATGGACGTCATCTCCATCCTGCAAAAGAAAAAACAGCCGGTGAAGGATTTCCGGGTGCAGATTCACGCCCCGCGTGCGGACGAGCATCCCAAGGTTTTTACCAGTGCCGTGATCGAGTATCAGATTACTGGTAAGGATGTGGATGAAGCCGCGCTCCTGCGCGCCATTGAGCTTTCGGCAGAGAAGTATTGTCCCGCGCAGGCGATGCTCAGCAAAGCGTTCCCGATGCAGTTGGTTTACACGATATTCGATGACGACGGCAAGACCGTGGTCAAGCAGGGCGAGTATAAGTCAAAGTAAATGTATGTCATTGCGAGGGGCGTGTAGCGCGACGAGGCAATCCCTTTGTTGACACTGGAGATTGCTTCGCCATCTCGCCGTTTGAGGCTCAAGGCTCGCAATGACGGGATGAGGATTTTATGAAAACGGACACCATCTACCTTGACGGACAAAGCCTGACCTTCGATCAGGTCCATGCTGTGGCGTACGGAGGGGCGAACTCACCGCGCGTGGAGATCAGACCGGCGGCGGCGAAGCTGGTCACGCGGGCGGCGGAAGCTGTGCAGACCCTGCTCAAGCGCGGAGTCATTGCCTACGGCATCACCACCGGCTTTGGCGCATTCAAAGACCGCATCATCCCGCCCGACCAGGTGGAACAGCTCCAGCGAAATATTCTCGTCAGCCATGCGGTGGGAGTGGGTGACCTGTTCGACATTCCCGCGACGCGCGCGATCATGCTTATCCGCGCCAACACCCTTGCCCGTGGACATTCCGGGATTCGCCTTGCCACATTGCAGCTATTGGTGGATATGCTAAACGCGGGCGTCCACCCCGTGATTCCCGAAAAGGGTTCGCTTGGCGCGAGCGGTGACCTTGCCCCGCTGGCGCACATGGCATTGCCAATCATCGGCGAGGGCGTGGCGGAATATCAGGGTGAAGTCATCTCAGGCGTGGAAGCGTTCCAGCGCGCCGGGTTGAAACCGATTCAACTGGCAGCGAAGGAAGGTCTGGCGTTGACCAACGGCACGTCGGTGATGACGGCTTTGGGCGTGCTGCAAACCTTGCGCGCCGAGCGATTCAGTCAAACCGCTGACATCGCCGGCTGCTTGAGCCTCGAAGCCTTGAACGGGACTGACCTGGCTTTCGACGAGCGCATCCACAACCTGCGTCCGTATCCGCGCCAAAAGGAATGCGCCGCTTATTTGCGCAGTCTTTTGAAAGACAGTCAATTCACGCGCGAGCACACGTCGCTCAACGTGCAGGATGCCTACACCCTGCGCTGCATTCCGCAGGTGCACGGCGCGGTACGCGACGCGATTTCCTACGCCCGTTGGATTTTCGAGATCGAGTTGAATGCTGTCACCGATAACCCGCTGATCTTCATTGATGACAAGGATGAGATAACCGTTCTTTCGGGTGGAAACTTCCACGGCGAGCCGCTGGCGATTGCCATGGATTACCTGGCTTTCTCGGTCGCCGAGTTGGGCAATATCTCGGAGCGCCGCATCATGCGTCTGACCGACGAATGTTCCAATACGCACGTTCTGCCCGCTTTTCTGACCAAGCAGGGTGGACTGAACTCTGGCTTCATGATTCTACAATACACCGCCGCCGCGCTTGCCACCGAAAACAAAGTGCTTTCGCATCCTGCCAGCGTGGACACGATTCCCACCTCGGCGAACGTGGAGGATCACGTCAGCATGGGCGCGACGGCCGCGCTCAAACTACGGGATGTGCTGGACAACGTCGAGCGGATTCTCACCATCGAGTTGATGTCCGCCGCCCAGGGCGTGGACTTCCGCAAGCAATCCATCGGCGCGGACAAGGTCCTCGGCCGCGGCACACGTGGCGCCTATGCCCTCATCCGCGAACACGTGCCGTTCATCGAGTCCGATACCACGATGGCGGGATATATCGAGAAGGTGAGGCGGTTGGTTGCAAATGGGAATGTGGTTAAAGGGATCGAGGACGATCAGTAGGGGTAGGTAAGTTGCCCGACGAGGATAGGCTCGCCGTCCGCGTGGACTTGTTTTTGACTCACTCCATTCGGGCGCGCTTCGACTGCGTTCAGCGCGAATTATTTTCACGCCAACTCGAAGAATTGCCTGCCGATGCTCCGCAACTCAACCCGGAAGAGTACTGTCACGGAAACGTCAAACAACGTCTCGAAAATGCTCGCCCTGCAAGTAAAGAAGAAATTCGCACCATGCTGGATCGCGGCTTTGCTCGCTTACGTCGTCGCCCAGACTTGCTTCTCGGTTTCTTTCATACTGCCGGGCTTTCTGTTAGGCAACTTCGGTGAACCTGAATGGTTGTAACTTTTGCAGTTTTCGGGCATCCAAAACGCTGTAATCATGTAATAATTTAGATGACAAAGTCATCTTGATTTTGCTTGAAATCCATTCCCAGGAAAATAACATGTCTGATGAAAAACACGTAAAAGTATTGATCCTTGGTTCAGGTCCCGCTGGCTTGGCTGCGGCTTTGTACGCGGCGCGGGCGGAGTTGAATCCTGTGGTGTTGACCGGGATGCAGTTGGGCGGTCAAGCCGCGTTGACTCACTTGATCGAAAATTACCCTGGCTTCCCCGAAGGCGTGGGTGGATCCCAACTTGGCGAATTGTTCCAGAAGCAGGCGGAACATTTTGGCGCGAAGGTCGAATTCGATATGGCGCACGAGGTGGACTTTTCCCAGCGCCCGTACACGGTCAAAACCGACAGCGGAGTCTATAAAGCCGACACGTTGATCATCTCCACGGGCGCGAGTTCGATTCACTTGAACGTTCCCGGCGAAGTGGAAATGACCGGGCGCGGCGTCTCCTACTGCGCCACCTGTGACGGCTGGTTCTTCAAAGAGAAGAAGGTTGTGGTAGTGGGCGGCGGCGACAGCGCATTCGAAGAGGCGCTCTTCATCACCCGCTATGCCTCGTCTGTGACGCTCATCCATCGCCGTGAGGAATTCCGCGCGGGAGCGATCTTGCAGAAGCGGGCGAAGGAACATCCCAAGATGAATTTCATCCTCAATACGGTTGTCACCGAAGTGACACAGGGAGATAAACTCACAACTCTCAAACTCAAGAACGTCAAGACGGGCGAGGAATCCACTTTCGAGACCGATGGTTTATTCATCTTCATCGGGCATTCACCAAACACCGAGATGTTCAAGGGCAAGCTTGAGATGAACAACCTCGGCTACATCAAGGTCAATGATAAGATGGAGACCAATGTCCCTGGTGTATACGCCGCAGGCGAAGCGGCTGATCCAGTTTTCAGGCAGGTCATCACCTCGGCAGGGATGGGGGCGGCGGCAGCTATTCAGGCAACCAGATTCCTTGAAGCGGAAGAATAGAAAAAGGAAGAACCCCTCTTGTGTCGGGGTTCTTCCTTTTTCGGGGTGGGATGGTTTTTTCCAATTTATGACATTTTGTACTAATCATTAGCGGCATTTTCAGATAAAATTGATAAAGATTTCTGCAAGAAAATCGCCAAATTTTTCTCGGAGGAACAATGAAAAAGATTTCCATTATAGGCGCCGGCAACACCGGTGCAACCACCGCGCATTGGCTGGCTGAACGCGAACTCGCGGATGTTGTTTTGTTGGATGTCGTGGAGGGAATGCCGCAGGGCAAGGGGCTCGACTTGTTGGAGGCAATGCCGATCATCGGCAAGGATACCAAGGTAAAAGGCACGAACGATTATGCCGATACCAGGGATTCCGATATCATCATCATTACGGCGGGAATTGCACGCAAGCCCGGTATGAGCCGTGATGACCTGTTGAAAACCAATGCGGAAATCGTGGGCAAAGCCGCAACCGAATCGCTGAAATATTCTCCCAATGCCATTTTCATTGTATTGACCAATCCCTTGGACACAATGGCATACCTTGTTGTGCGGAAGACGGGTTTGCCTCGTGAACGGGTCATCGGGCAGGCTGGGATTTTGGATTCCGCCCGCATGCGCGCCTTTGTCGCAATGGAAACAGGCGTGAGTGTGGAAAATATCCAATGCTACGTTTTGGGCGGACACGGCGACGAGATGGTTCCGCTGACCCGCCACTCCAACGTCGCTGGAATTCCCCTCCGCGACTATATCCCCGCTGATAAACTTGAAACCATTGTCAACCGCACACGCAAGGGTGGCGGTGAAATCGTCAACCTGCTCAAGACCGGATCAGCATTTTATGCTCCCGCAATGGCTTGTGTCCAAATGGCGGAAGCCATTCTAAAGGATAAGAAATTGATCGTGCCTTGCGCCGCTTACATGAAGGGCGAGTATGGACTGGACGATATGTACTTCGGCGTGCCTGTGATGTTGGGCGCTGGCGGCATGGAAAGAATCATCGAATACAAGTTTGATGACGCCGAGAAAGCCATGTTCGACAAGTCAGCCGCGTCTGTGAAGGAAACGCATGAGGCTCTCAAGAGTCTCGTGACGTTCTAGTTCTTTCAATAGACTTTATCGGTAATAATGTTTTTGGCGTCAAAACACCTATTTTCAAGGGTATTTTGCTTGTCAAGTTCTTATTTCCGATAGAGTCTAATAGTCAAAGGTCAGATAAAGAGGAGAATACCATGATTCTGCACGAGAAAATTTCAGAGCAGTTGCCCGCATGGCGCGAGCGAATGAAGTCGCTGGCCAAGGAACATGCTGATGTCGTTGTCGATCATGTGACGGTGGGACAGGTGGTGGGTGGGATGCGAGACATCAAGTCCTTGCTTACCGATGTTTCATATGTCGACCCCGCACATGGGATTTTGTTCCGTGGCATGCCCATTCCCGAAGTGTTGAAGAAACTGCCCAGGGCGCGCGGCAATAAAATTCCGTTGGTGGGCGGTTTCTATTTCCTGTTGATGATTGGCGAACTGCCGACGCTGGAGCAGGCTCAGGAAGTGGAAGCCGAATGGGCGAAACGCTCCGAAATTCCCGACCATGTCTACAAGATGCTCAAAGCCATGCCGAAAGAGACTCACCCGATGACTCTCTTCTCGCAGGCTGTGCTTGCTCTGCAGGGCAAGTCTATCTTTGCCCAGCGTTATCACTCGATGAAGAAAGATCAATATTGGGAAGCGGCGCTGGAGGATGCTCTCGACCTGACCGCCAAACTTCCCATCATTGCGGCTTACATCTACCGCATGAAGTATTTCGGTGAGACCAAAAAGCTGAAATACAACCCCAAGTTGGATTACGGCGCGAACTTCTCGAAGATGATGGGTGTCGCTGACAGGAAGGGATATTCCGAACTTGCCCGCCTGTACTTTATCCTGCATTCAGACCATGAGTCAGGGAACGTTTCGGCGCATACCATGCACCTGGTCGGGTCGGCTCTCTCAGACCCGTATCTTTCCTTCTCTGCCGCGCTCAACGGTCTGGCTGGACCTTTGCACGGGCTTGCCAATCAGGAATGTCTTGGCTGGCTGTTGGATGTTTACAAGAAGTTTGGCGGCGTGCCGAGCCGTGATGATCTTTATAAATTCGCATGGGACACCCTGAATGACGGTCACGTGATCCCGGGCTACGGACATGCCGTTTTGCGCGTGCCTGATCCGCGTTTCATGGCGCAGTTGGAATTTGCGAAAGCCCGCTTTCCGCAGGATGACCTTATCCGCCTGGCGGAGATGGTCTTCGATGTTGTGCCGACCGTTCTCAAGGAGCAGGGCAAGGCGAAGAATCCCGCCCCGAATGTGGATGCGATTTCCGGGACTTTGCAGTACTACTACGGCGTGCGTAACTTCGATTTCTACACCGTCCTCTTCGGTGTGGGACGCGCCCTCGGCGTGACTTGCAACTACGTCTGGGCGCGCGCGTTGGGACAGCCGCTCGAGCGTCCCAAGTCGCTGACGACGAAAATGCTGGAGGATATTGTGGCGAAGGTGAGTCAGCCTGCTGCCTGATGTATGTTTCCAAAGTTATGAAAAGCAGCCTGCAAAATAATTTGCAGGCTGCTTTTCTGTATGCAGGATGTGGGAATTTGGGGATATAGCCTCGCTGTTGTGCGGTTTTTTTATCTTTTTCTTTGGGAAAAAACCAGGCAAGAATACCTTGCAGATAAGCAAGAATCGAACAAAACATTGTTTAGTATAAGTTATACTTTTCTATAAGAAAAAACAATAAGGGGAAGTTATAAAGGTCACTTGTTTACATAAGAAATATAAATAAAATTTGTGAAATAGACCACAAACTGTGAGGTCAACTTGTCTAAGATTAAATTAATCCTAATGACCGTTGCGCTGTTTTTGATTACAGCCTGCGCAGCCAAGCCGCCCACTGAGGCGGCGACCGAGACGGAACCAACCGCCGCCGCAACCGGAGAGGAAACTCCCGCAGCGGTGGTTTCTGCCGTTCCCGATACCGAGTGCTTGAACTGCCATACAGATAAGCAGCGTTTGATTGATACTGCCGCGCCTGTGGTCGATGCGGAGGGCGAGTCTAAAGGCGTTGGCTGAGGGGGCGATGTGGCTCCGTTGGAGCCATGGGAGAAAGTTTTGGTGGATGCAGGGACTTTCCTGACCACCGCGCACGGACAGCAATCCTGCACCGCCTGTCACGGCGGAACTGCCGCGCCTGAAAAGGATGCCGCGCACGAGGGCATGGTTGCCAGCCCCAGTTCTGACCCGCAGAAACTCTGCGGCGATTGTCACCAGGATCAGGTGGCGTCTTACCCGAATGC
>DAOUAS010000104.1:0-47711 GCA_034433295.1 Anaerolineales bacterium | reverse complement strand
CGCTTTCAAGATAGGGGAAGATGACCTCGCACAAGGTTCGGGTATCGCTCAACTCTCCAACCGAAATACCCTGATCCTCCGCCATTTCCGTGAGGGTCGAGAAGCGACCGGGGTGAACGGAAACCAATCCCTCCTGTTCGATTTGCTTGATAAGCGCGCCGCGCGTCAAAATCGCAGCCAGATCCATGCCGTGCGTCAAACGCAACGCCTCGACCACGATCATCGAACGACGTTCGAGCGCCGTGTATTCCTCGCCCGAAATCGCCGCATCAACGATCTGCGTGGCGTTGTCGATCAACGTGTTCGAGAGGTTGGAAAGCGCGTGGTTCAATCCGTCGCTGTCGCTGACGGCGATTTGTTGTCCTTGTACTACGATTGCCGAGTTTGCCATTCAAGTCTCCTAAGATTTCTTTGATGAATTACCATAGTGGCGTCGCCGACAGGCATTCCGGGTCTGTGGAGGACGATGCAAGACACGCCATCCGGCTCGTGCTCCCGCGTCCATATCTGCATCCAGTCATGCCACTCCTGAAGGGGACGCCACTGTTTTTGTTTCAAGTAAGGCTCGTTGTTGTCAAAGCTCAAAAGCTCATCAAGCCGAAAGCCAACAAGTCCTCCCTCGTACCGCATGAGCAGGCGCGGTTCCGCAAACAATCTTTTCGGGATACGCTGCCTGGATTTCACGTCGATCACCAGCCGGCTCTCGTTGATCGTGATGTCCGGTCCGGTTCTGCCGAGGATGGGTATTCTTTCCACCGGGGACATTCCGATAGTGAGAAATATTCCCGATAGCTTTCGAGCTACAGTTCGTTCAACGTTTTTCCATCTCTCTTTATTTGCCATCTCGCTCTCGTTTCAAATAAGCAATTGCCTTAGCTAAAATATCTTGACTATCTTGCAAGTACCCTATCCCGCGATTGCAATTTGTACACAGTAAGCCTCTAATACATCCTGTTCGATGATTGTGGTCAATTGCAAAAGCGATGTTAAATTCCGAAATATGCTTATTACATATTGCACACCTTTCGTTTTGCGCAACTAGAAGACGGTTGTATTCATCAAGAGTAATTCCGTGCTTCGCCTTGTACTGTTGGTTTCGTCGCTGAATAGGATTATCTTTGTTACGTTTGTTTCGATGTATGGAGAGGCACTGCTTACACCAACTTGCCAACCCTCCGCCTTTGCGGGGATGAAATTCACTGGCATTTTTTACAGTCAAACATTTCCTACACCGCTTCTCCGCAACAACTTTCTTAATCCTGGGATGCGGTGTGTACCATCGTTTCTTGAGAAAGGCAGAGCAGGATTTGCAGTACCTATTAAGACCGTCTTTTCGGCTTTTATCTTTGCAAAAACAATTCTTGCCCTTGGCTTTTTTGCAGCGCGCACATATCTTCATAGATTGTTTCCGACGCCAGAAACTTCGAGAGTTTCCAAAATTACATCAAGCGGGTCGATTTCCACTTTTTCACCATACTCATTCCTGACTTCCTCCACGCACTTATCGGAAGCCTTTTCAATCACTTCCGCCACCGTGGAGCGCAACGCCCAAACAAAGACCGCGTAGGGGGCTTTTGCCTTCGATGGATCCACTCGTTTCAGCGCCGCTTCGATGGGTTCGCGGCATCTTCCGCACGACAGGGGGCATTTCCCAGCCGTCGTAAGCGGCAGGCAGTAGAAACGTTTGATGCGCTTGTGGACTTGCGGGGGTCTGTGCATTCCCGCCAAGTGGGGAAGCGTCTGGTTGATGATGCTCAGGAAATCTTCTCTCGTGATCTGCATGATACCTCTGAACTTTTAGTTTCCAATTGGTGCGTTAGTGTACCATCCCGTTAGCGATTGGTCAAGCGTCCGCGCCGCATTACAAAATTGTTAGCTGGGGGCGCGAAAAGGCGTGTATAATTTGCGTTCTTTTTGGGTTACGATTGTTCCAAATCTATGGTATGATTTAGGCGGAGGCATGAATGTTAAATAAAATATTGAGCGCAACGATGAAACAGAATGGACTATCGTCCCATGATGTAGCCGAAGCCGTTGGTGTTTCCCACACTACCATTCTCCGCGCGCTACGAGGTGACGTTGTCGATCTAAAAACCATCATCCTTCTAGCAAACTGGTTGGGGGTAAGACCAGCCGAACTTCTCAATTCACTTGGAGATAAAAACACGCTGGGTGATCAGGTCGCAACCCTCCTGGCTGTGTACCCCGAAATAAGGGAAGTACTCCAAAGTGCCGTGGGGGCCGTAAGTGAAGGCCGTGCCGACCCCGCTGTTGTGGCCGATATTGTTCAGTACGCGATGTATAAACTAAGCAGCATTAGTGGAGCAAAAGTTGAAAACAAACCTGATAAACCCGGTGGAGGAAGAACTGCTAAAAAGAGTTGATGCCATATTAGGTACCGAATTCGGCGCCTCTCGCACATTATTATTTGACCCATTGCACGCAACTCATTTCAACAATCCGAAAAAGGAAATAGCTCACTTTCACGACGAATTATTGGTTGATGTAGCACGTCTCCTTTCAGGAGAAAATACAGCAAAAAACCCCTTTACTTTGGCTGAAACCTAGTGTAGAATAGCCGTCGCTCTCTACGGGAGGCAGCCTTTCGTAGAGATTTACGCGGGCGTAGTACAGTGGTAGTACGTCTCCTTGCCAAGGAGAAGGTCGTGGGTTCGAATCCCATCGCCCGCTCAACATGGAGGGTTGCGGATTGGAAGGTGTTCCGTCGGCAATCCTCGTTGTGTATATGGCGTCGTGGCCAAGTGGTAAGGCAAGGGTCTGCAAAACCCTCATCAGGGGTTCAAATCCCCTCGACGCCTCTTCAAAAGCGAACCGGAATGGTTTGCTTTTTTTGTTTAAAGATTATCATGAAAAAGCCCTGAAAAAAGTCTATAATGAATTTAGAACAATTTCAAGAAACCATGAAAAAACGGAGAATTTCTTTTGCGCTGGAAGTATCCCTTATTTATGCCTTTATTGGCGGTTCATGGATTTTGCTTTCAGATAGAATTGCCGCACTGCTTTTTCCGGAAACCGACCTCCTGCTGGTGGTACAAACCTACAAAGGCTGGTTTTATGTCGCTGTAACAGCCCTGGCATTATTTGCCCTGATAAAAAACGAGAAACGAATGCTCAAGGTGGCGGAGAAAACTTTTTCGGATCTCCTTGAGGCAACCGCCGAGGGATTTTTTCGCTCGACGCCGGATGGGCGATTTATCGTCGTCAACAAGGCCATGTCAAAAATATTCGGCTATGGTTCACCCTTGGAGATGATCGACCAAATCACGACAATAGACAGGCAGATTCATCTTTCAGAGGACAGCCGCCGGCAGTTTATCGAATTACTCGACAGGGATGGCGTGGTGGAAAAATTCGAAGCTAGGAATCTGAGAAAAGACGGGAGCATCATCTGGACATCAACCAATGCAAGAGTGGTGCGCGACGAAAAAGGAAAAGCCTTATATTACGAGGGTTTAATTACCGACATCACAAAGCAAAAAAATACCGAAACCGCGTTGATGGAGGCGGAAGAACGTTACCGCACTTTGGTTGAAAATTTACCCGCCGTTGTCTTCATGGATAATTTTCAACAACCGAGAACCACCCATTATATAAGTCCGCGCTTAATGGACTTGCTTGGCTACACCCCCGAGGAGTGGGAGGCGGGCAACAACTTGTGGGAAAACTCCCTGCATCCCGAAGACAGGGAGCGAGTCCTTGCCGAAGATATCCGAACCGATGAAACCGGTGAGTCATTTCGCGTCGAGTACCGGCTGCGCCACCGGGACGGTCACTATGTCTGGATCAAGGAAGACGCATCACTGGTACAGGGCAAGGATGTCACCCCGCTTTTCTGGCACGGCATCCTTCTAGACATCACAAATCAAAAACAGGCGGAGGAAAATTTACAGCGTCAGGATGCCATTCTCAAAGCAGTCGGGTATTCGGCAGAACTGTTCTTAAAATTGGACGATTGGGAGGAATGTATCGGCCAGGTACTTGAAGCGTTGGGCAAGGCGACACAGGTCAGCCGGGCATATGTCTTCAAGAAATACCTTCCGCCTGACAATGCCATAAGGGTGACACAGGTTGCAAAATGGAGTCATGCGGAAGTCAAATCACAAATTGAAAACCCTAAATTACAGGACAAGGATTTTGCGGCGGATGGGTTCTCGCGCTGGATCGAGTATTTCGACAAGGGCTTGCCCGTTTACGGTTCGATCCGTGACTTCCCGGAACAGGAGAGGGAATTCCTGGCAGGCCAAGATATTCTGTCGCTGGTTTGCATTCCGCTCCAAATTGGAAAAGACTGGTGGGGATTCATCGGTTTCGACGAATGTACACAGGAACGCGAATGGAAAGAAGCGGAAATGGGGGCGCTCAAGGCGGCCGCCAACACACTCAGCGCGGCCATCAAGAAAAAACAATCAGGAAAAGCCATCCTGGATAGCGAGACCAGTTATAAAGGTTTGTTCAACAGCATCCAAGAAGCGATATACATTCAGGATGCCGACGGGTTTTTCCTCGATGTGAACGATGGGGCAGTTCAAATGTACGGATATTCGAGAGAACATTTTATCGGCAAGACACCCGCCTTCCTTGGCGCACCAGGCAAAAACGACATGGATAAAGCCCTGAAAGCCGTGCGGGATGCTTTCAATGGGGAGCCTCAACAACTTGAATTCTGGGGGCTGCGCAGCAATGGGGAGGTTTTCCCAAAGGATGTACGATTGTTCAAAGGGACATACTTTGGACAGGACGTGGTCATCGCGGTGGCGCAGGATATCACACAACGCAAGCATAACGAAGATGAAATTCAAAGGCAACTCAAGGAATTGACCGCCCTGCATGCGGTTGCGCTGGCAGAGTCAACTTCTCAAACAGTGGATGAACTCCTTAAACAAGTTACAAATATCATTGGCAACATGTTGTATTTTGAGGTTTGCGGGGTCATGTTATTAACCGAAACTGGCGACAAGTTAAAACCTCATTTTTCCTATCGCGGCACGAACGAAACTAATTTGTCCCTTTACATACCGTTGACAATGGGCATTACCGGAAAAGTCGCCGCCAGCGGACAGCCGATATGTACGGGGGATGTTTCGCACGAACCGGCTTATTATGAGTCAACGCCTAACATTCGCTCTGAATTGTGCGTACCCATCAACAATGGGGCGAAGGTCATCGGCGTCCTAAATGTGGAAAGCAGAGAGCCAGACGCATTTACCGCGAACGATGAAAGGCTGTTGAGTACAATCGCCGGAGGCATGTCGAAAGCGATTGAAAGGATTCAACTATTTGAAGTGGAACAAAAACGTCGCAAGCAGGCCGAGGTGTTGCGCGAAACAACTGGGGAATTAAACTCATTCTCCGAGACCGAAGATCTTTTCGAAAAGATTTTCAACTCGCTGACAAAATTGATCGACTACGACAGCGCCTCCATCGAAATGTTCGATCATGGATATTTTGAGATCATCGCGGGACGAAATATTCCCCGGGAATTAATCGGGAGAAAATACATGTCTGACCTCAAAAAATGGGGAGGACTGCATAATCTTCGCAAACCCGTAATCGTCTCAGATGTCCAATATGACAAACGCTTCACTCATTTCGGGGAGACCAGTTACATCCGTGGCTGGATGGCAATTCCGCTGTTTGTGGCGGAGAAAATAGTCGGCTTTCTGAACCTGGACAGCCGGACACCGTTTTTTTTCAATGAAGAGCATGCCTCAATCGCACAAACCTTTGCCAATCAGGCTTCAATCGCTTTGGAAAACGCCCGGCTGTTCGACCTTGAACGTCAACGCCGCAATCAGGCTGAAATTCTCAGCCAGGCCACATCGGCGCTGGCCAACACCCTCGACATAAACAACCTGTACGAAAATATTCTCGACTGGCTGTACAAGATCGCCCCATACGACAGCGCATCAATCATGCTTCACAACGGAGACACCGAAAAATTTGCCGCAATGCGCAATCTGCCGGAGTCATTCCAGATTGGACAGGTTTTTCCATTGACGACAAAATGGAAACAGGTCGCCGACAGCAGGGCTCCCTACATCATCGAAGACGCGCAACAAAATGATTTGTTCGAAAAATGGGAAGGCACCACCTACATCCATGGATGGATGTGTGTCGCCATGTACGCACAGGATAAACTCATCGGTTTCATCAACCTCGACAGTAAGACAGCGGGCGCATTCACGAAAGAACACGGCATTATCGCCCAAACCTTCGCCAACCAGGCGGCAACCTCATTGGAGAACTCCCGTCTGTTCACGGAAACAAAACAAAGGCTGGAGGAACTGGAGGTCGTAAGCCGCATTTCCTTTTCATTACGCGCTGCGCACGACACCCAGGAAATGCTTCCCATCCTGCTGGATGAGATCAAAACCAGCATGGATACAGACTCGGCGGCAATCTGGCTGTATGACATCGGGAACAACGAACTGGTTTTACGGGCGACAGCTGGCCGCTTCGATGCCCTGCAAAATCAAAATTTCAAACCCGGAGATGGTATTGTTGGAACGGTTTACTCCAGCGGAGTAATACATGCGAGTCCCAGTCCATATAACGACCCATTGGTCATCCCCGAAGATAACCGGTTTTTTGGAGAAGATAGAAGCGGGATTGTCGTTCCGATTCGCACAGCAACCGAGATCATAGGCACACTCGCTGTCGCGCTAACCGTCCCTCATAAAATCAAGCCGCACCAAACCCGTTTGGTGACCACTCTTGCCGAGATCGCAGGCAACGCCATATACCGCTCCAATCTTTATCAGCGGAGCGAAGAACAGATCCAGCGCCTCATCACTTTACGCGAATTGGACACAGCCATTGCCTCCAGCCTGGACATTCGCATCACTCTCAACATCCTCATAGAGCACTTAATCAAGAAAATGGAAGCAAGCGCCGTTACAGTTCTTGTATTCGACCCGCGCAGCCAGACGTTCGATTATTACGCAACGGCAGGATTCAAGAACCGTGAGAATCTGCGCACGCCGTTAAACCTCGGAGACGGCATGGCAGGAGAAATTCTCCTTAGCCGCAGGGCCTTATATATCAAAGACGTCAACGAGGAGACCAGCCCGATATCGTTCAAACAGCTAAAATCCGAACAGTTCCGGAGTTATTACGCCATTCCCCTTTTCAGCAAAGGCGCCACAAGAGGAATTCTGGAAACCTACTTCCGTCAGCCATTTTCCCCCAGCGCGAACTGGATCGAGTTCGTCCATACACTTGCGGAACAGGCCGTCATCGCAATCGACAATGCCCAATTGTTCGAAAATTTACAGCACACCAACCAGGAACTTTCGCTCGCCTACGATACGACGCTGGAAGGATGGGGCAAGGCGCTGGAACTTCGTGACAAGGAAACTCAGGGGCACACCCAGCGCGTTACCGGTCTGACCCTTGAGCTGGCACGGCAAATGGGCATTCCCGAACCTGAATTATTACAGATTCGCCGCGGTTGTCTATTGCATGACATTGGCAAGATGGGCGTGCCGGATAACATCCTGCACAAGAAAGGCGCCCTGACCGAGAAGGAGCAGATTGAAATGCGGAAACATACGCAATACGCCTACGATATGCTCCATCCCATCGAATACCTGCGTCCTGCGCTGGATATCGTCTATTGTCATCATGAATGGTGGGACGGGAGCGGCTACCCACAAGGCTTGAAAGGCGAGGAGATTCCACTCTCCGCACGAATCTTTGCTGTCATCGATGTCTGGGATGCGCTGTCATCGGATCGTCCCTATCGCCACGCATGGGAACGAGAAGAAATCATCGAATATATCCGCGGCCTTTCGGGCAAACAATTCGACCCGCAGGTTGTCGAAGCGTTTTTCAGGATGATCGAAGATGGCGGGAAGTAAAAAGCGATGACGCTGCGAGTGCCGCTCATCGCTTTTTTGTGCAACCTACTTCACTCGCAGAAAGCGTCGCTTTCCCACCTGTAGAACGCCGGGGTGTGGGAACGGCGCATCGCGTTCGATCACCTGTCCATCGAGTTTGACACCCTTCTGATCGATCAGGGAACGCGCCTTGCTCTTGCTCTCCGCCATATTCGCCGCCATGATCACCTCCACTACAGTCTGCCCTGCTTGCAGAGCGTACTCGGGCATTTCATCGGGGATTTCTTTCTGCTGGAAGGTCTTGATGAAATTCTCCTGCGCGGCTTTGGCTTCATCCTCCGAATAAAAGATGCTGGTGATTTCAACCGCCATCTTCATCTTCGCATCACGCGGATGCAGAGAACCCGAAGCCACATCCTTTTCGATCTGCTCGATCTCATGGGGATTCCAGCGGGTGACGAGGCGCATGTACAAGCCCATCGCCGAATCCGGCACAGACATCAACTTGCCGAACATGTCGTTTGCGCCCGTGTTGATTGGTACGATATTACCCGTGGACTTGGACATCCTTTGCGCGCCATCGGTTCCGGGCAGAATGGCAGTGATGATGCCAACCAGCGGCTTTTGTCCCAGAGCCTCCTGTAATTTGCGTCCCGCCACGATGATATTGAACAACTGGTCGGAGCCGCCGATCTGCACGTCGGTCTGCATGGCAACGGCGTCGTAACCTTGCATCAACGCGTAAAAAGTCTCGTGAATGTAAATCGGCTCGCCTTTTTCGAGGCGGTTGGAAAAGTTATCCCGCGCCAAAAACTGTTGGACGGTGAAATTCTGTCCAAGGCGAATCAAATCAACCAGCGAGAGATTCGAAAGCCATTCGCCGTTGTAGCGGATTTTGGTCTTCTCGCGGTCAAGGACGCGGAATGCCTGCTCAGTATACGTTCGCGCATTTTCGTTGACCTGCTCTTCGGTGAGGATCGGACGCGCCTTGTTCTTGTCCGAGGGGTCGCCCACCAGCGCGGTGTAACTGCCGACGAGGAAGGTGACTTCATGTCCCAAATCCTGGAACTGGCGCAGCTTCCGCATGGTGATGGTGTGACCAAGGTGCAGGTCGGTGGAAGTGGGGTCATAGCCGCAGTATACCCGCAACGGACGCTTCTCTTTTTCAGCCAGCAGCAGGCGAGCGCGCAACTCCGCCGCCATGGACTTCTTGAGGTCTTCATCTCCATAGTCCGTGCCAAGCATCAATAATTCAACCTGTTCTTCGATGTTCATAAGCTCTCCTTCACCCAGGCCTGACAGGTTTTAGAACCCTGTCAGGTCTATGATGTTTCGTGAAATTGACAAATAAAAACGCGCCCGCGACGATGAGGGCGCGTTCAAACACACCATCGCGTGGGTTATGGATAGGTGCAATAATAATAAATCGAAAAGGCGGCAAACATGCGTGTATTATACAACAAGAATTTTATTGTGCCAAATTGAACGAGAAACTCCAGGGTCCATTCACGGAATAGAAGTCGGGGCTGTAAACGATTTCCTCCGCCTGCGTCTGGGTCATGCCTGACGGAATGCCGAAGATTTGCATCGTCAACATACCATTCACATCCACACAATCCACGGAAATACCGGTGCCGCGCTCAAGCATTGCCTGTTGAATCTTTGGCAGGTAAACAGAGCAATATTCATCCTCGCGCGGAGTCGCGCCAATGGCATCAATCATCACGGTCACGTTGGAAAGATCGGCGTCGGGCGGGACAATGAAGGTCAGTGTATCACAGCGCATTCCCATCACTCCTTCGGCTGGCTCCTGCAAACTAACGAGGGTCGTTCCATACTCCTGAACCAGAATCCCGCCGTAGGTCAGGCTGGCGGATAAAATTCCCCAGTCAGACGTATCGGGCAGGGTGAAGCACACGTTCGCGTTGACGTTCTTCCCCTCCACCCAGGCCCGATCCATGCGAACTTCGATTCCGCTCACGGTTTGATTCGGCTCCGACAATTGCACCTGCGCAGTGGGGTAGGAAGCAGAGTCAATGTAAGGCGTGGCAAGGATCGGCAATACGATGCCCTCTTGAGAAGGCGCACATGCGGCAAGTACCACCGCCAGCAAGAGGATTATTTTTTTCATGGATTTTTCTCCTTTGACTTAATCAAATAGATCGGACAGCGCTTCGCGCGCGCCCTCGAACTGGAATTTGTACCCAGACTCGATCAATCGTTTGGGTTTGGCAAACCTGCCTTCGACCACAAGGACGCTCATTTCACCCAAAAGGATCCGCAATAAAAAGGCGGGCGTGGGGAACCAGTACGGGCGATGCAAAACACCCGCCAGCGCGCGGTTGAAATCAGCATTGGACGTGGGCGTGGGCGCGATCAAGTTGTATGCGCCGCTCGCAGTTGGGTCAGCCATCAGGTGGCGCACCGCCCCAACCCAATCATTGACGTGAATCCAGGGCATGGCAAATTTCCCGTTCCCCATCGGCCCGCCGATGAACAACCTGACAGGCAATGCCATCAGCCCAAGCATCCCCTCCCCTTTTCCGAGTACCACCGCCGTGCGGATGACAACCCGCCGCACGCCCACTTCTTCAACCGCTTTGGTCGCGTCCTCCCATTTGACCGTTAACCGCGCGAGGAAGTCATCTCCGGGCGGGGTGGACTCGTCGGCGATGTCACCTTTCAAGCCGTAGTGGTTGACGCCCGAAGCCTGCACAAAAAGCCCAGGGCGGCGACTCGCTTCCCGAATGGCTTGAGCAAGCGCGAGACCGGGCAAAACCCGCGAGTCGTGAAAGGCTTGTTTCGTGGCGGCAGTCCACGGGAAGGAGGCAAGCGTCTTCCCGGCAAGATGAATCACTACATCCATCTCGTTGACCAGATGTCCCCAGCCGCTTGTAGTTTTGGCATCCCAATTGACGTCCTGCGCCCCCGCTGGCGCTTTCCCGCCGCGAGTGAGGATGAAAACTTTGTGTCCATCGGCAAGCAGGGACTCGGTCAGGGCTTTGCCGAGGAATCCGGAGCCACCCGCGATCATGATGTTCATTCCAACTCTCCTTTTCAATTTGCAATAAAAGTGATTTACCGAACTTTCACAAACTGGAAGTATAATCACGCAGGTTACCGAGGCAGTATGCACGAACCAGTGCTGGTACTCAACGCGAATTTTGAGCCGATACACGTCTGCTCAACACGTCGGGCAATAGGCTTGATTCTCGATGGAAAAGCCAACCTGATCTTGAACGGTCGCGGATACATTCATACCATATCACAGATGCTTCCGCGCCCGTCCGTCATTCGGCTGGAAACCCAGATTCACCGTCCGCGCCCGCACGTCAAATTAACGCGCCGCGAAATATTCAGGCGGGATAATTATACCTGTCAGTATTGCGGCAGGCGCGACGTTCCGCTGACGGTGGACCACGTCATCCCGCGTCACATGGGCGGACAGCACAACTGGACCAACCTGGTGGCGGCTTGCTCCTCATGCAATCATCGCAAGGGCGGCCGTAAAGTGGAGGAGGTTCACATGCATCTGGCGCATATCCCCAAGGAGCCACCGGCGAGCGCCTCCTACATTTTTGGGCGGCATCTCTCGGATAATGGCGAATGGGAGCCTTATATTTTGGGGTGGTAACTACGGGAATCCAAAAGTTCTATTTTTGGACAGACTTACAACAAGAATCCGCAAGAAGAACTTGCGGATTCCGTTTATTGAGGAGAAGATATGGAAGGCAGGAGAAAATAATATACCGATCTACGAAAATTACCTCTCAACAGAGGGTATTTTTGTTATCGGAACCGTCAAATTCCAACACCGTGAAATCCTTTGCCAGCGCCACATCTCCCTGGAATGCGGTGCGCGCCTCGGCAACAAGGTCACCGTTTGCATATTTCCCTGTCGGGTAGTGGATGAGGATCAGCCTGCCGACTTCGGCTTTTCTGGCAACCTCGGCCGCCTGCTTTGCCGAGGAATGTCCCATACCCTCACCTGTGGCTTCATGAATTAGCACATCCACACCTGCGCTCAAGCGAATGACTTCGTCACATGGCTCCGTGTCACAGGAATAGGCAATGCTCTGATGTGCCTGCTTGAACTGAATCCGCAGTCCGATATTTGGGATCATGTGATGAACAGGCGAGGCGTGGATGATGAAATCGGGACAATCCAGCACGGGAGTCATTTCACGGGTCGGGATGCGGTAAAAAACAACGGGGAAGAAATCAGGCCACTCCGACCAACTGTACAGCCCCATCATTGTTTCGATTCGGTCAAGAGTGTAGTGTAGTCCATAGATGTTGAGCGGACGCTGGCGCCCCATCAGCCACATGTCCATCAGCAAAAGCGGAATGCCGGAAACATGGTCCGGGTGGAAATGGGTGACGATGATGTCGGTCAAGTCGTTGAAATCCAGTCCCGCCTGCTCCAGGCGCTGGATGGGGTTGCTGACCGAATCGACCAGCAACATGCGCTCCTCCCCCACGATAACCATGTGCGTGTTCTCGTTATCCTTTGTGGGAATCGCGTTCGATGAACCGAGGATGATTATTTTTGGCATGATTTATCTTAGCACAACTCTCGGGCGGGAAAAAAGAGCCCCAAAAGTACAGTTTTCAGAATCCGGACATTTACCTTGTCATTACATTGAGTAAAAGCCCGGGCGTGACGTAGGCTTCGATAACGGCGGCAACCGCCAGCAGGGGGACAACCACGCCAAGAAATATCTTCGTCCAATCAGCAAACAATTCGATCAGCACTTCGCCCATCGATTTACCCGTCTGCGGGGTGACGATGGCCGCTCCCATGTATAGCGCCACCGCGCTGCCAATCATCAACGCGGGCAGTTCGAAGACGCCATGCGGCAGGACGCCGGCTGCAAAGATGGGCAGGGGGCTCATGCCAAGCAATTCAAACAGGGCGTATAAACCGCCAATGATTCCGATGTTCAGCATGTAAAGCAGAATACCCAACACACCAAATGAGAACAGTCCCGCGAAGAAAATGGCGGCCACCGCGCGCGTATTGTTCATGAACAGAAACGGCGCGTTGAGACTGCCCTGCAGGTTGGTCAGGTCCGGCAATTGGCTGATGCTCGATTCGATCTTCTGAAGTCTTTCGGGAGTCGCCTTGTGGATCACGTCCGCCACATTGACCATGACCCAGTCATAGCCCATCCAAACGCTTACAAGGGCAACCAGGACTATCGCGAGAACGGCGGGGGTAATACGCCGCATGGCGCGCCCGACACCACCATACCATTGCCAGAAGGATTTCGCGCCGCCAATGAAATTCCTCCAGAAAGTGCGCCAAATCCAGCACAGGTTGATGACATCGATCTCGCGTCCCAGCAAATATTCACGCTGGAAGTGGGCGATCCCCACGCGAATCAACAATAGCGAAATAATCATCACGCCCGCGATTGCCAGCCAGAGGACCTGCTCGTTTCCCCAGAAAAGCATCACCGCCTCGCCCTGCATCAGGATGGCGACGGGAATAACGATAAATGAAGCCAGCAGGTTCGCGGCTTTTACCGAAGTGGACTGCACCGAGATCACAATCGCCGCGCTGACCATCAGGATGGCATGGGCGGTGGTGAGCAAAATCAACTGGACCATCACCATCGGCGAGGGCAGGGTCAAAGCCTGCCGCGCAACCAAAACCAGATATAAAATGATGGACAGGTAACTGGCAATCAAGGGAGTCGCCACACCCACCAGCAATTTGCCAAAATACAACTGCCAGTTGTCGAGCGGCGCGCTCAGGATGGGTTCGATGGTTCCGCGTTCCTTCTCGCCCACAAACGATTCCAGCGCGACCACCAGCGAAACCGTAATCGGAAAGAAACCGATGATCATGATCGAGAACGGCACGAAACGGTCGAGGATGAGGTTGGCTTCGTATTGATTCAAAAAGTCTACGGTTTGTTTGGCAAACTCGTTCATCAAAAACGGGAAACTGATCAGCAGGATGAGCATGGGCGCAAGCACGCGCCAATCGCGAAACTGGTCCTTGAGTTCGCGTCCCGCCACCAGCCAGACAAGTCTGAACTTATTAGTGAACATTTTCGCTCCCCTTTGCATCCGCCATCACTTTTAGATAAACCTGTTCCAGCGAACGCGGCTCCTCCTGGAAGGCCATGACAGGCGCAGCGGATAGACTCTTCAAGATTTGCGGATTCGCTTCCTGCGGATTCTCCACGCGGACATTCAAACTGGTCGCCGTCCGAGAGAGCAATTCCACCCCCGACGGCAGAGCCGCCCCACTTGAATCCCATTCGCCGCTGAATTTGATCTCGTATTCGGGAGCGCCAAGCACGGTGCGTTTCAACTCTTCGAGCGTACCTTGAATCAAAATCCGCCCGCGATAGATGATGGCGATCTGGTCAGCCAGCGCTTCGACTTCGGTCAGATTGTGGGAGCAGATGACAATCGTCCGCTGGGATGATTTTAGGCGGGCGATCTCGTCACGTACCAGCCGCGCGGATTCCGGGTCCATGGCGGAGGTGGGTTCGTCAAGCAGGAGAACGCCGGGGTCATGCATCATGGCGCGGGCAAGGGCCAGTTTCTGACGCATTCCTTTGGAATATTCACCGATCCTGCGCTTCGAGGCTTCGGCCAATCCAAAGTATTCCAGCAATTGATTACTGCGTAACTTCCGCATATCAGGCGAAAGGCTGTAGACCTGTCCGAAGAAATCGAGGTATTCGACGGCGGTCATGCGCATGTACAAGCCGTGCTGTTCGGTCAGCACCCCAACCGAAGAGCGGACTTCGTGCCCGTTCTTGACCACGTCATAGCCCGCGACCTTCGCCCAGCCGCGTGTCGGGTTGAGCAGGGCGGTCAACATGCGGACGGTGGTGGTCTTGCCCGCGCCGTTTTGTCCGAGGATGGCCAGGATATGTCCCGCATCAACAGAGAGTGTCACGCCATCGACGGCCAGAAAGTCATTAAATTGTTTGGTTAGATCATGAGTTTCTATCATCTTGATTATTGGTAATTGGTTATTGGAGACACCGCGCCTCCTATTTCGTAACTCGTAACTCGAACAGATTGTATTCCCCGCCATGCTGAATATTCTTCACAGAGACCTTACAGTTTTTGGACGGCGCGATGGCGCAAAACCATACCAAAGAAACTCTGGAATCGGACAGATTGCTGTCCACTGCATCAGCAAGCTATGCAGTCCAGGGTTGCCGCCCTGCAAGTATGATTCCAACGCCGAAAAACACCAGCGCAAAAAATACCTGATTGACGTTTACACCTGCCGCCAGCGAAACGTCGAGGCGCAGAAATTCGAGCAGGAAGCGGACGAGGGAATAAAAACCGAGATAAGCAAGGAAAATATCGCCGTGTTTCAACCTGCCGGCAAAACGGCGGGAGAGCCATAGGAGAAGCGCCATGTTGAAAAGGCTCAACAGTGATTCGTAGGCAAAGAGCGGCTGGTAAAAGTTGACCGTCTCGAATCCGCTCAAACGGTGGGCAGGGTCGATGAACATCTTCAATGGAAATGTTGTCGGCAGGCCATACAATTCCTGGTTGAAGTAATTTCCGAGCCGTCCGATTGCCTGGGCAAGGGCAAGCCCGGGGGCGAGGATGTCGGCCAGTTCCCAAAACGGATATTCGTTTTTGCGGGCAAAATACAGCAGTGCAAGCGTCCCGCCGAGCCATGCGCCGGGGATACCGTAACCGCCAGTCCAAAAAGAGACGAGATCAAGCGGGTGGGAAAGGTAATGCCGGGTGGTCAGACCAAGTTCGAGGGAGGATAAAGACGGGGTGAGGACATGCCAGAGGCGCGCGCCCAAAGTCCCCCAAATTGCAATGGGTAGAAAAAGGTCGAAGATGATCTCAGGGTCGGCGTCGCGCTGTCTCGCGCGATACGCGGCGAGCAAGGCTCCCATGGCAATGCCAAGCGCAATCAGCAACCCGTTCCAGCGAATGGTCAGGGGACCAAGCGAAATGCCGTCCATCGTTAATGAACGTACTCTTTTTTTGCTTGTTTGGCTTCGCGGGACTTCCTCATACGTTCACGTCCCTGCACGCGGACATGGAAGATGCGCTGCAAGGCAGTGAAGTTGCCCAGCACGGCGATGATGGTCACAGCCCAGAAAGGCTGTTTGAAAAGCAAAAGGGGAATCAAAACGATGTAGCGTTCCACGCGGGAGAGAAGTCCCACCTTGGCGGTGAAGTTCAGTCCCTCGGCGCGGGCTTTGACATAGGACACCAGCACCGAACCGGCTGTGGCGGCAAAAGTCATCATTGCGCCGAGCATATCGTTCTGCGCGAGAAAATAATATAAAAGCCCGCCGAAAGTGACGAACTCCGCGTAACGGTCACTGACCGAATCGACAAACGCGCCGAAATCACTTGGCTCGCCGCGCAGACGCGCCATCGTGCCGTCGAAAGCGTCCACGATGACGAAGAGAAATAGGACGACTGCGCCGAGAGTCATCTTCCCTTGCGCGAGCAGGTACGCGCCGACTGTTGTCCCTGCCAGCCCGAGCAGGGTGATGGAGTTGGGCGTCAGTCCCGTACGGTTGAGAAACGCGCCGATGGGGTCGAGAATGCCTTTGAAGATAATCCGTAATCTGTCGCTGAAAGTCGGGTTGGGGTTCATAAAATGGTTTATATCATCCTTTTACAAAGTAGGTCACGTTTGAAACGTGACCTACGATTCGTCTTTTTCTTCTTCATCCAGATCCTCTGGCTCCGCCAGAACCTCACGTTCCTTGCCGCCGCCTTGTGAGGGACCGACGACGCCCATCTCTTCGAGCTGGTCAAGCAATCTCGCGGCACGTGGATACCCGATCCGCAGGCGGCGCTGGAGCAGGGACGCGGACGCCCGTTGGCTGCTGCGGACGATGGAGACAGCCTGTTCGATCAATCCGTTGTCTTCCTCGCCTTCGCTGGATTCTTGCAGAAGTTTCTCCCACGGCGGAGTATCATCTACCTTGACATCAGACTTCTGCCAGTGGGCGATGATGCGCTCGATTTCCATGTCAGTAATCATCACGCCCTGTGCGCGGACCGGGTTGCCGACTTCGGGATTCAAGAAAAGCATGTCGCCGCGTCCGAGCAGGGACTCCGCGCCTGTGTAATCCAAAATCACGCGGCTGTCCACACTCGATGCGACAGAGAACGCCAGGCGTGCGGGGAAGTTTGCTTTGATGAGACCCGTCACCACATCGGTGGAGGGGCGCTGAGTGGCAACAATCAGGTGGATGCCAGTGGCGCGCGCCATCTGCGCGAGACGCACCAGGTTATGCTCGGTCACGTCGGGGGCGGACATCATCAAATCAGCGAGTTCATCTACAAAGACAACAATGCGCGGCAGTGCCTTGCCATCGGCTTTTCGGGTTACTTTCTTGTTGTAGGATTCCAAATCACGAGCGTGCGCCGATTCGAGCAGGCGGTAACGATGCTCCATTTCAAGCACCACCCAGCGCAGCACGCCAAGGATGCGCTCGATGTTCGTCTCGACCCTGCCGAACAAATGCGCCAGACCGTTGAAGCGAATCAACTCCACCATCTTGGCGTCGATCATGACCATACGCAGGTCTTCGGGGGTGTTGTTCATGGCCAGACAGGCGGCGAGGGCGGTGATACAAACCGACTTGCCAGAGCCCGTCGCGCCTGCAATCAGCAGGTGGGGCATTCGCGCCAGATCCGCCACCAGCGGATTGCCCGAAACGTCGCGTCCAAGCACCACGCGCAAAGGCGAAGTCAGCTTGTTGAAGGCTTCGGACTCGAGCAGGGTCTTCATGCGGACAACCGAACTATGCGTGTTCGGCACTTCGATGCCCACATACGGTTTGCCCGGCACGGGCGCTTCGATACGCAAACGTTGAGCGGAAAGCGCCAGTGCAATATCCTTTTCCAGCGCGGCGATCTGCGCCACACGGACTTTCATCTGCTGCACGTCCTCTTCATCGGAACCAGGCTTTTTGATGAATCCAGGCTGGACGGCAAATTGCGTCACCGAAGGTCCAACCCGATAGCCGATGACGGTGGCGGGGATGCCGAAATCGGCGAGGGTCTTCATGATGAGTCCAGCCGTCTGGTTGATGGTGCGTTCGTCGGCGCGTGCGGCTGAATCGGTCATCAAAATGCTCAACGGCGGAAGTTCCTCGCTGCGGGTCAGCGGCTTGGCCGGCTTTTCATCCTTCTTGGGTGTGGATTTGAAGGAGGTGCGAAACTCGGGCGGGATTTGCGGAGCCTTCTTCTTTGGCGGCGCGGCGGCTTGCTTCTCCAAGTGTGGACTGGACACAACACCGACAGCCTCAGGTGTGGATTCCGTGGTCGGGCTGGGAACAGCGTCGGGCGGAGTCTCACCCGCAAAGCGCAGGAGCCAGGCTTCGAGTTTGATCCACAAGCCAAGTCCAGTGGCAACAGTCAACATCCACAAAATGAAAATGACCAGCGTGCCGAGGTATGCTCCCATGTAACGCGACGCCAGATCAACCATGCTCCAGCCGAGGCGTCCGCCATATTGGCCGGCATCCGCCGCAATCAGGTCATTGTTTCCGCTTGCGGCGGCAAACAACCCAAGGGTAAGAAGGGCGGCAAGTTCAAGCGCGATGATCCGGTCCCAGCGCACCTCCCACTCGTCCTTTCGCAGCAAGGCGTATCCCAAATATGCGATGGCAAAGATGATGATGAATTCCCCCCAGCCAAACCAGAGCGAAAGGAGTGCGGCAAAGGGCGTGACTAGCATACCTGTAGTGATGTCCAAAACGGCAAGCAGGGAAATGAGCGCAAATGCGATCAACGCAATGCCGATGATGTCGCGCAGGAAACGCCCAAAGCGCAGGTAGAAGCGCGCGAGGCCTTCAAGACTTTCGGGCGGGGTGGCGGGGGAGGGTTGGGTCATCAGGGTTACGAGTTGCGAGTTGCGCGTTTCACTCCAGCCTCATGCTGAGTCCCATGCGCTGGTGGGCGGGGTCGAGGTGCAATATCCGCACCTGTACAGCCTGACCTTCAGACAGGATTTCCTTCAAAGGCTTGCCATCGGCTATTGGAATTTCGGAGGCATGGATCAATCCCTCGACTCCGGCGTCGAGGCGGGCAAAGGCGCCAAAGGAAAGCACGCTGGTAATGACGGCAGGCTTGACGCATCCCTTGGGAAAGTCAATGGCGGCGTTTTGCCAGGGATTCGGCAGCAGACGTTTGAGACTCAAAGCGACCCGGCAGCGTTCCGGCGCGAGGTCCAGCACCTGCACATCGATGATATCGCCCATTTTGACGATTTGTCCCGGGTGCGAGACGCGTCCCCACGACAGTTCGGAAATGTGGATCAATCCCTCCACCCCGCCGAGGTCGACAAAGACTCCAAAGTCTGTGATGTTGGTTACAGTGCCTTTGACATTTTGTCCCGGACGCAAAGCGTTGAACAACTCGGCGCGCCTGCCCGGCTCCGATTGCGCCGCGCGTTCGGAGAAGACGACGCGTTCATCCTCCGGCACACATTCGATGACCTTCAGCGAAAGCGAGCGCCCGACATAGGATGCAAGGTCAAGGTCGCGTTTCTCCGCCTTGTCTGAAACCCCGACAAGATGCGAGAAAGGCACAAACCCATACAGTCCATTGCCCTCCACCAACAACCCGCCGCGATTATGCCCGGTGACGGAGAGATTGACGATCTGGTCGCGCATGTACATCTCTTTGACCTGCTCCCAATTGGAGATGACCTTTTCATTTGGACGCTCCGGGATTTCGGTTTTATCCGACTCGGGCTTTGTTTCCTGGAGCGCTTCGGGTCTGCCCATCGTACGCAAGATGGGAGACGGCGCATTGCGCCCCTCCTCTGCAAGCACCGACGCCCACCAGCCCTCGTCTATGACGGGCATCGGGTTTTCATGATCTTTCCTTTGTCCAACCATATGGACTCCTTCCCATTCCAATAAGTAGATAAGTTACGAGTTACGAGACGACGCCGCTTATTGATCCTTGTGATTTGCTTCCATCTCCATGACAGCCCTAGCAACCGCTTCCACAGCGATGCGCTGTTTGCGGTACAAGTCCGCTTCGGACATGGCAAGGCGGGAAGCCACATCGCGCACTTTGCGTCCCTCGATGAATTTCATTTCGAGGATGTTGTAGAGTATCCATTCGGTAGTGAACTTTCGGTCGCCCCTGGGTTTGACCTGGTCAACGGCTTTGCGGAGCAGGGTGCGCAGGGCGTTGGACAAGTTGCCATCATCCTTTTCGGCAAGGTCGCGCACCACCTGGAGCTGCATCAAGGGGTTGTTGATAAGTTTGGGTCCGCCCCAGTAATGGGTCAGCGCATCGCGCACCCAATTTGCAAGGTCGGTTTCCTGCAGGAGTTTTTCATCAAGCAGATTCGTGCGGGCATCGTACCGCCCGGCGGCGCGCATCCGCTGGATCATTTCCACGTGTGGCTGTAAATCTGCCACGGAGCGGAAGACACGTTGCTGCAATTGGCGATCCCGCAGGGCAAGCGCCGCGCGATCCGCCAGGAGCCAGAGCGCCTCACGCTGGTCACGTTCGATGACCTTTTGTTTTTCGCGGCGCGCCACGCCAAGCAATCCAAGCAGAGGTGGAAATTCATCCTGATCCATGTCGGGGCTTCTTTGGCTGTACAAGGGCAGGATCCAGAAACTTCCCCATTGGAATTCGCGGCGGTTGTCGCCTTCGACCTTTTCGAGGGCTTCGGTCAATCCCTCCTGATCGAGCATGGCGCGGTTGCCCGCCACAATAATCGGGGACAGGGTTTCATCATCCAAAGCGGCAATAAAGGCCGACGGCGATTGCATGTGGTCGCGCACGGCGGCAAGCACGGTTTCGAGGAATTGCTGCAAGTCGCTTTGAGTCAGCAGGCGTTCTTCGAAATTCTGCAACAATTGCAGTTCGCCGCTGTCGTTTCCATGAAACAACAAACGCTCCCAGACGGGAGCGGCAAAGGTAATGAGATGTTCAAGCAACAAAACGGTCACCACCACGACCAGCGGGACAAAGGCATTGTAGGGCATGCCAAATAACTCGCCGCCGCGCCGGACAATGGTCATCAATGCCAGAGCCATGGATGCGGTCACAGGTCCGCGCATAATCCACTTGAAGAGGCGGCTTTTGATCACGCGGTCCGGCCATGATACGCCAAAGAAGGCAACAGCGTACGCCATCAGGATGACCAACGCCCCAACCAGGATATTGATTACGGTGGCCGTGCTCCAGAATAGATAGGTGTGCCGCGCGGCAAGCCCATAGCCGAATAAAAGATAAGGATAGGAACCAAGCGCGGGGGCGGTTGCCCCGGCCATCAGGTATAACATCCGGCGACGTCCGGAACTGGAGAGCATCCGCCGGTAGGCGCGGGCAAAATTGATCCCGGCCCACACAATGGCAGTGACATAGAAAAGGGTGAAGAGTTCCGTCCAAGCGGTTCGCTGGAGATGGGGAGCGGGCTTGCCGTCGATGATGATCGGGCCGAGCAGGTATCCAAATGCAAGCAGAGCAAGGAAGAACGCCGAGATAACATACACGCCACGCACTGCAAGCCGCCTGCGTCCACGGGAGGGGCGTCCCGCTGTAACAAGCAGAGCATCAGACAGATGCAGGTATGCGGCGGGAAGAAATACAATGCCAAACCATTGCAGGCGCAAGAGCAGTTGAATCGCATCCGCCGTCATCGATTTGTCCTGCAGCGCTTCGGTGGTGAAGACAATGACCACGCAGAGCAAAATAATGGCAAACGAGCGCGCCACCCTGTCGCGCAGGTTGAATGACAGCGCGTACAGGAAAAGCGAGAATGCCGTGATGGCAATGCCTGCCGTCAGAATTTGATTGAGCGCCTGGAGCCCCGCCAGAAATGGATCCGTCCAACCGTTAATCATACAACCCTTCCGATAAAGTTTTATGACTGTTTAAAGGCGGTTTTGTCCGCCGAATTAACCTTCCAGAAAACCTATTTGAGCAATTTCCCAAAGAACAAAGTTACATCCTGGGTGAGGTAATATTGGTCATTATACCCGCAGAATTCGTATCCGAATTTTTGGGCCAGGCGGATGGCCGGCAGATTTTTGGACTGCATCTCCAAAATCAAGCGGCGGTAAGATCTATCAATGTACCATTTCTGGGCGGCAGACAACAGGACGCCGCCCACTCCCTGACGACGGTTTGGAGCGTTCACCACAAGATCGGTGACGCACACCACCGAATCCATGCTGCGCTCGGACAGACCAATATAGCCCACAAGATCAGCGCCGTCGACGGCGGTATACATCATGGAACGTTTTGTCCAGTCGTCGGCAAGCGAAAAGGGGTTGCGAGGGTAGGCAACAGAAATCGAGCGGGGCAAACGCACTTCGCGGAATATAATTGAGGATTGGGCGGGGTCCCGGCGCAATTCCAACTGCCAGACGGCTTCACTGGCGCTGGAATGATCGAAGCCCATCAAGCGGGGCAGATCGGAGGGAACGGTGGGGCGGACTTGGATTTCAGGCATAAGTTTCGATGTGAATTTATTGAATTGGCACAACGCGCAACGGCACGACACAGGGCGGAAGCACATTGCCTTGATTGTCGGTGACAACCAGCCGCAGTTGATAATCTCCCGGCGTCAGTGCGGTGGTATTCCAACGTCCAAGCACACCATCCTCAACCGGGGTGCGGTCGGCGGAAATGGTCGCCCAAGTATCGCTTCCCGCCCGCGCAACCTCATATTTGTAGAATCCAAAATTTGGAATATTCACCGTGCCAATTAACTCGACAGTACCTTTGATTTCGTCACCTGCGGCGGGCGACTTAAGGATGATTTGGCCGGGAGTACAGCCAACGGTGTTTGCGGCCTGCCGGGGCGGCAGGTTTGCGAACTGGGTCATCATTTCGACAGAAAGGGTGCCGGTGGGCGTGGAGATCAAGTCTAATGTCGGCGTGGTGAGGAACACATCCGAGGGAAGCCCGGGAATAATGAAAGTGTTTATGAAAAAGACGAAGCAAAACATAATCACAATTAAAGCTGAGATTGCCGAAGACTGGCCCAAGCGGCGGGCCGAGAACTCACGCTCCATAGCGTAAACAGCCGTCTGTGATTCGCGCCATGAACGCCATAACCAGCGAAAGGCAAACAAAGCCCCCATTGCCAGCAGGATATAGATCAGCGCCTCATAGGAAGCGAGGAATTTATAAAATTCCGCCATGACAAGCCCTGATTACAAACCGCGTAATGCGCCGCGTATGATCTTCTCGACCTTGGGCGTAATCACCTTTCCTGCCTCGATTACCTCTTCATGGGTTGTGATGGTCGATCCATCCAGGTTGGCCTTGTTGCTGATACCTGAAAGCCCCAGCACGCGCATGTTTCCATGCCGCGCAACGATTACCTCCGGCACCGTGGACATGCCAACGGCATCCGCTCCGGCCAGGCGGAGGAAACGCAAATCTGCGGGAGATTCAAACGAGGGCCCGCTCAGTCCGGCATACACGCCCTCGCACAGAAGGATATCGTTTTCCTTTGCAACCTTGCGGGCAAGGTCAATGTAGGCGCGGTCATACGCCTGGCTCATGTCGGGAAAGCGCGTGCCAATTTCATCCAGGTTTGGGCCCATCAGCGGATTCAGTCCGGACATGCCCATCAGGTTGATCTGGTCGGTAATCAGCATGACATCGCCGGGATTGAAATCGGGATGCACGCCACCGGCCGCGTTGGTGACAATCAGACTGGGAATCCCCATCCTCTGCATCACGCGGATGGGCAGGGTGACCTGTCCCATGCTGTAACCTTCGTAATAATGGATGCGCCCCTGCATGACCAACACGGGTTTGCCTTCCAGCTCGCCGATTACAAAGCGCCCTGCATGTCCATGCACAGTGGAAACGGGGAAGTTGGGCAGATCATTGTAGGAAATGCGGACCGCTCGCTGGACGGAATCTGCCAGATCGTTAAGTCCCGAGCCGAGGATGATTCCCGCCACCGGCTGGGTGGTTGTCTGTTTCCTGATTGCCTGAGCGGCCGCGTCGATTTGTTCAAGGGAAATAAAATTCTGCATTACCATTTACCTATCTGATTTTTTATGAAGTCTGCATCCCCTATGCCTGGCGATTATATCAGAAATCGCAGGCGGCTTTTAAGGTAGAAAAATTCCGGTTCTTATGCTATGCTACGCAAGCCATGAAAAACATCTCTGAAAACGACTTGAACGCCATTTCCACCTGGCTGCTCGGCATTACCGGCATAGGGTTTATATTGATCCCGTTTCGCTTCGGAACGGCGTGGTTAAGCACAAAGTCATGGGAGTTGCTGGTCTTTGGAGGGCTCTGTTATCTTGTCGCCCTGTTAAACCAGTTGATGTTTGTTTTGAAGTACAGCCGCAATCGCGTCCTGGTCCATCGGAGCATGGCAATTCTCCTGCTGTTCTTTTTAACAGCGATTTTTGGGGTTTCAGGATTTTTCATCGAAGGTTCGGTTTTGGGGTTGGTTGCAATACTGCAATTGGTCATGATCACGCCATTGAAGAAACGCCTGGAACACATCGACCCGCTGAATCTGGTCTTTGTGCTGGCCGGATTCTCGAGCGGCATTTACCTGGCAATCTCCGGCAGTCACTACGCCCGGCTCGAAATGGGTTCCAGTCGACTCGTCCTGTCCATCCTTTTTCTGGCGGCTTCCATATTTGAAACCGCCAGAAAGTTGTTTTTCCGCAGACGGCTCAACGCGCATTATTCACGGTTGCAGTCCATTCCCTGGCTCAGTTGGTGCATCGTATTCCTGCCGGGTTTATCATTTGCCCACTTGACCATCCCCGCGCTATTCGCCACCGCAATCGCATTCCACAAACTTTTTCCATGGGAACGCCTGCAATTGCCCGAAAACGACATCTTGGGAAGCCGGGCAGTCAAGATCACCAGCACGCTGGAAACGACTCTGCTGATCTTCCTCAGCGCGCTTTTGATCATGATGGACCTTACGCTCAAACCGCAGGGCGGAATGCTTGTCGATGCCAGAAACGCGGCGTTTATGTTCTTTGTTCTGAGTTCGGCGGTACTCTATTACGAGACCATCACGATCATTATGACAATTAATGGTTTGATGAATGAACTCTCAAGCACCGGGGAGGAAATCGATCCGTCTGCCGACCCGGACCTTGCGATGTGGAACAACAGGCTAATGCGCTACATCAAGCCATTCACCCGGGCGCGGGAATTGTCGCGGATTCGGCTCGACGCCCAATCCGACCAGATCAACATTCTCGCGCGCCAATTGTCGAATGAAAAGAAACGAAATTCTCAAATCACCCTGTTGATGGAACTAAGCCAACAATTGGAGAATCAACTGGACCAGCCCGTGGCGGCCCAACTGGCGGCGAATTCGCTGGAACGCGCCTTGAACTGTGACCTGGTCTGCCTCTTCATCCACGAGCCGGATCGGAAGGAATTCATGCTGCTTGCGGCAACCGGGAGGCAGACCAGCCTCGTCCCGTCGGGTTTCCGTCAGAGCGCTTCAGCCGGCGCGCTGGGACGGGCCGTCCGCCAGAGAAAAACGCAGATCATCAATGATATTAGCAAGGATGCAGACTATATCCCCTTTGAAGGACTGGACAATCATTCGGCGGTGATCATCCCTCTAATGTTCAATGGATACGTCAATGGCGCAATTACGCTGGACAGCGAAAAACTCAACGCCTTCACCGGCATAGACATCTGGCTCGCCGAAGCGGTTGCCGCTGAACTGACGCGCGCCTGGGAACGTTCCAGATATCACCAGCGTTTGATGAATCTGGTCCAAACCGGAAGTCAGTTATCGGCTATGGTACAGCCTGAGACTGCCGTCTCGGAAGTGGCCTCCATATCCAGAGAAATTTTACAAGCCAGGTTTATCTTCGTGCAAATCCTCCTGGGGCAGGAAAGAAATTTCGTTCAGAGCGCCTTTTCGGGCGATGCGCCCAGTCTATTCCAGTCTCTTGAAAAGTCCGAGGCATCGGAATCTTTTATACAACTTGCATTTCACGCGGTCCAGCCATTTCGCATCCGCGATATAAGGAAGTACCACCCCACATCACATCTTGCCATCGACCATGCCGGCTTGAGGAGCATGCTTGCCATTCCGATCCGCTGGCACCGCCTGAGCATAGGAACCATTCTTGCCTTCGGAAAACAAAACGAGGTCTTCTTCAACGAGAACGACCAGTCGCTCGCCGAACTACTTGCCATCCAGGCGGCGGGCGCCTTTGAAAGCACCTGGCTCCAGCAGGAACTGCGCGGCTCGTTGCGGACCACATCCCTACTTTACCGCCTGAGCAACCAGATCATCCAGTCGGACAACCTTCAAAACGCCGCACTGGATATCGCCCAAACCGCGCACAAGATCGCCAAAAGTTCCACTACGGGAATTATGCTTTTCAACAAGGAGGGGGGGACTCTGGCCGAGGCGCAGGTGGATGCGTCGGGCGCGCACATGGGACTTGCACACCCGATGGATATCATCAAGGATGTAATGGAATCAGGCCAGTTGATCTATCTTTCGCAGGGAAACTCGATGATGAGAGCCTGCCTCCCCATTCAGACGCCCACTCTCAAATATGGCATTCTTTGGATGGACATCCCTGAAGATCCGGCGCACAAATCCGTAACCAATCCCAATGACTTGCAGACGCTGGTCAACCAGACGGCAATCGCGCTGGAACGTTCCGTGTTGTTGGTCGAATCAAGACGCCAGGCGGCGGAAATCAAGATTGCATACGACATGCTCGAAGCGACATACGATCAAACTCTTGCCGCGCTGATGTCCGCATTGGATGCGCGGGACAGGGAAACGGAAGGTCACAGTTCCCGGGTCAGCACCCTGACCGCGAAACTGGGGCAGGCGTTAAACTTCTCACACGAACAACTCAAAGTTTTGGAACGCGGCTCGCTGCTGCATGACATCGGGAAAATCGGCATTAGCGATACCATCCTGCACAAACCCGGCCCGCTAAGCGAGGAAGAATGGGTGATGATGCGGCGTCATCCGGATATTGGCGCAAAGATCGTGGAGGGAATCCCGTTTTTGGAAGATACCATTCCACTCATCCGCCACCACCAGGAAAGATGGGATGGAACAGGCTACCCGGACGGTTTGCACGGGGAGGGAATCCCGATCCTGGCGCGCATGTTCTCGATTGTCGACGCCTTCGATGCGCTGACGAGTATCCGGCCATACAGGCAGAAAATTTCGACCCTGAAAGCGGTTGAATATATTAAGAGTCAAGCCGGTATTTCCTTCGACCCTGAAATTGTCAAAACATTCGAAAGATTGATTACCGAGAGCCCGCATGAATTTTCGGAATAGAAGATGAAAAACAAAGTCAAGCGCAGCGGGTTCACTCCACGGGAAAATCTGGTATCCAATCTGCCCGCCATTTCCATAGGCATGACCATCCTGTTTGCCAGCATCACCACGTCCCTGGTCAGTTTTCCGCCGCAGGACCCGCGCCACAGGACCCAGCTTGTGATTTGCGGAATGCTTGGAATTCTGCACCTGGCCTTTTACTACCCCGTCTATAATTTCGCTCATCTCAAATTGTTTTATAGCTGGATCAACACGCTCCTGGCCGTAGTCGTGTTCTGCTCGCTGAGTTATTTCCTTCCCCCCGAAATCAAACACCTGATCTACATCATCGTTTTCATTTCGGCCCTGTCCGCCATCCTGCTGGTCAATCGCGGTCCCGCATATTTCCTGTTATTTGGGGTCACCACCTTTCACTTCATCCTGAACCTGCCCGATGGATTGTCGCCCCAGGGAGTAATCACCCATATCGGCTTCACCGTCACTGCTTTCATCGGCGTCGAAACCATCCAGCAATTAAAGAGTTCGGCTTCGAGACACATCGAGCGGCTTGAAATCGTCAACGAGTTGAGCAAAAAGATCGGCTCCACATTGGAGACCAGGCAGGTCTTCACTTTGCTCGACGCCGCCGTCCAAAGCGCGCTGGATGCCGATGCCTACTACATCGGAACGACGCAAGACGACCAACTGCATCTGGAATTGCTTTACGATGACGGAGAATATTTCCAGGATTTATGGGTGCCGAAAAAAGGCACGCTCTCGAATTGGGTCATCACCCACCAGCGGGGACTCTTCCTGCCCGACCTGCGCAATGAAATCGAACTGGACGACGTGGAAATCGTCACGGTCGGAAAGGATAAAACCACCCTCTCATGGATGGGCGTGCCGATGATCGGCTCTCATGTGAATGGCGCCATCGCAATTTCGTCCTACCGCCCCAATGCGTTCGACCGCGGCAACATGGAATTGCTCGAAAACATCGCTCAACACGCCGCGCTTGCCCTCGACAATGCCTACCATCACGAACTTGTGGAAAACCAGGCGCGGCTCGACGGTCTCGCGGGTGTTCTCAACCACGGTTTCTTTATCAGCAGCCTGCATGAGCAAGCCAAGGGCTGTCTGGAACAAAACCGTCCGCTAAGCCTGATCATGCTGGATGTCGACCACTTCAAGCAATACAACGACACATTCGGTCACCTCGTCGGCGATGAAGTGCTGATCAGTCTGTGCAAGGTCATCCGCCAGCACATCAAGAATACAGATGCGGTGGGACGCTGGGGCGGTGAAGAATTTTGCGTTTCCCTGCCCAATGCCGACAGGGAACAAGCCGTACAGGTTGCCCAACGCATCCGCGAATCAATGGCTTCCATGAAGGTCGAGAACGCCAGACAGGTCACCATTCCCATTCCGACCATTAGTCAGGGTATTGCCGTCTTCCCCACAGATACGGACGACACCACTAAATTGATCGATCTCGCCGATAAACGACTTTACATCGCAAAAGCGCGCGGACGCGATCAAATCGAATCCGCGTCCAAGATGGCGGAAGTAGGGCAGGTTTGAAACCTGCCCTACTCCAACAAATCGGCAAACGCCTTCAGTGTCTTTTCGATGCCCGCATCGTCCACCCAATAATGCGTCACCAGCCGGAAGCGGCGCGGGCCCGCCCAATCCACCAGCACGCCGCGCTTCTTCATTTCATCCACAATTTGATTGACGCTCGACCTGACTTCATCCAACAGATCGAAATACACCATGTTGGATACAGGACTCGCGTCCAGTTTAATGCCCCGGACTTGCTTCAACCCCTCATGCAGGATCCTCGCCCGGGCATGGTCCTGCCCAAGCCGCCCCGTCATCTTCTCCAACGAAATCAGTCCAGCCGCCGCCAGCACGCCCACCTGACGCATCCCGCCGCCCAGCATCTTCCGCAGGTGACGGGCGCGTTTAATGAATTTCTGCGACCCAACCAGCATCGACCCGACGGGCGCAACCAATCCCTTGCTCAAACAAAACATCACTGAATCCGCCGGTGCGACCAATTCTTTTATATCCACATTCAGTGCTGCCGCTGCGTTGAAAATCCGCGCCCCGTCGATGTGCAATGACAGGTTATTCTCTCGGGCAATCTTCCCGACTTCCTGAGTGTATTCCGGCGACAGCACAACACCGCCGCAAATATTCTGCGTGTTCTCCAGGCAAATCAGCCTTGTGATGGTGTGATGCACATCCTCGGTTTGGATGACATTGCGAATGTCATCCAATGCCAGTGTGCCATCGGCTTGATTTTTGACCGGACGCGGATGAATTCCTCCCAGCGCAGACATCCCTCCCGCTTCATTGACATAAATGTGTGAGCAATCGCCGACAATCACCTCATCCCCCCGCTGACAGTGGGTCAGCAAAGCCAGCAAGTTGCCCATCGTCCCCGAAGGCACGAAAAGTGAATCCTCCTTGCCGAGCATCTCTGCGGCCTTCACCTGCAAGGCGTTGACGGTCGGGTCGTCCATATAAACGTCATCGCCCACCTCGGCAGTCGCCATCGCCTCCAGCATTTCGGGCGTGGGCTTGGTCACTGTATCGGAACGAAGGTCTGTGTAGTCCATGTTTCTCTCCTGAAACGTTGAACGTTAAACGTTTAACGTTGAATATTTTGCAAAACCCTCTTCAACTCTTCCGGCAATTCCGTCTCGAAGGTACGCGGACTGGATTCGTTGGGCAGAATGATTTTCAAGCGTGCGGCATGTAAAAAGTGACGGCCTATTTCAACAGTGGGATTCTTTCTGCCGTAAATCGAATCCCCCACAATCGGACATCCCAAAAACTGACAGTGCAGCCGAATCTGATGCGTGCGTCCCGTGTGCGGATGAAACTCAAGCAGGGTGTGGTCTTTGAATGTTTCCAGCGTTTTGTATTCACTGACCGCTTCACGCCCTTTGCCGTCCGGGACAACGGCCATCTTTTTGCGGTGACTTGGGTCGCGCCCGATGGACGCTTCCACCCGTCCCGAGGGTGTGGGCGGTTTGCCATCGACCAACGCGAGATAAGTCTTCTCCACCTTTCGCAGACGAAATTGATCTTGCAACCAGCGATGGGAGCGTTCATTCTTCGCAAGGATGATCAAACCCGAAGTCTCCTTGTCCAACCGATGAACCAGGCCCGGCCGCTCTTCGCCGCCAATGCCTTCCATCTCAGGGTCATATCCCAGCACCGCATGGACCAACGTACCGGTGTCATGCCCGGCGGCGGGATGAACCACCATCCCCGCAGGCTTGTTGACAATGAGCAAATCATCGTTCTCGAAAATAATATCGAGCGGAATATCCTCCCCCACCAGGCTGGTTGGTACTGGCGGCGGTATGCGCACTTCGATCTCCGCGCCGGGTTCGATTGCCTGTCCCGACTTCTTTGCCGGGACGCCGTTCACGATGACAAAACCGTCTGCAATCAAGCCCTGCAGACGCGCACGGGAAAATTCAGGGAAGCGGCTGACAAGAAACTTGTCAAGCCGATCCGCCTTCTCGCCTTCGTACGCGAATTTTTCGATGCGATCACTCATGGGAGCGGGGAACAGGTAAACAGGTAGACAAGTAAACAGGCAGGCATGGGTTAGCCTTCGCCCGACGACTGATTACTGTCGACTGATAACTGATTACTTTCCTCTGACGACTGATCACTGACTACTGATGACCGACCACTGGCTGCCGCCTTGCGCTCCTGCCGTTCCTTCCACCATACCCCAAGCAACAGAACGATCACCCCAATCGTGATGGACGAATCCGCCACGTTGAAAACGGGGAAACTTCCCACAGAAATGAAATCCGTCACCTTGCCCATCAACAAGCGGTCAATGAGATTCCCTGCCGCACCGGCCAGTTGCAGGCCCATCGCCACTTTTAAAGTCCAATCTTCGGCTTCGACCTGCGGAAAGTAATAAACGATGGCGATAATCACCAGAATGGCAAGAACGGTGAATACCAAATTCCCGTTTTGGAACATACCGAACGCCGCGCCGCTGTTATACCAATGCACAAACCGCGCATACGGACTGAGCCACATCAACCACTCAGGAAGCCATTGCGAACCGAACTCGATGTTTTCGCGCACCAGCCACTTCGTCCACTGGTCGAGCGCAATGATCGCGCCCGCTACACCAAACAAAACCAAGTAATCTTTAGCCTTCTGATTCAAAAGTCACCTCTTCAAAATTAGTCTGCCTATTGTACCCCACCCACAAACACCCTCGGTACGCGCGCACTGACGTTGGTCATGATCTCGTACTCGTTTGTGCCTCCCCAATCGGCGAGTTCTTCGGGAGCGATGCCATTCCCCATCAGTATGACCTCATCTCCGACTTTGACATCATCCCCTCCCACATCGACCATGAACTGATCCATGCAGACTCGCCCCACCTGCGGATAGGACTTGCCGTTGATGACCACCCGCCCTTGATTCGTGTTTCGACGGAAATACCCGTCGGCATACCCGCATGGGACGGTGACGATTCGGGACTCTACCTCGGCATGCCACAACGACCCATAGCTGACAGCACGCCCTGGCCTGATGACTTTGCTATAGACGACTCTCGATTTCCAGGTCATCGCGGGTTTGACTTCAATCGTCTTTTCGATATCACGCGCGGGATAGACCCCATAGAATAAAACGCCGGGGCGCACCATGTCATAATAGCTTTCAGGCAGAGACAAGGTTGCTCCCGAATTCGCCATATGACAAATGGGAGGATGTGGTTCGCTGTGTTTTTCGTAAATGGATAACGCTTCCTGAAAGCGCTCAAGTTGAAGGGAAGCCCTCACTAATTTGGACGGTAGTTCATCCGACTCTTGGACTTCAGAATTCGCAAAATGGGTAAATATTCCCTCCACTTCCATAAATTGGCTGCACGATAGGGATTTTTCGATCAATGATTCAGCTTCATATTCGCGAACACCCGTGCGCTCCATGCCGGTGTCAATTTTCAGGTGGACTTTGATCCGCTTGCGGGTAGATTCGGCCAACTGGCCAGCGGCAGTCAAGAGGTCGATGGATGAAGCAGCGAGGGTTAGATCATATTCGAAGAAGTCGGGCAGTTGCTCGCGCAATGTTCCGCCCATGACCAGTATCGGTTTTGTAATCCCCGTCTTCCGCAGGTGAATCCCCTCCTCCACAATCGCCACACCCACATAATCGGCAAAGGGAGTGATGAAGGGAGCAACACCATCCACACCGTGGCCGTAGGCGTTGGCTTTCAGCACCACGAGCACTTTCGCAGGCGCAACTTTCGCGCGGATGTTATCGAGGTTTTTTTTCAGTCGGGAAAGGTTGACTTCAAGATATGTGGGACGCATGGCACTATTTTATCCCACCTTATATGTAAGCCCTCCGAGATTTTACGCAAAGCGTCCCGGAGGGGCTGCCTGAGGTTACCGCCACACGGCGAGGATCGCGCCGAACAACAGGAAGTTGACCAGGTGATTTCCAACTTCAATTGCCCAGACTTTGAGACCGTGACCCGCGAATAGCTTGTTGACCAGGTGTGTGGGGGCGATGAAACCAAGCCAGAGCATGAAACCAGTCAGAATGCCGGGCGTGCCCATGAAGTTGATCATGAATGCCATCGCAGCCGCCTGCACGAACGATGAAAGCACCGTCAACGCCCAGGTCATACCCATGCTATCCATGCCGGGTTGTTCGCGTCCCGCCCCGACAACCTTCCACCAAGCGGGGAAGAAGGTCTTCGGGTTATACCAGAGCGAGCCGCTGATCATACTGACCACAACACAGGCAACGACTGCCAACCAGTTGATGGAACCAAAATCCATTTCAGCCTCCATAGCGATTGAGTTGATTGGCACGCGCCAATCTGCAGAGGATTATAACAGAAAATTTGTTCTAAGCGGTTGTCCGAAATAAAACACCCCCGACTATCCGTACTCCTGGTACGGCAGGCTGCCTCTCTTGGCAACCTTGTCATCGGGGGCGAGTAAAACGGTCTTCCATCCATTGCTGGATGCTTCCGTTTTATTGGTAAGCTCATTATACGAGGAATGAGGATGAACGTCAAATTTCTTTCGCCGCAACGCCAAAGACTTCCGAAGTCTCCGCTCCCTACACTGCGTTTCGGGGGTGCTTCGCAAAGGACGGCGGCTTGAGCAGAGATTTGTTTTCTAAAAACTTACAATCGCCTGCTTATAGTGATCCAAAAAAGGCTTTCTCCATGCAGATTATTTTTCCTGAAGTCCCCTGTTTACAACTTTTTCCGCAGCTTTCATCCCGGCGGTCTCCACTTCCAATGAAACTGTAATCCCCTATTCGGACCTGTCCATTTGTTTGTGGTTATAATACTGAAATGGATTTTCACCTTTCCCAAATCGACTTTGATCCCAATGCGGCAAATCGCGCCGCGCCCGAAGAGACGCGGATTCTGCAACTCTCTGCCCAGCCCTATCCTGATGGCTATCGCCTGCGCGTGGACATGGAGATCACCCCCTTTCAAAAACGCCCTTCCATTGAAGTGACTCTTTACGATGCGGAAGGCGGTGAGGTCGCATCAACAAACATCGTGGAACCGCTCGGTTGGAAACTCGAACTCACCATGCACATCCGCAGCGAACTTCGTAATCCCTACACCCTCAGCGCCAAATTATATTACCCGGAGGGACAGGAAAACGAACCTGTCGTTTGCGCGTTTGATATCAAACCACCCGCCTCCGATTAGTTGAATTAATCCATGCCTTTTCATTCATTCCATTCCATAAAAACAATCGCTCTGATAACCTTCAGCCTTCTGTTATTTGGCTGTTCGCGATCCACCGATTCGACGCCCATTCCCATTGCAGACGCCACACCAAGCCCCACCAGCACCCCGTCGATCATCCGCTATGACGGCGAGAACAACTTCATCTTCCTTTCCATCGAAGAGAACGGTTACGCTCACCTCTTTATTCAACGGGAACAGCCGCAGGATTTGCCGCTCACGCGAATCAGCGCCGGGGATTGGAACGACATCTCCCCCGCACTCAGTCCTGATCGCGCCAAACTGGCCTTTGCCTCGGACCGAACCGGGTTTTGGGATTTGTATGTAATGGACATGCAAACCGGCGAAACGACCCAGATCACCGATTCGCAGGAATACGACTCCTCTCCATCCTGGTCTCCCGACTCACAGTGGCTGGTCTTCGAGACCTATATCAATGACAACCTTGAAGTAGCGGTAGTTTCCGTCGGTGACCGCACCCAGATTGCAGTCACCGAAGACCCCGCCTCCGATCACTCCCCTGTCTGGGCGCCCGATGGACGGCATGTGGCCTTCGTCTCCACCCGCGGCGGAGATAGCGACATCTGGCTGGCAAATCTCGACCTTACAGGGCCGGAACGTTATCAAAACCTGAGCAACACCCCGCTTGCCGCGGAAAGTTATCCGGTCTGGAATTATGATGGCTCGAAACTGCTCTGGATCTCTGCGTCGCAAACCATCGGCTTCAGCGGAATCTACATCTGGGAGTCCAACGACCCAACCCGCAGCGCCCACTGGGTCGGCGATGGAATCCGGGGAGCATGGAATGAAACCGCCGAAAAAATCGTCGCAATCACGCGCAGCGCCAACCAAAATTATCTCACCGCCTATGATTTCAAAGGCAGCCTGCTGATCCCACCGACACCGATACACGGGCGTGTGCGCGGACTCGCCTGGGGCTTTGCCAGTTTACCCAACCCATTCCCTGACGCTTTCATGCGAGCCGCAAGAGATATTCCGCCTGCGCTTTGGGCGCCCATTATCACCCCGGTTGCGGAAGTTCCGAATCAACGCTGGTATGTGGTTCCCGTCCCGGGTGTTCAAGCGCCATATCCACAACTTCATGACCTCGTGGACGAATCATTCAATGCCCTGCGTAATCGCGTTGTAGCAGAGGCCGGCTGGGATGTGCTCGCCAGCCTTGAAAACGCCTTCATCCCGCTGACGACGAACCTCGATCCCGGTCTCGAAGAGGATTGGCTTTACACCGGGCGGGCCTTCACCATCAATCCCATCCTGTCGGACACTGGCTGGATGGCGGCCCTGCGCGAAGATATCGGCGCACAGACCTACTGGCGGTTATACATCCGCGCCATGATTCAGGATGGTTCGCTTGGAGAGCCCATTCACGATACGCCCTGGGATTTGAGCGCCCGCTATGAACTCGACCCACGCACTTATGAACAAGGCGGGAAATATACCCCTGTTCCCGCCGGTTACTGGGTAGACATCACCGCCCTGGCCTCCGCCTACGACTGGGAACGCCTGCCTGCCCTTCCCAACTGGCGGACCTATTACCGCGGCGCACGCTTCACCGAATTTGTTTTGACCGGCGGACAGGATTGGTACACCGCCATGCGGGAACTATACCCGGTCGAGGCGCTGATCACGCCCACACGGGTCCTGCCGCCTTCACTGACGCCCACCCGCACCTTCACTCCAACAGAGACGCCGCGCCCCACACGCACGCCGCGCCCAACCTATACCGCCTCTCTTTCGCCCACTCCCCTGCCGCCAACAAATACACCCACGGCAACAGTCACTCCACCCACGATCATTCCATAAAATGCAAAAACCCATAGGCTCTGGAAAAAACCGGGTGCAAATTCAACCATCGAGAATGAAATCCAAAACCATCTTTACCAGTATATTGCTTTTGACGCTGTTCTCTTCCTGTTCCCGGCCCCCGGGAGAAATTGAGTCAACGCCGGTGGTTGCCGCTGTTGCAAATCAACCGCCGCCGGAAGTGAAGCCCGCGCCATCGGCAGCGCCGTTCCAATTCAACCTGCCAACCCCCGGCGCAGAACCAGTTTCGGGCTGGCGTCCGCCGTTGTATCCGATCCCATGGGCCTTGTCGGCCTACGATCATTTTTATTTTGCCCGCCCGATTGCCGCCGACCAGGTCAATTGGCCTCAGGCCGATTATCGTTACGGCGGAATCTTCTTTGAGAGCGTGGTCCACACTGGAATTGACATCGACGCGGAAGAAGGCGCGCCGATCCTGGCATCGGGTTCTGGCACGGTGGTTTGGGTGGGGTGGGGATTATTTACCGAAACCCCCGGTTACGACAGAGACCCCTACGGGCTGGCAGTTGTGATCCGCCACGATTTTGGATATGAGAATCAAAAACTTTACACGGTTTACGCGCACATGAGCGAGACCATTGCCACAATCGGACAGCGTGTGCAAACCGGCGATCTGATCGGACTGGTTGGCGCAACAGGCGCAACCACCGGTCCGCATGTACATTTTGAAGTGCGGCTGGGCGAGAATTCATTCCATCACACGCTCAATCCCGAATTGTGGATTGCGCCGCCCCAAGGCTGGGGCGTACTGGCCGGACGCGTGATGGACACAAAGAGCAACCCCATATCTCACAAGGAGGTTCTCCTGCGATCCGAGGAAACGAACAAGAATTACATTGTGAAAACCTATGGCAGCGGCGGCGCAATCAATCCCGACCCGTATTATCATGAAAACTTCGTACTGGGCGACCTGCCTGCCGGGATATACAAAGTGCTGATCGCCTATGAAAAGGATAAAAAGCCCGCCCAAACTTGGGTCGAAGTCTTCCCAGGTCAGGTATCCTACTTTACATTTGAAGGTGAAAAGGGATTTAATATGGAACGTCCGCCTGCGCCCAAGATTAAAACACTTCCGGAATTGCCTTCCACACCCACGCCTCTTCCTTGATCGTCTCTCTATATTCGAAACGCTCCAAACAGAATCGATTACGCCTAAAAAGTCCCGAAGGTTCCTGCAATTCATGTACGGTTTTCTCTGAAACCTTCGGGACGATATGCAAGTAAATTATTTTGGAGAACCTCATGCCCTACACCCAAACCAAATGGAGCCTGGCTCCGCTTTATCCCGGCTACGATAGCCCAGAATTACAAAACGCATTCGACATGATTGAGGAACAGGTCGCGGCCTTTGAAGGCGCGCGCGGCAAACTGACAGCCAATATTTCCAGCGAACAGTTCATGCAAATCCTCCGCGCCAGCGAGGAGATCGAACGCGCGGCAAACAAACTGTATTCGTTTGCAGGACTGTCCTTCACGGCCGATACGCAGGACCAGACCGCCCAAACCCTGCAATCCCGCGCCCAGCAATTTTTGGCGGGGATCGAAAACCGCACACTCTTCTTCCGCCTGTGGTGGAAGGGACTGGATGAAGCCAACGCCAAACGGCTGATGGACGCTTCGGGCAACTACCGCTACCACCTGGAAGCGCTGAGGTTGTTCAAGCCGCACACCTTAACGGAAGCCGAAGAAAAGGTCGTCAATACCAAGAACGTGACCGGCTCCACTGCGCTGATCAACCTGCTTGATTCGATCACCAACCGCTACGCCTTCAAGCTGCGGGTGGACGGCAAGGCAAAGGAGATGACCGAGGCCGAGTTATATTCCTTCAGACACAACACCGACCCGAAGATGCGCGCAAAAAGTTATCAGGAGCAGTTTCGCGTATATGGCAACGACGGTGTGATCCTCGGTCAGATGTACCAGACCCGCGTCCGCGACTGGCACAACGAGTACATCGAGATGCGCAAGTTCAGCAGCCCAATTGCGGCGCGGAATTTGATGAACGATATCCCCGATGAAGCCGTGGATGCCCTGCTCAACACGGCGCGCAAGAACGTTTCCATCTTCCAGCGATATTTCAAACTCAAAGCCAAACACGCTGGAATGAAGAAGTTGCGCCGCTACGACATCTATGCCCCGGTAGCCCGCTCGAAGAAGACCTATAAATTCGACACCGCCGCAAACATGGTGCTGGACTCCTTTGCCGCCTTCGACCCCAAAGTTGCAGACCTGGCGAAGCGCGTTTTCGACGAGAACCGGCTCGATAGCGAAATCCGCAAGGGCAAGCGCAACGGCGCGTTCTGCTGGTCTGTCCTGCCGGAGATGACGCCCTGGGTGCTGATCAACTTTCAGGGGACGGCGCGGGAGGTTGCGACGCTGGCGCACGAACTCGGTCACGCCATCCACTCGATGCTGGCATCACATCACAATGTGTTCACCTACCATTCGTCGCTCCCGCTGGCAGAGACCGCATCCACCTTTGCCGAGATGATGCTCATCGACAAGATGCTTTCCGAAGAGACGGATGAGTCGGTGCGGCGCGATATCCTCTTCAAACAGATGGACGATGCCTACGCCACGATCATGCGCCAGTCGTATTTTGCGCTGTTCGAGAAGCAGGCGCATGATATGGTGCAGAAGAACGCCTCAGTAGACGAACTCTGCGCCGCGTACATGGAAAACTTGAGGGAACAGTTCGGCGATTCGATTGACCTGAGCGACGAGTTCAAATGGGAATGGGTCTGCATCCCGCACATCTATCACACCCCGTTCTACGTCTATGCTTATTCCTTCGGACAGTTGCTCGTGCTTTCTCTCTACCAGCAGTTCAAGGCGGAGGGCGAAGCCTTCAAACCCAAGTACCTGAAAATCCTTTCGGCGGGAGGCTCGGAAGCGCCCGCGAAAATCCTCGCCGAAGCCGGTGTGGACATCCGCTCGGCAAAGTTCTGGCAGGGTGGCTTCGACGTGCTGGAGAAACTGGTGAGCGAGTTGGAAATGTTATAGAAAAAGCATATGGCTTCGAGGGATGCATCCCTCGAAGCCATATGGAATTCAGATATGATTGTCTGGCAGCGGGGTAATGCGGATTACGGAAATATTTCCTTGAATACCTCCGGGCAATACTTCTGCACCACCTCGGAGGATAAGCCATTTTCCTTGCAAATCTCGGCGTAGAAATCCACGCTGGGGCGGCGGATACGCTTTTGGGTTTCGAGGTCGAGTCCCCACAAGCCGAAGCGGTGAGTCCAGCCCAAGTCCCATTCGAAGTTGTCCACCAGCGACCAGTGGAAGTAGCCCTTAATCGGGTAGTTGAGATTGACCGCGTGCCACATCTGATGGAGGTGCAGCGCCGTGTAACGCGGACGAAGCGAGTCATCCGCCGAGTTGACTCCGTTCTCGCTGACGATGATCGGCAGGTTCGGGAACATGCGCGTGACCCATTTCAAGCCTTCGCGCATTCCGTCTGGTTCGATGGCGAGAAAATCGTGATCGCTTTTTTCGGCGTCCTTGCGGAAGAAGTTGCGCCCGAACAGCGTGCCAGGCTTGGTCAGGTCGAAGGTCACATATTCACGGGTGTAGTAGTTGAAGCCGAAATAGTCCTGTGTGCCTTTCGCTTCGGGAATCCGCACCGAGCCGAGGGGCGATTTCATTACGCCGTCAGCCAGAGCGGATGCAAAGCCGAGGTTGATTCCACTGAAGAAATTGTTCGCCACCCACTTGTCCAGCGGCGACCAGGCATGGTGCGGGGCAATCGAACGGTAGTGATGAGCGAATCCCACCCGCGCTTCGGGTTGCAGCAAATGGATGGCGCGGTAGGCGGCGGCGTGTCCGCGAATCAAATTCGCCTGCACCTGCATTGCAAGTTTCAGGTTGTTCTTTCCAGGCGGGAAGGAGTCTTTGTTGCCCGAGATGTATCCATTCAGCGCGTAGCCCGTCGGCTCGTTGAGCGTACACCACAGCGCGCAATATTCCTTGAGCGCATCCACCGTCTTGCGGACAAACTTCTCGAAGACGGGAACCACCGCTTCAGTTTCCCATCCGCCCAGGTCCGCCAGCCAGAGCGGGTCGGTGAAATGGTGCAACGTGACCATCGGAGTCATGCCGCGTTCTTTCAGTCCGCGCAGCATGGCGCGATATTTTTCGATGGCTTCCTCGTCCCAGGTATCGGGCGTCGGTTGGATGCGGCTCCACTCGACCGAAAGGCGATGGGCATTCTGCCCCGTCTCGGCGGCGCGGTCGAAGTCTTCGCGCCAGCGTCCGCCCCACCAGTCGGCGGCGACGGCGGACGACCCGTTCGTGTGCCCTTCCTGTTCCCACTTCCACCAATTGTTGTTGGTGTTTTGACCTTCCACTTGATGAGCGGCAGTCGCCGTCCCCCACAAAAATCCTTTTGGAAAATGATAGGTTGTGCTTGGCATGATGTTCTCCTATGGATTATGTCGCTGCGAGCGGGTTTATCGCGAAGCAGCCTCCCCATTAGTTAGGAGGTTGCTTCGGGCAAAGAACAAGAGCGCCCTCGCAACGACATGTTGTTACATGCGATTCAAATAGGCCAGATACAACGCCACCGACCCCGCGACGGCGGCGTTGAGCGATTCGATTTTTCCACGCATGGGCAGTTTCAAAACGATGTCGCATTTCTTGCGAGTGAGTTCGTGCAGACCTTCGCCTTCGGAGCCGACGACGAGAGCCAGCGCGCCTTTCAGGTGACGCGACCCAGGCTGAATCTCCGCCCCAGCCTGATCCAACCCGACGACCCACACGTCCCCTGCTTTGAGCGCGTCAATCGTCTGCGAAAGATTCGCCTGCGCGATGAGCATGTGCTCGCTCGCACCCGACGAAGCATTGACCACGGCGGGCGTCACCTCCACCGAGCGCGCCAGCGGAATGACGATGCCATGCACGCCGATTGCCTCCGCCGTGCGGATGAGCGCGCCGAAGTTCTGCGGGTCTTGCAGCGAGTCGAGGATCAGCACAAATGGCGGCTCGCCTTTGGCGTTATCAAGGATGTCGGTCACATCCGCGTACGGGTATCCGCTGACTTCGGCGACGATTCCCTGATGGTTCTCGTGGACCTTGTCCAGTTTGTGGCGCGGCACGCGATAGACCTTGGTTTTCTGCTGTTGCGCCATCTTGAGGATTTCAGTCAGTTTGCCTTTTTCCTGAACCCCTTCTGCAATTTCGATTGAAAATATCTGCCTGCGCCTTGCACGCAAAGCTTCATGGATGGCATTGCGGGAATAGATGAGATCCTTCATGAAGTTGATTTTACTTTATAAAGAACGGGTGAAACCGTCCGGGTTTATCCGATCAAAACCGCCGAACACTTCATTGCAGCGGCCATGACCGGGATCGTGGGCTGTCGATGTTTTGATATAATTCCGAGGCGCAGTCCGCCACTGGTTTTACAGTCATTTCGAAGACGGACCGTAAAATTCCCAATTCCTGGAGAGATTATGATCACCTGGGACGAGAAAACCATGAGCACCGGAATCTCCGAGATCGACGCGCAACATATAAAACTTTTCCAAAAGTTCAATGAATTTTCGGCGGCGATTGCCAGCAAGAAATCTCTGGAGGCCGCGGGCGATATCTTGGATTTCCTCCAGTTCTATGCAAAGTGGCACTTCGAACAAGAGGAGGATTGCATGAACAAGTACAAATGCCCCATTGCAGACCAAAACAAGAAGGCTCATGCCGAGTTCCTCAAAAGGTTCGACCGCTTCTACACCGAATGGCAAATCGGCAATATGACCTCGAAACTGGCGGAAAAGACCTACAACGAGTTGGAACTGTGGCTGGTAAATCACGTGGCGCGGACAGATACCCAGCTCCGACCGTGTGTGAAGAAGTGACGCATTTCCCAGTCTGGAAGGAGAAACATGCGGAATAAATTTCTTGGAGCCGGTCAGCAAAGTTTCCACCCCATGCGCAAATTACGCGTTGTCTTTTCGGGGATTCGATACGCCCTCCTGAACGAATCTTCCCTCGCCATTGAGATCGTCCTTTCGGTGTTGGTTCTGGGCGGATGTTTTTATTACCGTCAGTGGCTGGATTTCAGCATCGTCCTCGTCGCCAGCGGACTGATGCTTGTCACGGAAATGGTCAATACCGCCATCGAGGCGCTTTGCGATTTCGTGGAATCAGGTCACAACGAGAAAATCGGCATCATCAAGGATGTTGCCTCGGCCGCAGTGGGAATCAGTATATTGGTCTGGAGCGTTACCCTTCTGATGGAAATCGTCCGCCTGTGGCAGGGGAGATGACCAAAATTAGAACTCTGGCGTAAGTTGCTCCCCTGTTACAAACTCAACTTCGCCCACAGCGGCGGACCAAGAATCAGCAGACCTACCAAAATTGCAGCTAACGCGGCAACCAGCACTGCTGCCGCGCCCACATCCTTGCCGATCTTTGCCAGCGGGTGGATTTCGGGACTGGCGAGGTCAACCACCGCCTCGATGGATGTGTTCAGGAATTCGGCGGTGAAGACTATTGCCGTGGTCAGCACGAGCACCGCCCAGTCACGGGTGGGGAGTCTCAGCCAGAGACCCAGAACCAATACTGCGGTTGCCACCGCAGTGTGTATCCAAATATTTTGTTGCGTCCGCAAGGCGTAATGCCAGCCGTGGAACGCATAGCGGAATGATGCAATTCGGGAGGAGAAAAAGGATTTCATTGCTATCCTGCTCATTGTCATTCTGAGCCGCGTAGCAGCGAAGAATCTCTACGATTGTCTCAGAGACCCTCACTGCACTGGCGTGCAGCGCAAGTGTCGCTGGCGCTCAGGGTGACACTTGCATTAAGTCTCCTGCACCTTGATATGCCCCAGCCCCAGTTTTGACATCACCTCCGCCTGTGCCTTCCACATGCGGGCTTTTTCCCTTACCTTCGCATGGTCGTGACCGAGCAGATGCAGGGTGCCATGCACCACCAGCAATTGGACTTCGGCTTCGAGAGGATGTCCTGCTGCTTTGGCTTGCTTTTTGGCGCGGGGGATCGAGATCAGGATGTCGCCCAAATAACGGACGCCCGATTCGGGGTCGTCCTCGTCGGCGGGGAAGGAAAGCACATCGGTAGGCGCATCCACTCCGAGGTAGTCGCGGTTCAGTTCGTGGAGTTGGGCATCGTCGGTCAGGACAATCGTCAGGTCGGCGCTCCGACTACGCTCAGCACCAGCATGATCCAAAGTCATTTGCGCGGCGCGTTCCAAAAGGGCGGCATCGGAAAAAGCGTGCTGTTGGTCAACGTGAATCATTTTCTTTCCTCGCGGACATCAAAGTAGCGTCCTGCTCGGCGGGCTTTCCGTTGGGATATTGAATGCGCGGATGATAGGTTCCGCGCAGGGTGGTGACGAAGGACTCGGTAATCAGGTTCAGGTCGCGGAGCGTGAGCAGGGTATCATCCAGTTGGTTATATTTCTGCACGGTGTCGATCACATTGCGGACAAGGGCGCGCAAGCCGTCATCATCAGTGGGACGCTCGGCGCGGGCGCGGGCTTCGGCGGCATCCGCAAGCATCAGCAGGGCGGTTTCGCGCGAACTCGGTCGCGGACCTGGGTAACGGAACTTTTCGATGTCCACCCTGGTCGGGTCACCGCCAGCCGCCTGCATCGCCTGATTGTATTGATAACGGGTGATGAGCGTGCCGTGATGTTCGAGGATGAAATCATGCAGGCGTTCGGGCAGGCGATGCTTCTTCGCCAGTTGCACGCCGTCGGTCACGTGGCGGATGATGGTCGCAGCAGACTCTTCGGGCGGGATGTCGTGATGCGCGTTGACATTGCCTGGGATCTGGTTTTCGATGAAGAAGGTTGGGTTGAGCGCCTTGCCGATATCGTGGAACTGTGCCCCGACTCGAGTCAACAGCGGATCGGCGCCAATTTTCTCAGCCGCTTGCTCCGCGAGATTGGCGACTTGCAAGCTGTGCTGATAAGTCCCTGGGGCGTTGCGCAGGAAGAATTGCAGAAGTGGATAATCGGGTCGGGAAATGTCGAGCAGTTGGAAGACGGTGGTCAGGCCGAGGGTTTGGGCGAGGAGATATTGAAGCAGGAGGGTGATGCTGGCGGCGGAGAATCCCGCAAAAAGCGCGACTCCGACAAACTGGACAATGCCCAACAGGTCGAGAGTGAAGAAGGGCAGGCGATACGCCATCAGCACGACCAAGCCCGAAAGCGAGATGGCAGCCCCCGCACGCACAAATCCCCAAAAGCGGCGGACGGGTCCCAGCGCCAGCAATCCGATCAACGACGAGAACATGTAATACGGCGCGAGGTCGAGCGTGTTCGACAACCCGTACGACGCGAGCAGGCTCAACGGAATTGAAATGACCAGTCCCGTTTCCAATCCGTAGAGGGCAGTGATCAAAAGTCCAGCCGCCTGCAAGGGATAACCGTACGGCGCAAGCGTACGGTTTGTAAACAGCCGTGAACCAAGCAGAAAGACAATAAAAATAAGCGCGATCACCATCAGGCTGCGGGCGTCGTTGACCACCACCGAGCGTTTGCGGCGATAGAAATACAGCGGTACGAAAGCGGCGGAAAGCACGATGACCGCAATTGCGCCAAGCATATCCTCCCAGCGTTGCCCGGGGTGAATCATGCCAAGTTGCTGGAAGGCTTCCATATCGGCGGGGGTGATGATTTCGCCCGCAGGCGCAATGGTCTCTCCTGCTTTGTAAGTCCTCACCACTGGCTTCACGGCGTCACGCGCTGCCTGACGCGCCGCAACAGTTAACTCCTCGCTGTAGAAACTGTTTGGCACCACGAAGGCGGTCACCAGTTCCGTCACCAGCGCGGACTGCTGTTCGTTCAGGGTCAAGCTGACAGAGGAGGCAACGCCCGAACGCGCGGCATCCAATTTGTCCTCGAGAATTGCGCGACGCATGACCTGTTCCAGAACCCGCAACGCTTCGGTTTGCGCGTTCTCCCAACGGGTGTCGGGGATGCCGACGACATAATCAATCGTCTCCAGTTTCAGGCGGACATCGCTTAATTCCACCAGGTTCGATTTCTTTGCCGTCAAAGTCAGTTCTGCATTCGCGCGCACCGAAGTGATGTACTGCATGGCGATTCGCAACCGCTCGATTTGCTGACGGGCAATGGCCGGGTCTGGCGGCGTGTAAACAGGCTGAACCGCGCTCTCGGCTGCTTTGCGCGCTTCCTCGGTCCGCACCTCGCTGACGTATTCGATGTCGCGCGGCGACTGCATGGTGTATTGCAGCACAACACCGACAGACAACGCCTGCGAGGTTGGACGCAGGGTGACAGGCATGGACAGAATCACAAAGGAGACGAGACTGACTGCCAGAATCAAAACGATTTGCAGGACTCGCAAGCGGGGGGAGGCGGGAAGACGAGGAGCCATGATTAAGAGAGTTGACAGTCACCCGCGAAGCGGAGGTGACTGTCAACCGAGTTTACTTTACCAACAATTCCCTGACCGTGGAGCTGATCACGTCATTCGGAGCGCGTCCCGCCACTTTGGGCATGACGACCTTCATCACCTTGCCCATGTCGCCTGGGGCGATGGCTCCAACCTCGACGATGGCGGCTTGAACCAGCGCTCGCAATTCCTCTGCGGGCATGGCTTGCGGCAGGAAGACCTCCAGCACCTTGATCTCCGCTTCGTTGTCGGCGATCAGGTCGGGACGGTTGGCTTTCTTCGCCTCCTCGATGGCTTCGCGGCGGTTTTTGATTTCTTTTTGCAGCAGGGAAATTACAGCCGCATCGTCGAGTGTGGCGCGTTTGTCCACCTCCACCTGTTTGATGGCGGCAAGCACCATGCTGACAGTAAGTTTGCGAACTTTATCGCCACTCTTCATGGCATCTTTCATTGATTCTGTTAGTTGAGTTTTTATATCCATAAGTTGATTATACCTTTTACTATGAATTGGAGTCCGCAAATACTTGCGGTCATATCCAGAAGTAGAACTTCTGGACTCCGAAATTATAAATCGGTGAACTTGGCAAACATTTCGGGCGTGAGAATTTTTTCCAGCAGTTCGAACTCGTAGATGGTCCGCTTGACGGCGGCGGCGCGGGCATAGGCGAACTTCTCCCCCTGTGCGGGCGAGTCCAGGTTCATCTTTCCGTGGGAGGTGTCTGGCAAAAGGGAAAGGGCAAAATTCCGCAGGAAGGGTATGAAGTACAGCGCATCCAACGGGAAATGAATTTTGCCAGAGTGAAGGCTTGGGCTTTGAATCAAGCTCTTTTGGACGGGATCAATCTCGGATGGAGGAGGGAGCGTCCCGTTGAACTGGTCAAGCCAGAGTGCCACGTAATTCGTGTGCGAGTAAAAATCCTGGGCGGTGTGGGTCAGCCTGCCAAACGCGATCCACGCCGAGAGAACGCCAGGCGAAAGCAGATAGGCAATCACATATCCGCGCTGTTCGACGATGTAGCGGTTGCCCGCTTCGATGGCGTTGTTGTCGAAATGAATCTCGTCGTGACCAATCTGGTTGCGCAATGAATCCTGCTTGCGGTTGGCGGCGAGGATGATTTCCAGCGCGCGCGGGCTGAATTTTGAGCCGAGGGCTTCAGTAGTCATTTCATCATGGACGGGAATAAGCATGGGGAAATTATACATGATGGTCTTAATGCTATAATGCCACCCATGACTTTTTACACAGCAAAAGGCGATGACGGCACGACAGGTCTACTTGGCGAGGGACGGGTGCCAAAATATCACGCCCGCATGGAAGCGGTGGGCGCACTGGACGAAGCGTCCGCAGCTTTGGGCTTGGCGCGCGCACAATGCAGCGCCCCGCAAACCTCTCCCATCTTGGTCGAAGTCCAGCGCGACCTTTACAGGCTAATGGCGGAGGTTGCCGCCGCGCCAGAGAATGCAAAGCGCTTTCACTTTATCGATGAAACGCGGGTAAAGTGGCTCGAACAACAGACCGATGAACTGAGCGCCATCGTCGAGATGCCCAAGCAGTTCATCCTGCCCGGGGACACGCTCGGCGGGGCGGCTCTCTCGCTGGCGCGGGCAATTGTCCGCAGGGCAGAGCGGCGGGTGGTCAGCCTCTTCGACGACGAGGAGGTGGTCAACGCGGATTTACAACGTTACCTGAACCGTCTCTCGTCCCTGTGCTTTGTGCTGGAACTGCTTGAAAATCAACACGCGGGAAAGAAGACCACGCTCGCAAAATCAGCTTAATTCTACTCTGTTCATTGGGGGCTAAGCCCCCGATAAAGCGGAAAATAAACTACCCCGCCGCAAGCGGACGGGGTATCGAATACCAAAATACAAAATCGGAAACGCGGCAAGCCGCGGGGTATTCGACCCAGACAGGAATAAAAAAGGTAAAACATGACAGGCACTTTCATCAACGTCGCCGCCATACTCATTGGCGGAACTATCGGGTTGCTATTTGGTTCACGCATTCCTGAGAAATTCAAAAACACAGTCATCGCGGGGATGGGGATTTTCACTGGAGCGATGGGCATGGGGATGTTCCTCAAAAGCGAGAACCAGTTGATCGTCCTCGGCGCATTGTTGATTGGCGCATTGATCGGCGAATGGATTGGCATCGAAGACTGGCTGCAAAAATTGGGGCAGACTCTCGAAAAGCGTTTCTCCAGCGAAACCGAGTCGGGCGCCAACTCCAAATTCGTGCGCGGATTTATGGTTTCGTCCCTGCTCTTTTGCATTGGACCCATCGCCATTCTCGGCTCGATCCAGGATGGCTTGACGGGCGACTACAACCTGCTGGCTGTGAAATCCACCCTGGATGGATTCGCGTCTGTCGCTTTCGCCTCCACACTGGGAGTGGGGGTGCTGTTCTCCGCGCTGCCCATTTTCGTCTACCAAGGCGGAGTCAGCTTGCTGGCGAATCAACTCCATGCCATCGTCACCGACCCAATGATGGCGGAAATGACTGCCACAGGCGGAATCCTGTTGATCGGTGTCGGCATCAGCAACCTGCTCGACATCATGAGAATCCGTGTGGGGAATTTCCTGCCCGCGCTGGTCGTCGCTCC
>DAOUAS010000103.1:0-5960 GCA_034433295.1 Anaerolineales bacterium | reverse complement strand
GAATGGACGGTGCGCCCGTATTTCAGGTCGCCAAGCATGGTCACGGTCATGCCATCGATCTGTCCTTCGCCGAGTTCCTCGAAAATGGTGAACGTATCGAGCAGCGCCTGGGTCGGATGTTCGCCCACGCCGTCGCCTGCGTTGATGACGGGTTTGCGCGCCGCCTTCGCTGCAATCGCCGCCGACCCTGTTTCGGGATGGCGCAGGACGATCACGTCCGCGTAGCATTCCAGCGTGCGGATGGTGTCGGGCAAACTCTCACCCTTCGACACCGATGAATATTTCACCTCGTTAATCGGGATGACGCTGCCGCCGAGCCGCTCCATCGCCGCCGTGAAAGACGACGAAGTACGCGTGGACGGTTCATAGAACAGGTTCGCCAGAATCTTGCCTTTCAGCAAGTCGAAGGTCCCGATGCGCTCGACCATGCCGCGCATCTCGTGCGCCACGCCGAACACATACTCCAGGTCATCGCGGCTGAATTGCTTGACGGAAATAATGTCCTTGCCGTACCAGTCGGCTTGTTTATTTTCGCCGAAGGGCAGGTGGGGGTTAAGGGATGGGGTTGGCATAAGTTGTTCTCCTCGTTTGGTGGTTTGATCGTTTTATCGTTTGTTGGTTCAATGGTTGAGTCGGCAACGACCCAATCATTAGTTGCTAAAAAAATGATTCGCCAGCGGAATGACATTGATCAATGGCTCTTCGTAGGGGTGGTTTCTTTTGACGACCTTGATCGCCTCCTCAACCAATTCCCGCCTGCAATTGATTTCCATCTTGTACTCCGTCCCTTCGTTGACCACGCCCACCGTCCCCTCGAACGGGTTCGCCCCCGCCAGCGGACGGTACGAACCCTGCACAGGATACATCGCCATGCAATGGTCGTAGTTTCCAACCCGCCCGACGCCAATCTTCGCCAGTTCATCGCGAATTTTCAGCATATATTCCTGCGGGGCAAAAATCTCAAGTTTTACGTCGGTAAAATTTTGCATAGACTATGAATTTTCTGCCAAGTATTATTCTTCAAATGATCCAACCACAAACATGGACGAGAATGAAAAGGTTGGCATATAATTTACATCCGCCCTGCTTGAAAACAGGGCGGATTGTGGATCATCCAATAAAATGACTGAAAAGAAAATCCCCATTGAATTTTTCCATGTCGCCGACTGAGTTAGTCCGACAGACTCGCCCAGGCATCGATCTCAACCTTGATGGCGGGATTGGCCAATGCGGCGGCGTATATCAGGGTCATTGCCGGCTGGTGTCCCGCCAGTTTGGAAGCGACCAGCGCCCGGCGTTTGTCCGTGTCCCATTCGCCGGTCAGATAGGTTGTCAACTTGACCAGGTCTGTCACCTGCATTTTAGCAGCCTGCAGATTGCGGAAAATATTGTCGAAGGCAATATCCAATTGTTCGATTGGGTCTTCGGGAATGGTCCCATCGGGTCTCATGCCGATCTGTCCCGAAATGATGAGCATCCGCCCTCCCGTGATTTCCACCTGATGAGAATATCCGCCAAGCGGTTTGTGGATGTTTTCAGGGTTTCGAAACTGGTTCATATTTGACTAGCCCTTGGGTTGGTCGTCGGGAAACCACTCCGGCAGGGCGCTGGATTTTGCCCGCTGATTCTTCCACGCAGCCACCACCAGTTGCAGGGTGTCCAACATGCGATATCGCAGGGTTTCGATGGCCGCGGCATACCGCTTATAGATGGAACGGTCGGAATGGTCTTTGCTCCCCAGTTCCCCGTGAATGACCTTCAACAAAGCCAGCGACAGTGTGACCGTCAACTCGTTGGCATTCAACAGCCGATGGAAGAGATTCAATTTGTCTTCCGTATCTGGAGTGCGGAACAAATCCTTGTGGTTGGATGTGATGGTGGGCATTGGCTTTTTTCGAATCCTTCTTCTTGATCCGGTGGACAATAGAGCGGCGATTTTCCACCATTATAACCCCGTCCCGCGCGCCGCACTCATCCATACTGTTCCACGGTTGGTTAGCAGAAAAATGCACTGGCTCCTTCATGACGATTCAACCCAATATGTCCTTGTCTCAGGTGTCCGGCGCTTCAAGGCCGGACTTGAGCATTCTCAACCGGTGGAAGATGAAACTCCCCTTGCTTTTCGCACCCAGTCCACGCATTTCCCGGCCATTTCCGCAATTTCGTCGAATTTCCCGTCTTTTACCTTCTGTGCTGTGATGAGTTTGCTTCCCATTCCAACGGCCGCAGCGCCCGCCTTGATCCACTCAGCGATGCTGGCTTCTGACGCGTCCACGCCGCCTGTAGGCATGAGTCTGTGCCACGGGCAGGGAGCCATCACGGATTTAATAAAGGCGGGTCCGCCAACGGTTTCCCCGGGGAATATTTTGCATATTTCAGCGCCGAATTCCTCGGCGGTCGATATTTCCGTTTCTGTGGCGCAGCCGGGGAGGTACAGCACCTTTCGCCGGTTACATAACCTTGAAATTTCCGGGTTGAAGCCTGGTCCCACGATGAAGTTAGCGCCGGCCGCCAGAAACAGGGCCGCGGTGGGAGCATCCAGTATGGATCCCACGCCAAGAATGACCGTGGAGTCGTTCCTGGCAAAATGTTTGACCAGTTCGACAAATACCGGATAAGCCTGTTCGCCGCGATTGGTAAATTCGATTACCTTCGCCCCGCCTCGGGCGCAGGCGCCAGCCACTTCGAGCGAAATTTCGACCTCGCCATTGTAAAAAAGAGGAACCAACCCAACCTCGAGTAGTTTGTTGGTTACATCCAAACGCATAAAACGGGCCATGCTGTCTCCTATCTTGCGATGCGTCCCGACGCATCGCCTGTCATCAGGGTTTCGACTTCGCTCACAGTGACGGCGTTGAAGTCGCCAACAATGCCATGTTTCAGGCAGGCCGCCGCAGCCGCAAAATTGAGCGCCTTTTGCGGCTCGTTCTTGTACCGTCGCAGTCCGAAGATGAGTCCGCCCATAAATGCATCGCCGCCGCCCACGCGGTCCACAATGGGAAAGATGTCATACGTTGGAGCCGTGAAAAAATCTCCCTGATGCCGCAGCACTCCCGACCACGTGTTATGGCTGGCGGAAATCGAGCCGCGCAGGGTAATCGAAACGAATTTGATGGAGGGGAATTTTTTCGCCAATTCCCTGCACACAAACCGATACTGTTCGGCATTTACTTCGCCGGTAATCAGGTTGGAATTCGGCGCTTTTATGCCAAACACCTTGTCCGCGTCTTCCTCGTTGCCCAGTACAACGTCGCTCATTCCCACCAAATCCACCATTACTTCGCCGGCGGATTTCCCCCACTTCCACAGTTTGGCGCGATAGTTCAGGTCGCATGAGACCGTGACGCCCAGTTTCCTCGCAGTTGTGATGGCTTCACGGCAGACTTCCGCCGCTCCCTGAGAGACGGCGGGGGTAATTCCCGTCCAATGGAACCAATCCGCATCTTTGAATACCTCTTCCCAATTTATCATGCCGGTCTGGATGGTTGCAAAGCTCGAACCAGCCCGGTCATAGATCACCTTGCTTGCCCGCTGGGCGACTCCGGTCTCGAGAAAATAGATTCCAACGCGGTCTCCACCGCGAAGAATGTGATCTGTTTTGATCCCATGTGAACGGAGGCTCATCAGACAGGCATCTCCCAGGTCGGTGTTTGGGAGACGGGTAACATATTCGACGTTTTCCCCAAACTGCGCCAGGGAAACAGCGACATTTGCCTCGCCTCCGCCATAGACCGCCTCGAAAGAACGGGCTTGCGTAAAGCGTTGAAAGCCAGGCGGCGCCAATCTCAACATGATTTCGCCAAAGGTGACTATTTTGCTCATGAGAACTCCTTTTCAAAATATATACCACGAAAACGCAGCCGTGCGACAAAAGCCCTTCAGACGGGTCATGTTATTTTTATTACTTCCACACCCACTTCGAGTTGTAGCCGACGATGCCCAGGTTCGTCGTCTCTCCCGTCGCCACGTTCACCGCTTCCAGTTGAGATTCCATTGGGAAGGAATCCAGCAGGTACAAATCGTACAAAATAAATTGCCCGTCGGGCGACCAGTTCAAACTTCCGTGCAGAACGGCAGGTGCGGATGTGATGGCGCGGGCGTTCGAGCCATCGGCGTTCATTATCCAAATTTGATCGCCGCGCGGAATCGACAGGTCACGCCGCACGACCGCAATTTGCTTCCCATCGGGCGACCATGCTGCGAGGATATTTTCAACGCTTTCGCTTGGGCTGGGATTGGTCAGCGAGCCAGACTCAAGGTTGTACAAATAAAGCTGGGTGACAAAGACTCCATTTTTGATAATCACGTCGCGCAGCAAAATCGTCTTTCCATCGGGCGACCACTGTGCCGCCGCGCCAAGCATATTTTCAATCACGCGGCTCTCACCACTCGACAGGTTGCTCAGGTGGATTCCGTCCGACGAAGCATAGCTCAGCCACTCGCCGTTCGGCGACCAGCGCGGGTTTGTCCCAGGCAGTCGCGACTCCTGAAAGACCGACTGCGCCGCGCCCGTCGTCACATCGAGCCACCACAGCGATGAAGTCCCCGCGTCGAGCGGCATGTACTCGAAAACGATTCGCAACCCGTCGGGCGACCACACGGGCTGGCTGCAATTCGCCTCGTCACACAAAAACATCTTACGCTGGTTCGCGCCGTCCAAACTCGTCAGCCACAGGGCGTAATCCAAATCGTCGGTCTGCTCGACGAAAACGATCTGCGACTCGTCAGGCGAGATGGCGAAGTCGGTCACGCCTTTTTCGGTGCTTGTGATTTTTTGCGGACTGCCGAGATTGATCTCCGCCGCGAAGATTTGCTTGTACTTGTTTTCATCTTCCGCGAGATAGAAAACCCTTGCCCCGCTCAAAGTGGACGCTGCGCGGGTTTTCTGCGGGCTGGTCCCAGCCCCGATCTTTCCCACCGCCCCGTAAGTGAGAACGACGCCCAGAATCATCACCACGCCCGCGCTGACCACAGGCATAAGCGGCGCGACTCGGCTGAGGAAATTCATCCGCGTGAAGAGCCTTCCGCCGCCCACCATCAACATGCCGATGACGATGAGCACGACAGCCAGCCCCAAACTAAACGAGACGATCAACGCCAGCCCAAGCAGAATCCGATTGATGGCGACGGCGACCAGCAGAATGGCAATCGCGTCGGGGCAGGGGACGAGCCCGCCGCTGACACCGAGGGTGATGAGCGAGCGCCAGGTCAACTCCGCCAGTGGGTCGCCCACCGTCGGCTTGCGCGGAATCGCGCCGTCGTGTTTGTGAGTCGGCGCGTCTTCGGTAATGGATTGATCAATGACCAGCCGTTTCTTGCCATCTTCAGTTTTGACTTCCTGCGGAGCTTGAATCGGCAAGCGGCTTTTGCGCCACGCTTGTAATCTTGGAAGTAACAACCCTCCGCCAAGGAGGATAATCAGCGCCCCCGAAAGCAACTCCAGATACGGCAGAAGACTTCCACTGAAAAAATAGCGCGAGGCGGTCAGGGTTAGAATCCCAAGCGCAAAGACCGAGCCTGTGTGAGTCAGCGTGACGATACTGCCGAGGGCAACCGCGTGTCGCGCCGTGCCTTTCGAGCCGACGAGATACGCCGCGACAATCGTCTTGCCGTGACCTGGGGTCAGCGCGTGCAAAGCGCCCAACGCCAGCGAGATGACCAGCGCAAAGGCATAGAACGAAAGCGAAAGGTTTTCCGTCCGCATGAGGTCGAGCAGAATCTCCTGCGGCGTGCGCTGCGACAACTCAGGGACAACCTGCTCGGCGGTTTGAGTCACCACATCCTTTTGCTGTCCCGCTGGCAGCGACGGCGCTCCGCTGTCCCAACTGGTGAGCAATTTTTCGTGTTCGGGAGCGAGGGCGCGGTCAATGAAAAAATCAATGGTGATGGAGTTGTTTTGTTGGTTGGGAAATAAAAACGCCGAGTCTTCTGCTGCCGAAAGATAAAACCAATTGATGGAT
>DAOUAS010000102.1:0-6893 GCA_034433295.1 Anaerolineales bacterium | reverse complement strand
GAAAAGGACCATGTCGCCCTGGGGGAGCGTGTTTTCCGCGACCGAAGGGTCTCGATTGATTGTGTCAGAGATGCTTCGGGGAAAGAGCGTCCCTCAGCATGACACAAGGCGCGTATGGTGGCAACTTGAGTTAACAATAGTGAATTGTGCCGATATTATTTCTTTACCTTCGATAGAGTTTCCGCCGATATCCACCAATTACATGCTCATCCGTGATAACGACAACAATATCGAAACCCTGTTCCAGCACGAGGATTATGACTGGCTCACCCTGGTCACGTGCGAGACATTCATCCCGAGACTGGAAAAATTTACCCACCGCTGCATGGTGCGCGCGGTTCTGGTCAGCATGATCGCGGAATAAGAGTTTGTTTCTCGGGGATTTCATTTCCGCCTCGGACACCCGTAGATGAAAACGCCGCCGACTTGCCCAAGTCGGCGGCGTTTTCATAGGAGAATGTTAAATCTTATTATATGGAGGGAGATGAATGAAACCTGAATGGATACTAAAGAGCAGATGAGAGTTTTACAGCTCCGCTGTCTTCAAAAACTTCGGCGGAACCCGCGCCTTCGTTGCCTGCTCGAAGGCATAAGCGAGTTTGATGAGAGTCGGTTCTGCCCAGGCTTTGGCGAAGAACGAAAGCCCCACGGGGAGACCGAAGATATATCCCATTGGCACGGTGATGTGAGGATAGCCAGCCACTGCCGCCGGTGACGTGCTTTCCATATCCCAATTGATGGCGTCGCCGTTGGCCAGGTCGATCATCCAGGCGGGTCCGCCGGAAGGGACGATCAACGCATCGAGCTTGTACTTCTTCATCACGGCGTCGATGCCGTTTTTACGTGTCAGCAGGTGATTCTTTGCCAGCGCTTCGCGATATTTATTATCACGCAAACCGTCCTTCTCCTGCGCGGTCAGCATGTGCTCTTGACCGAAGTATGGCATCACCCGCGCCTTGTTCTCCTCATTGAACTTGATCACATCTGCCATCGACTTGACCCGCCCGTTCGCGCCCGCAAGGTACTTGTTTAAGTCCGCCTTGAATTCGTAGTGCAGAACTTCCAACTCGGTTTTGCTGAATTTATCGAAGTTTGGCAGGTTCGCAGGGTCAATGATTACCGCGCCGAGGCTCTTCATCGAGATGATGCTTTGGTCAAAGAGACTGATGATACGCGCGTCCGTGCCGCACATGTTACGGGCAATGCCGATGCGCGCACCCTTCAAGCCGTCCGTGTCGAGGAATTTGGCGTAATTCTTCAACGTCCGTTTCGCGCTGGCTGCGGTGGCGGAGTCGGCTTTATCCACGCCGGTCAATGCGCCGAGGAGGATTGCCGCATCGGCGACGGTGCGAGCCATCGGTCCCGCCGTATCCTGACTGTGGGCGATGGGAATGACTCCACTGCGGCTGACCAGTCCCAGCGTGGGTTTGATTCCCACGATGCCGTTGGTCTGTGACGGACAGATGACCGACCCGTCGGTTTCGGTGCCAACGGCGGCGGCGCAAAAGTCTGCGGCGACGGCTGCTCCCGAACCTGACGATGACCCGCAGGCAGAACGGTCCAGCGCGTAGGGGTTGCGAGTCAACCCGCCGCGTGACGACCATCCGCTGACGGAGCGTTTACCGCGAAAGTTTGCCCATTCGCTGAGGTTGGTCTTGCCCAAAATCACCGCGCCTGCCTTCCGCAACTGTCTGACGAGAAACGCGTCACGTGGGGCGATATTCCCTTCCAGCGCCAGCGACCCGGCGGTGGTTTGCATTTTGTCGTGGGTATCGATATTATCCTTGATGAGGATCGGAATTCCATGCAGCGCCCCGCGTATCCGTCCATTTGCTCTTTCTGCGTCGCGCTCTGCCGCGATGCTTTCCGCGTCCGGGTTGACCTCGATCACCGCGTTGACCTTATCGTCATATTTGCGGATGCGTTCCAGATACGCCTCCGTGATTTGCAGTGAAGTCAACTCGCCTGTGGACATTTTCTGCTGGAGTTCGGAGATGGTCTGTTCCATAGGGATACCTTTTTGGGAAGTTTTGGAATTTCAATGGAATTATAGCCCATTGCTTTTTTAGAAGGCAGTCAGGATAATACCGGCAATTGCCCCAACAATTCCAAATCCTTGAAGTCTTGTCACTTTTTCTTTCAGGAAGATAATTGCCAGCGTTATCGTCACGATGGATAGGGCGGATGCAATCGGCGTAATCAGGATGGCGTCTCCGATGGTCAACCCGTAATTGACGAGCGCCACTGCGCCGACTTCGATGATCCCCATGATGCCTACTGTGTATTTTGTTTTTGAGTCTGTATTGGACAGGTTGATTTGCTGTTTCACAAGGAAGGAAAAAAGCAGCAGGAATATGACAATCCCCAATTTAGTGAACAAAGTGGTCAACAGCCACCCAATTTCTTCGGAAATGATCTCGCTGACGTTCCAGTAGATGCCAAAGAAAAAAGCGCCCAGCATGGTCTCCTTGACGCCCAGGGAAAGTTGGAAGCCCTGTCTTTTTATGTCGCTCAAATTCAGGGATGCCAAAGCCGCGCCGAGGATAATCATCGCCACGCCCCAGGTTTGCATCACAGAGAGCCGCTGTCCCATGAAGAAAAAGGCGACAACCATTGTGAATACCGCCCACAGGTTCATGGTTGCGGCAACAATGGAGACATTGCCTTTTTCGAAGCCTTTGAAGAAGAACAGGTATCCCGCCGAGTAGATTGCTGCCGCAATCGCAGACAAAGCAATTGCCAGCATCGAAACAAGCGTTCCTGTTGTAAAGATCAAGGACAGCAAAAGGATGGATACCGCGCCAGTCAACTGCGACCAAAACAACGACTTGAAGGGTCCGAGCTGCTTGGCAAAAACCCCGCCGAGAAAGTCATAGATTCCCCATCCAAACATGCCGCCTATTCCAAGCAGGATACTTAAGATGGTTATGCTCATGCGTGTTGTAATCCTTTCATTCCTTGATCGAGTTGTTTGGGGCATTCGACGGTAAAAATGGAGACCGCCATTTGTCGAAATTATAAGATGCTTTTTATCGACAGGCATGTCTCGCCCAAACTGCTTTGAATCAAAAAAGAGCGGGACCGCTTCACGCGACGCCCGCTCCTTTCGTTTACCAATCTACCAATTACCAACTCACCCGTGTCGACTCATGAACCGTTCCATGCGGCGAAGCGCCTCTTCGATCTTGCTGTACTCGGTGGCATAGCAAGCGCGGACAAATCCCTCGCCGCCGGGACCGAAGGCTGTGCCCGGTACGACTGCCACGCTTTCCTCTTTCAGCAGAGTCTCAGCGAAGGTATCCTCGTCCATGCCGGAGGCGCGGATGTTCGGGAAGGTATAGAATGCGCCGCGCGGCTCGAAGGTCTTAAGCCCGAGCTTGTTAAAACCGTCCACCATCAAACGGCGGCGGCGGTTGTATTCGGTCACCATTTTCATCACATGCGGCTCGCCCGTCTTCAAGGCTTCGGTCGCCGCATCCTGCGCGGTGGTCGGTGCGGACATGATGGTGTATTGATGCACGCGCAGCATTCCCTGCAAAATATCCTTCGGGGCGCAGGCATAGCCGATGCGCCAACCAGTCATCGCGTAGGCTTTCGAGAAGCCGCCGAGCAAAACTGTCCGCTCGCGCAGGCTGTCGCTTAGGGCGGGGAAGCAGACATGCTCGAAGTCGTAGACCAGCCTGTCGTAGATTTCATCCGAAACCACAATCAGGTTGTGTTGTTCGGCAATCTTTCCGATTTCAAGCATGATCTCACGCGGGGCGACTGCACCTGTGGGGTTGGATGGGTAGCCGATAAAGATGACTTTCGTGCGCGGGGTGATGGCTTTGCGGATGTCGTCGGGGTCGACGGCAAAATCGTTTTCGATACGTGAGGGGATTTCCACGGGAACGCCGCCCGCCAGAATCACCTCGGCTTGATAGGCGACGAAGCAAGGTGTCGGGATGATGACCTCGTCGCCGGGTTCAAGCAGGGCGGTGAACGCCAGGTACAACGCCTCTGAAACTCCCACCGTTGCAATCACTTCCGACGGGTCGTATTTCACGCCGTAGAGTTTTTGCAGGTTGTCCACGATTCCCTGACGCAACTCGATCTTTCCGTTGTTGGATGTGTAGTGTGTCTCGCCGTGTTCCAATGACTGGATACCCGCCTCGAGGATCGGCTTGGGGGTGGTGAAATCAGGCTCGCCGATGCCCAGCGAGATGACATCCTTCATCGTCGCCACAATGTCGAAAAACTTGCGAATGCCGCTCGGCTTCAACTCAGCCACGCGCTTTGAAAGTCTCTGAGTCATTTTATCTCCTACAAGGGTTGGACGTGCCAGTCGTCTGAAATTTCCTGGTACGTTAATTCAAAAGCCATGCCGTTCACCGTCTTCACACGGAATCCCTTTTCGCCGGGTCCGTGCCAGCGGGCGAAGATCTCGGCAATTTCCTGACGGCTTCCCTCCCAAAGCAGGGAAAGCGGTCTCTCGGCGTACTCCGTATCGGAGCGGCACTCGACGATTTCCATGATTATGAATTGACGACGACGCTGCTGTTGTCGCCGATGTTAAGTGAAGAAGGCTGTTCCTTGTTTGCCTGACCTTCCACACGGCAATTGCGTCCAATCAACGAGTGGGTGAGCGACGCGCGGACGAGTTCCGTGCCGTCCTCGACGATGCTATCCGAAATGACTGCCGAATTCACGTAGCAATTTGCGCCGATGGAGACGTAGGGCCCGATGACCGCCGCTTCGACTTTGGCTGACGGGTGGATGAAGACCGGCGGCTCGACCTTGACCGTGGGTCTGGTCGCCGCTTCGGACGAATTGTCCGCCCCGCGATCGAGCAGGATGCGGTTCGTTTCCAGCGTGGCTTCGATGGTTCCCGTGTCCAGCCAGGTGCTGATCTTGTTGGTGCGGACCTTCGCCCCGCTTTCGATCATAATGGAGATGGCGTCGGTCATGAAGTATTCGTTCTTCAACATCACGCCGCGCTTCATCTGGTCGTCGATGGCGGCAAGCAGTTGTTCGGCGCTCTTGAAGTAGTAACAGCCGACAACGACGAGGTTGTTATCGAGGCTTTGCGGTTTCTCGATGAAGCGCGTCACCCAGCCGTCGGCGCCTTCCTCTGCCACCCCAAAGCGGCGGGGATCGTCCACGGGCATCACCCAGGCCACCCCGTCTGACGTCTCATCTTTGAGGAAGGAAAAGTCCGTTTCCATCAAAGTGTCCGAGAAGCACATGATCATCGGACCGGTCAGGTATTCGCGCGCCAGCGCAACCGCGTGCGACTGTCCCTTCATTTCATGCTGCACCACGAAGCGCGCTTTGAGCTTTGGATAATTCGCCTTGATGAAGGGCGGGATTTGCATCTCGCCAAGATAGGGACCAAGGATAAAAATATATTCCGTGTTTTCGGGGTCCGGTAAAGTCTTGAACATGTCGAGCAGGTGTTCGAGCGAGGTCTTGCCCGCCACGCTCACCAGTGGTTTGGGTTTGCTCCAGGTGTGCGGGCGCATGCGCGTTCCCCAGCCTGCCATCGGGATTACGATTTTCATGGTCATGATAGTTCTCCAGTGTAGGGTTTCATGTTCATTTTACCAACCTTGACAAAACCGACATAGTGACGACTTTAGCCGTTTATGGATGACTAATGTCGTCCGTATTTACCATATTCCAAACTGTGGGCCGGTTGCTCCCGCCCGATATTCCTCCAGCCGACGGCGGTGGCCGGGCCATAAGTTGTCAGGCAATTCATCCAATGCAAAGGCGCGCAGTTCGGCAATTTCAGCGTCAGGCTTGCCTTTGAACTCGAAGTCGGCGCAAAGGAAAAGAATGTTGTGATCGCTCTTCCATTCAACAAGGTTGGTATATGCGCCCATTAACCTGACTTCGCCCAGTTCCGCTCCGGTCTCTTCACGGGCTTCGCGGCGGGCGGCATCTTCGAGCGTTTCGTTCTTTTTCAATCCGCCGCCGGGCAAGTACCAACCGGATACGTAAGTCTGCCGCACAAGCCAGACTTTGCCGTCTTGAATCATCATCACCCGCACACCCATGCGGATCGGGCGAAAGAGGAAGCAGTAAATTCTGAAACCGAGATAGAGAAAGCGAATGAACATGGTGAAAGGATGAATGATGAAGGATGGGGGATGAAGAAACCCGAATCCCCATTATCAAATTATTTTGAGATTTGCCAGGCTTGCCGCCAGCCGTTTCAACCCAACAGATTTGAATTGGATGACGACGATTTCATCGTTGTCCTGTATTTTGCTTTCCAGCACCGTGCCTTCTCCAAATGACGAATGACTGACGCGGTCTCCAGATGTGTATCGACTTTGAATGACAGGGGCGGGCTTCGACGGTGCGGGCATTGACCATCTCATGTTATCGTAGAATGATCGGGATGGGCTTGAATAACTGTGGCGCACAGAACGTCCCGCGCGGGTCTTGCCGACCAGCAAATCGGCTGGGATGTCTTCCAGAAAGCGCGAGGGATAAGTATCTTCCATCAAGCCGCGTCCGCCGCGTTGCAGGGCGCGCAACAGATACAGTTTATCCTTGGCGCGGGTGATGCCCACGTAGAACAGGCGGCGCTCCTCTTCCATTTGCTCCACCTCGTCAAAGGAGCGGCTGTGCGGGATGATGCCGTCGTCCAAGCCGACGATGAAGACCGCGCCAAACTCAAGTCCCTTGGCTGCGTGGAGCGTAAGCAGGGTGGGGGCGTTGGCGTCAGTGATGGTGTCCTGGTCGGCGACGAGGGCGACGTGTTCGAGGAACTCGTCCAGCGTGCCGGTGGAATATTCCATTGCCAGCCGCTTCAACTCCTGCACATTGTCCCAGCGTTCCTTGCTCTCGTCTGATTCGTCTTCGACGATGTATTCCTTGTAGTTGACGTCTTTCAGGATGCGGTC
>DAOUAS010000101.1:0-14375 GCA_034433295.1 Anaerolineales bacterium | reverse complement strand
CGTGATCGCCGCCGTCAATGTGGTCTTGCCATGATCAATGTGCCCCATGGTCCCTACATTCAGATGCGGTTTGCTGCGATCAAATTTTGCCTTCGCCATAATTGTAACTCCTTATTATTTAATAGAGAGGAATGCTTTTCAGCAACTGAGCCCTCAACGAGATTCGAACCCGTGACCTCACCCTTACCAAGGGTGTGCTCTGCCGACTGAGCTATGAGGGCTTGACGTGCTGACCGGTGAAATCACCGGTAGTGGGCAGTGAAGGATTCGAACCTCCGAAGTCTTCTGACAACTGATTTACAGTCAGTCCCCTTTGGCCACTTGGGTAACTGCCCTCGATAGATTGTTTTGCTGACCGCCAACCGACTTTGTTTTTCAATCGGTGGTCACAGAGCCGACGACGAGAATCGAACTCGTAACCGCCCGCTTACAAGGCGGGTGCTCTGCCGATTGAGCTACGTCGGCGAGAGATTAAGCAGGGGGATTATACCAAAACAATGTACAGCGTCAAGACAATCGCAAACTGAAGTTACGGCTTTCGCAAGAGATGCCCTTGACGAACTGGGAAGAAGGGCAATGATTACTCAAACGACTTGAGCCGGGATTCGCAACAGCGGAAGTAGAGAACTTGCCGGAAGATTCGCTCTCCGCATGGAGTCGTGGACATGACATGCGCATCAGTCGCTATATCGGGCAGAGGAAACGCAACTTACCAGCCATCTTCAACGGTTACACAGCCAATCTGAAACGCGCCACCCATTGGCGCCCGTAAATTCGACAAAAGAAGAGTTGGCCTTTGAGGTTTGTTTAGCCTTTAAATCGACCTTCTCTCTTTTCCCCCATGTCGCTCCTCCCCGGTTCGCCAACAGCATCCTTGAGAAAGCCGCAGGCGGCATGTTATAATTTTCTTACATTTTTAAGCGGAGAGTCATATGCTCAAGATCGAAATCACCTATTGCGCGGTTTGACATTACACCACCCGGGCCGTGAGCCTGGTTGAAGAGTTGCTCAAGGAATATGAACACCTCATCGAGGCGGCGACGCTAATCCCCTCGGACGGAGGCAGGTTCGAGGTCGAAGTGAACGGGAAACTGGTTTATTCGAAGTTGCAGACCAATCGTCACGCCGAACCCGGCGAAGTTCTCAAAATCATCTCAAAAATTGCTTTATAGGACGGGATGCTTTCCGTTCTGCAAAAAGGAAAAAATGTCCAAAAAAGGCAGAGTGTTTTCGGGCGCGCGCCCAACCGGTCGTCAGCACCTTGGGAATTACCTCGGGGCGATGAAAAATTATGTCGCATTGCAGGATGAATATGACTGCGTCTATTGCATTGTGGATGTCCACGCCCTGACCACGGTCGAGACGACGCAGGAACTCAGGCAGAACACCTTCGAGATGGCACTCGACTGGCTGGCGGCGGGAATCAGACCTGAAGAGTCGATTCTGTTCATCCAATCGCATGTGCCGCAGGTGATGGAACTTCACACCTACCTTTCGATGGTGACGCCGCTCGGCAAGTTGACCGACCTGCCCACCTTCAAGGAAAAGATTCGCCAACAGCCTGAAAACGTAAACTATGGACTCGTTGGCTATCCCGTGCTGATGGCCGCAGACATCGTCCTCTACAAGTCGGATATTGTGCCGGTCGGCATAGACCAGGCTCCCCATCTTGAATTTACGCGCGAGATCGTGCGCTCGTTCAACTACCGCTATAAGACCAAGGCTTTGATCGAACCGCAGGTGAAGCACACCGAAGTGTTGAAGGTCCTTGGCATCGACGGCAGGGAAAAGATGGGCAAGAGTTTGAACAATCACATCGAACTGGCGCTCACCCCCGAAGAGACTACCAAACGGGTGCGTGAAATGGTCACCGACCCTGCGCGTCAGCGCAAGACCGATCCTGGTAATCCCGATGTTTGCAACGTGTTCACCATGCATAAACTCTTCTCCGCGCAGGACGAAGTGGACATGATCAATGTCGAGTGCCGCAAGGCCGGCATCGGCTGCGTGGATTGCAAACTGCGCTTCGCCGCCAATCTGAACAAACACCTCGAACCGTTCCGCGCCAAACGCGCCGAACTCGCCGCCAAGCCTCATTATGTTCAGGATATCCTGGACGATGGAGCCAAGCGCGCCCGCGTAATCGCCGAGCAGACGATGACCGAAGTCCGTGAGGCGATGCAACTTCCATAGTTGGAACATTGGTAAATTGGTGAGCAGTAAGAGGTGTTCCCAATTTACCCGATCCCAATTTACCAATCCCCATGCGTCTCCTCATCCAGCGAGTTTCCGCAGCAAGCGTTACAGTAAACCAACAGACCATTTCCCGTATCGGAAAAGGTCTGTTGGTTTTATTGGGTGTCGGTCACGGAGATGGGGAGGAGCAAGCAGCCTTCCTCGCAGAAAAAACCGCCGATCTGCGAATCTTCGAGGATGACCAAGGTAAAACCAATCTCTCGGTACTGGACGTAAAAGGCGAAGCCATTGTCGTTTCGCAGTTCACTTTGTACGCCGACACCCGCAAGGGACGCCGTCCCTCCTTCACCGACGCCGCCCTGCCCGAAGTCGCCGAACCGCTGGTAGATCGCTTCGTCGAGTTGCTGCGCAGACATGGCGTCCCGACTCAAACCGGACAATTCGGCGCGGATATGAAAGTCGAAATCCACAACGACGGTCCTGTCACCATCTGGCTGGAAAGATAAAATTCGCGCAGAGGAAATTTGCATCGAAGACCCAACCTGTTCCAGCGCGGCTTGCTCTACATTTTCATGCAGAAGTCTGTGACTGCGGTCATTACCCCCATCCTCCACAGGGTCGATGGCTTTTTCTGGCGGATTAGCGGCGGGAGGTTCTTTTTCTCCAGCAAACTGATTGGGATACCGGCTTTCCGAATCACGTCGATTGGCGCGAAAAGCAAACGACCGCGCGCGCTTGTCTTGTATGGGTTTTGTGAGGGTGAAAAAATTGCATTGATCGCTTCCAATTTTGGGCGGACAAACAATCCCTCGTGGTATTACAACCTCAAAGCCAATCCAATCTGCCGGGTCGAGTGGAAGGGGATTTCACGCGAATACTTCGCTCATGAATCCGAAGGGGAGGAGCGCGAAAATTTCTGGAATATGGCTGTCTCATACTACAAGGGATATGAACTTTACGCCGTCCGCGCTTCGCACCGCCGCATCCCCGTGATGGTTTTGGAGCCATTGGAGTAACGCGAACGACGGATAACCTTCCGGGCAGCGCGTAACATCAGACAAACACTTGTCCCTTTCCATTGGATTCCCTCCAAGAATACAAAGAGGCCGCCCATTCAGGCAGCCTCTGTTTTTTTCGACGGTCGCGCCTATCGCGTTTCCGCAGTCCTCAAGCGGCGGGCGAATAAAATTACAATCACAAAGGCGAGTGCCATCACCACAAGACCAGGCAGTCCATATTCGTCGGCAAAGCCGGTTCCTGCCAGAGCGGTCGTCGTCGGCAGAGGGGTGAAACTGAGGGCAAGAGCCGCCTGGGTGTATGCCGCGCCAACGGTGGCAGTATACGAAACCTGCGTGCCTGCCAAGCCGACGAGATTTGCGGGGTCAGGCGTGCTTGTGGCAGTCGGCTGGGGAGCCACGGGACGGGTGGGCGTGGGAGGCGGCGTCATTGTAGTGGTTGGCTGGATGCCTGCTTCAACGGTGAAGGTCAGAGCCGCGTTGATGGTTGCCATGGCAACCGCGGAGGTCTGGGTGGCCGCATTCGCAATTTCCGCCTGCTGTGAAGCGGCACGGTTTCGGCTAAAAACATAAACCGCGCCAAGGCAGGCCACTGAAATCAATATGATGCCGCCCAGGATGCCGACTGCAATCATAAAGGTGCGGTTATTGTTTGTTTCCTCCGGTAGCGGGGCCTCGCCAAAATCGTCTGTTGAAGTTGAATCATCGAAAGACATCAGACACTCTCCTGGTTATGTTTCATGAAGCTGTCGCGCTCGCTTCCAAAAAGCATGCATTCCTTGCAAACACCCAATCACAAGTTGCTCGACGGTTATTATCCCACAACTTCAAGGTTTATGAGAGGAGCAATCACCGTCTCGCCATTCTCCAGTTTTACCTCCGCCGCCGGGGCACGCAACCCGCTGGGGAGCGTGGTCAATCCCGGCAGGATGACCACGATTGAACCAATCATCCCCGTGGACGGGGGACGTCTCATGCGAACCTGCGCCCCGGGGGCAAACGCCGCCGCTTTGTGTAGGGGGGGCGCGTCGGAGGTTACAGGCAGGGGAATGATGATCTCCGGACAGGACCCGCTGAAACGATCGCGCACCTCCGCGTTCACGGTGGTTTCGCGTTTGACATTGGTGCTGAGAAGTTTATACGCGGCAGAATTCATGGGCATTGATGAATCGAATCCATCGGTCACCACAATCGGATAACGGACCTCGCGCGCCTGCGGGATAAGCAACGGATTCAGACTGGAGAGGATCAATCCGCGCACTGGCAGTTCTGCGGCGGCTTTGAGAACCTCCGCATCCTTGATCGTCCCCCCCAGGACCACAAACCCTCTCATACTGACATCCAGCCTTCCAGCAGTCAACACGCCGTCAGGGGCTTCCGCCAGATTGGCAAGCAAACCCGAGTCGATCCGGCCGTTGCCCCAGATGCCCTGTACCAAAGCGCCAGAGGTCTGGATGATTGCGCCCCGCTTCGGGACGATCTCGATCACGGTCCCAGAAATGCCGGCGCGCAACTCCATTTTGGACGAACCCACCTCCATGAGAACCTGCCCATCACCCACCGCCACAACCCGTCCTTCACGCGGAGCCAGCACACTGCGCGAAAATAGTCCCCTGCCCACGGCGATCTCGGCATTGGCGGCAAGACGGTCATCCGCTTTGCATTTGATGAGACGGTCGGCCATGGCATGGCTTACGCCCAATTTTTGCGCAACATTCAACAAAACATGTTCGCGTCCCCAACTGGCTTCCGCAATCACATCATTCGGGCCGACCTTCTGATTCAGGCGCGCATGGACGGTTCCAGGCGCAGGTAGAAGCCTCTCCCGAACAATGGAAGCAAAACCGGTAATGTGATGAACAGGGGACTGCATGGTCTATTCGCCTCCGAGGGTCCAGTTCCACTTTTTGATGAGTTCACGGCGACGGACAGCATCATCTGGCAGATTCAGGGGGCGTCCACGTCCATCGAACACCACGCCCAGAGCGCCTCCAGTGACGGGGATGACACCTCCGCGGCCGGGTCCAAATCCCACATCCGCGCCGCGCAGACATTGCATGGTCAATCTGCCCGATTCACCGCCCGGCAGCGGCAGGGTTTCGAGGGTACCGTATTTCAAATCCACCCGCGCTTCGGAGCCGTTTTCATAAGCAAGAGTCGCCCGCAGGATGGGTGTTCCATAGTGCGCGGATACAACCGGCGCAACAACTGTACCCGCGCTGAGAAACGCCCCAGACTCGATCACTTGTACCGGGAGGATGTTGTTTTGCGCGGCGGCGGCCCCCAAGAGGGGAAGCAGGTTGTTTTGATCGAGAATGATCGTGATCACGCCCACAGGCTGGAGGGCATCCAACAGCAACAACAGTCCCTGACCAGGGCGGGTTGCGTCGCTCAACGCCCCGCCGCCCGCAAGAATTGGGTCGAAAAGCGGAGAAAGGGACGATCTGATGCGCGGTGCATTGCGCGGAAAATCCCTGCTGGCGGATTGCATCGCCAGACGCAGCGCCTGCCGCGCAACCGACTGGGCAATGACAAAATCCTCTTTTGTGGCGGCTATGGTGGAGGGATACAGCGATTTCTGATACAGATACTCGCGCAGGACGGACTCGGAAATATTCAGCGGCGACCAGCGCAAAATATCGTCGAGGGTGGTCTGGTTGAGAAGACCCGACAGGTTTTCACCAAGACCAAATTGAGGGTATACGCCCAGCGTGGTCTTGTCCTTGAACCCGGCCGAAATAACAGCCGCAGACGCGCCCAGGTCTATGCTCAAAATTCCCTTCTCGGCGCTATACACTTTGGAGAGGAAGCGTACCATGCGCCCGGTGGCATAGGCGGTTGGAAGCATGTGCCCGCCCGACCAGACGTCCAGCACATCCACGCCTTTCATCTGTCGCTTGCGGACGTTGACCACCATGCGGGCCAATTCGTGCTTGGCGGGTTCCAGATTTTCGGTTTCGAGCGAGGGCCGCACATTCGGGCTGACATGCAGGACCGAGGCAAATGACCCGATCAGGGATTTGATTTCCCCGCTGATTTTTTCGTTCCCGGCAAAGAGAATCGCCGGCATTTTTTCCTTGGGAAGGATGAAACTGGCCAAGCCAATTGGCTCGAGCAGTTTATGAATTGACCGTGATGCCCCGCCGTCGGTGCCGCCAGTGACAACAATCAGGTCGGGTTGCATGCGAAGGAGGGCGTCAATCTGTTGATCCGCCCTGCGGCGGTCATGCAGGCTAAGGGTTTCGACCACCCGCGCATAAGTGGATTCGGTCAGGCGGCGCGCGCTTTCCAGCGAGACATCCTTGAGCAGTCCCACCAGCCCAGCCTTGATGGTCGGACCGGCAGAGATGGTGACAACCAACCCGTCAACACCCGAACCGTCGGGCTGGCTGGGTGTGATCAGGTCCCGCGAACCATCCAACAGGGGTCTTCCAAGAATGGATTGTAAATTGACAATCGCGTTCCGCGCCCCCTCACTGACATCCTTGAAGGGAGCCTCGGCAGTGGATGGCGCAACGCCTGAAGCCACAAAGCGATACGCACCTTCGACCACGTCGAACAGGACAGCGCGTGTGTTGGACGCGCCGATGTCCACAGCCAGAATGGAATTACCGTCAACCAGTGAGGAGGCCATAATCAAATGGGTATCCCAAACAAAGCAAGAATGACAATGATGAAATCGATCAACCAGGAGAGACGCTCGATCAAAGCCGTCAGCGCGGCGGTGAATACGCCGGCGAACACCGCTCCCAATGCAATCCCGATAAAGAAGCGCCCGCCCCATGCCAGGACTTCGATGGTGCCGAAACGCCGCATCGAACCATCGGGTTTTTGACGCGCCCCAAAGTGGAAATAGACAAGTGTTAAGACCGTGCCGGTAAGGACGATTATGCCGGTGGAAAGGGCCTCGATCAAATAACCCGGGTCTTTCCCCTTTACAAGGGTCATATCCAGCGCGTCGATGGCCGCCTGCGCCTGCGGCAGAAGTGTGCCGCTCAAGGCGCCGGCAAGGATCACCGCCGCACCGACACCTGCAAGGTATGCCAGCACGATGCGTCCCAGTCCCGTCTGGCGCGGAAAGACCAACAGCATCAACGCTCCCAGTGAAACGAGTCCGAGCGGCGCGGCAATTGCGGGATCAACGATTTGACCGGAGGAAATGGCGGACATCAAGGGATGAACCAGCCGGGGGATGAGAACCTGCCAAAAGGCAACCGCCGCAACATAACCTGATGATACGCCCACAAAGATATAAACAGCCACGCGAAAGAGCGGTCCATCGCCGATGACGTAACTGAAGACAAACACAGTAAAAAGAAACGCGACCATACCTGTGGCCAAGTCGAGCATTTCGGGGGAAATCGTCATGCTATTTTGCCTCCCTTGCCGCAGAGCGGTCGCGAAGCCCCAAAGTCAGGCTGATCAAACCGCCGCCCAGAATCAGAGCCATGGCAAGCAACAATCCGGCATTATAGGCATCCCAATACTTGCCTGCCGTATCGGCGCGCCCTTCATCGTTCTGCTCGAACAGCAATCCGCCATGCAGACCGCTCGCCAATCCGTTGATCTGCCCGGAGGCATAATACGGCTGGAGCATCGGCGCCGATTGGGCGCTGGATATCACGACAAAAGGTATCGCCCCGCGGACGGGTGTCAATTGTTCGATCCAGATACGGGCGGAATCGGCGTCATCGGTGAGCAGAAACAAGGCCGAAAATTGTCCAAGCAAGTCCACGCCTTCTGAAGGAGGAAATGCCTTTGCAAGCGGTGGAGTAAGGTCGGTCAAATTGGAACTTTGTGGAAGCGCATACTGCGCGGCTGAAAACGGGGCTTCCACAAAGGCGCGGATGCCCATTCCGCCGCCGGGCAGGTACCCCAGGTTGAGGTATTGCGACCCGGTCTGGTAATTAAGTTCGGACAAAGGGCCGGAGGAGATAAAACGCTCCGCCAGGATCACACCCGTTTCGCGGGTGGAGACAAACGTCAGGCGCGGGTATCGCGCGCGAATCATCCGATCGAACAAGGGTCCGGCAACGGTCTCGATCTCGGCCGCGCGCGCGGGTTCGTAATCGAAGACCACCAGCACGCGCCCGTCTATTGGAATGGAGTCATTGACAATGTTAAAAACGCTTACCGTTTCCGCCGGGAATCCAGTTGGCTTGGGGAATATCTGTATCCGCATGGCAAGAATGGCGGTTAACATGGCAAAGACAAGAATAGCCAGCGTCCAGCGTAATCCACGCGAAGCCCCCAACGCCGCAAAAGAATCGATTGGGACAGGTTCGGTTTCGGCGGATATGATTTGTGCAAGCAATCCCGCGTGCTGTTGTTGTTCCGCACTTGCCTGCAATTTGATCGAATGAGCCTTGGGCTTTCTTACGGGCGCAAACCCCGGCACAGCGGGAAGCACGCCCTGTAAACCGGCCAATGCGCCGCGTGTTTCCAGTGTCCTGTCGCTGGAAAGCGATCCCGCAGATGGCGTGACACCGGTATCCACCGGGCGCATTGCTTGAACCCAGGACGGCAGATCACCCGGGGCAATGACATCCACATGGGTGATGGGCGCAGGAACCGACTCCGGCGCAATCGTATCGTCGGTGATCGAAAGCCAGTCGGGCATTTCGGTGAAGAGCGAATCCTCATTAGCAGGTGGAAGGGATTCTCCCGTTGAGGCAGGCGAGGCGGGAGTTTCGAGTTCAGCCAGTGGTAACGCGGAAACAGGCTTCGGTTCGGACTCATCGGCAGACTGGAATGTCTTGAGCCAGTCGGTGGTTTCGAATGCGTCCGCCGAGGAAACGGGTTCAGGCTGTGTGGCAAGCGGCTCGTCGAAAATGGAGGACTGCGGGGCGGCGGCTTTCAACCACCCTGGAAGTTCCGTCTCCGAAGCATCACCGACAGTGGATGTTCCAGACGGGGGTAACTTCTCTTCGCCGGGCTGAAAATCCTTCAGCCAATTCTGATCGGAAGCCGGCGCGGCGGATTCGAGTCCTTTCAGCCAGTCAGGCTCGCCACCCGACAATGAGGTATCCGCTGTTCCTCCGCTCAAGTCTGATTCGACAAAGGCAACGGGATCAGCCTCCTGTGGGCGGTCGGATTCCTCCAGCGCCTTCAACCAATCGGGGGGAGCCGAAGAAAGGGAAGGTGCGGTGGGGGCGCTTTCTGCCTGCATCGCTTTCAACCAGTCCGGGGTATCTGAAGGCTCATCGGGTTGGGCGGCGTCAGGTTTGGGCGCGTCGCTTTCCGCCTGCATTGCTTTCAGCCAGTCCGGAGTGTCTGAAAAAGCAGGAGTTGCGCTGGAAGTGTCAGATGGAGTCGATGCTTCCAGCCCGCGCAACCAATCAGGCGTATCCGACGAGATGAAAGCCTCACTCTCCGTGTCGGGCGCGTCAGTGAATACTGCGCCTTCATCCGCAACCATTGAATGCAGCCAATCCTGTGTTTCGCCGGCAGGCGGCTGTTCAGACGAGAAAGGCGACGATGATTCGGGTGTCGAGTCGTCTTTTTGGGGGCCGAGGGATGCCGGGGAAGTCATTCCAGACAACCAAGAAGGAAGTTCCGATTCAGATTCGGGTTCGGATTGAGCAAAATCCTTTTTGTGACCCAGTTCCACCCAACGCACGTCGGAAGATTCAGGCTGGGTCTTCTTCGGTGTGGGTTTTCCGCCTGTAATGTTGGCCAGCCAGTCCGGAATTTCCTCTTCTTCTTCCCCTGTTTGCGACTGAAGTCCCGCAAGCAAGTCGCCGCTCGAAAAAACGGCAGAGGCGGGCTGCGGCGGATTCTGCGTTTCCTCCTCGTAGGAAGACTGACGCGCCGACTCGCGCGCGTCTCTTAACCACTGTGGCAGGACAGGCTCAAGGTCGGCGGTGGATTTTTTCGTGGGGGGCTGTCCCGGCATGAGGGGCTGGTCTTCGGCTGCGAGGTTTCCAGTCAATGGCTGAAGACGTGATTTGCAATACTGGCAAAACTCCACATCTGCCAGGTTGTTTTCTCCACAGTTGGGGCATTTAATCAGATTCGCCATATTAGCTGCCGCCGTAAGGACGATCCACGCCAAACAGGACGCGCAAACCGGCAAGGAATGCGCCAAGCGCAACACCGATCAAAACACCGCGCATTCCGCCGAGTGCCCAAACTTGAGTCACCCAGCGGGCAAAATCTCCAAGCAAAGGGATTTCGCCAAAGGGGAGAGTGGCTGAGCCAAAAAGAACGATGATGATTGCAACAATAAAAATGATGCCGGTCAAGTCTGCGCGGCGGCGCAGAAGGCGGATTGCCGCGTAAAGCAGAGAGATGGTCAAAATACCCATCAGAGCGGACTCCACGGGAAAGATGACCGCGTCCGCTACTGCCCGCATGATCATATGCGCGGGACGCAACACAACCCCAAGGACAAACGTCCCAAGCAGGCTAATCACCAGCAGGGCGCTGTAAACGGCTCCCTTTTCGCCGCGCCGCACCCTGCCCGAATGGGTCGATAATAAATTGGCAATACCAACCAGGACGGCAATACCGGCAAGCGTAATTGCGGCGTTAAGCAAATGCGCCTGAATACTTTTCAATGCGGGAAAGAGTCCCTGTAGATAATATCCAGCCAAAACGAGAAGTCCCGCAAGCATGGCAATAAAAACCGTGATGTGTCGCATTATCCCATCCCCATCGAAACAACAAACCTGGCGGCCGCTCCTCCCAACAAGGCGAGGATGATCACCCAGCGGAGAACATCCTGAAGGGTCAAGCTTGCCTCATGCAAAGGTCCGGCGCCGAGATAGGCGCCCGCGGCAAACAGTTCCTCCCCAACCAGGGCATCCTGAGTATTTGCAAAGAGCACAGCCTGTCCGGCGAGATTGTCGCTCGCGCCCACCAGGACCGCATTTTCCCGTTCAGCCGCATCGGTTAGCAAAGCCGCTTCGGGACCAAAGTTCCCGATCATGATATTCGCCGAGACGTTTTCATTTTGCGGGATGTGCATTGCGCCCGCGGCATAGCCAAACGGGCTTAGTCCTGCCACGCGGCCGGTGTTGTAGGAAAACAGGTCCCCCACTCCCGCGGCCTTGTAGCCGGATTGCAAGGTATCCTGCGAAAGCATTCCAAGCACGGGATTCCCGGCGGAGGCAATCGGCGGGGCATCGCTGACGGAAGTGCGTTCGGCAATTTGACGCAGCATGGCAAGACCGGCCAACGCCGATCCACCGCGCAAGTCGAACAGGCTTCCAGAACCGAGCGAAACATGCAGGCGCGTGCCATCCTCCACGCTCAAACCGAGGATACGCTTCAAGTTGTTCAACGCGGGGAGATCGCGCAGTTTTGCCGGTGATTTGCGTTTCCAAAATCCAATCACCCCCAACAGGATCGCGCCCACCGAAAGGATGATCAACTCCATGAAACTCATCATGACGATGCCTTCTCCTCGATCAAAAAGGATGCGAATGCGCGGGATTCGCCTTCCTCCTCCAGGGTTTGCGCCAGCGCCGTCAGTTGGTCATTGGGAACCAATCCGCGGCCGAAATGCAAAGCCTGCGCGCCAAGCACAGTCAGCGGATTTCCCGCTTCGAGAAGCATGACGGCAAACCCCTGAAGTCGGTAACGGCGCAAGGTCTCTGCCCAGCGCGGCCAATAGTCACGCGGCGGCTTCATATACGCGAGTATAGCATAATTTTATTTGCGCCCCGCGTCATGAACCGCGTCCGGCAATTGCAGGTAAATTGCAGTTCACCCAATTTGCATCCAACAGAAAACCGCAAAGGGACGCGCTTTCATGCCCTTTACGGTTTACGATAACTCAGTCATGCGGATTCCACAGGCAGGGACAACCCACAGGACGCACTGCTTTCTACGGCGAAATGGTCGTCCCGGATTCGATCTCGGCGTTTTTCGGGATGACCACAATTCCATCGCGGACATACCATTTTTCGTTTTCATGGTCCAGATCTGTGCCGCGAGGAAACGGGCGGATGGTCACATTATTTCCGATGCGCACGTTTTTATCGAGTATTGCGCCTTCGATGTGACAGTTTGCGCCGATGCCAATGGGCAGACCCTCGACATCCCGCTCGTAGTAATCCGATCCCATCACAATCGTATCCTTGATGACACAGCCGGACGCGATCTGACTCCGAATGCCGACAATCGAATGTACGATGTTGGAGCCGAGAATTTTACAGCCTTCGGATAAGAGGACATCCTTCAATTTGCAATCTTCGATGATCGAACCGGGCAGAAAGTTGGTGTCGGCATAGATTGGATCCTTCGCATCATGAAAGTTGAAGGGTGAATCGGGCCTGGTGAGCATCAGCCCTGTTTCATAAAACGAGCGGATGGTTCCAATGTCCTGCCAATAACCGTCGAAATCAAAACCATACACCTCATGAGATTTGATGGCTTCGGGGATGATGTCGCCGCCAAAATCGTCATAATTCGGGTAATCATTCAACAATTTCATCAGGACCTTGGTCTTGAAGAGATAGATGCCCATCGACCCCAGGAAGGGACGTTTGGGATCGTCGCGGCTGACGAATTTCTTCTGGATTTCCGGGTCCCTGGGTTTTTCGACAAAGGAGGAAATCCGCCCATCGGCTTCCCGCTTCAAAAGTCCGAAGCGAGGCGCTTCCTCTGTCATCACCGGCTGGACCGCTACCGTAATATCCGCGTCGTTCGCCCAGTGATATTCAGCCATGGCCTTGTAATTCATGCGATATAAGTGGTCCCCGGCGAGGATTAAAACATGCTTCGCGCCGCTGGATGTGATTTCGAGGGTCTGCTTGCGCACCGCGTCCGCCGTGCCTTGATACCAGTCCGCGCTTTCGACGGTTTGTTCGGCGGCCCAAATCTGCACCCAGCCTGAGTGAAAGGCGTCGAAGTTATAAGTATGGGTAATGTGGCGGTGCAGGGAGACCGAATTGAACTGGGTCAGGATTGCGATTTTATAAATCTCCGAGTTGATGCAGTTGCTGATGGGAATGTCGATCAGGCGGTATTTTCCCGCAATGGGGACGGCCGGTTTGGAGCGCATTTGTGTCAGGGGGTAAAGCCGCGCACCGCGTCCGCCGCCTAGAATTACAGCAAGGATGTCATTTAGTGAGGGCATAACTGTCTCCTATGAACGCCATAAAACTTCTTCCAATCGTTTTTTTTCCTTGTATCCTGCTACAAGAAACCTCCCTTGTGATTTTAAAATTATATCGCACTTTCAATTGATTGATTCAGGCGCGGGATTCGGACAAGGCATATTACCCGGCTCAATACGTTCAATAAAGCGCAACACATGAAACTCAACCCGCCAAGAAAAGCGGTTCGCGGAAGACAGGAACGATAAAACGAACAACCAGATCGAGGTTTTCATCGTCAGCGGATCACGATCGGAGTCAATCAATTTGCCAATGGGTTGAAACCTGATTTTCAGCCTGCAATTATCCACTTGAAATCGTTTTTACTTCCCGCTCATCACTTCTCCCACCGTTTTGACTAAAAGCCCATTGGATTGTTGCTTTCCAAGCCACTGCGAAAACCGGGTGAACACCTCCAGCGTGACTGCATACTGGTCGCATCCATCGCAAACGTGATGAAACACAAAGATTATCCAGCCGCCGCCGCCGGATTCCACATCGGTTACATAGCGCGTCATCTTTGGAAAACGCGTATCACTCACAACGTACGGCATGGCGCGCAGCCCGAATCCGTCCACTGGCGGGATTGTTTCAGGTCCACCCGATACTCCGCGCGCATTACTGTACCCGCAATCCATGACGGCTTGTCTTGCCTCTTCATCGTAATGACCAAAGGGATAGGCAAAGGAGACGGTCTCGAATCCATACGCGACAAGGTTGGCACGGTCCTGGCAGATTTCGCGTTTCAGTTCCCCGCCGCGCACCTCCGTAAGTTTGATGTGGCTGAGAGTATGTCCACCTATCTCGTGACCGTCGTTATACAGGTCGCGCAACTGTCCGTCGGTCATGTAACCGATCGAGTTGGTAAACCCGCTGACAACATAGAACGTGGCGCGCAAATTGTTTTCCGCCAGCGCGGAACGCACCGAATAATTGTCGGCATCGCCATCATCGAAGGTCAAGCTAACCACGGTATTCTCGAATGAAAGTGTTCCGCCGCCCGGTTTGGGAGTCGGCGTGGACGGGGCGCAGCCGGATAGAACGATCAGCAACAAGGCAA
>DAOUAS010000100.1:0-38227 GCA_034433295.1 Anaerolineales bacterium | reverse complement strand
GTGTTCGGGATTGCCTCATCTTCCAATGTCTCGGCGCGCGGCACGGGGACGTTCGCCGCGGCAACGCGGATCATCGGGGCGTCGAGGTAATCAAACGCCTGCTCGTTGACCTGGGCCATGACTTCGTTGATAAAGCTGGTGTTTTCGTAGGCTTCGGTCACGCCCACCAGCCGCCCGGTCTTCTTGACCGAGTTGACGATGGTGTTGATGTCCAGCGGCTTGAGCGTGCGCAGGTCGATGACTTCCACATCGATGCCTTCGGCAGCCAGTTTCTCGGCGGCTTCAAGGGCGCGGAATACCATGCGCGAGTAGGTGACGAGGGTCACATCCTTGCCGGGGCGTTTGATGTCCGCAACGCCAAAGGGGATGATGTATTCCTCTTCGGGAACGAAGCCTTTTTCTTTATACAACATTTTGTGTTCGATGAACATCACCGGGTTGTCGTCACGGATGGCTGCTTTGAGCAAACCCTTCGCGTCGTAGGGCGTGGACGGCATGACGACGTAAATGCCGGGGAAGTGCGTCCAGAGCGATTCGAGACTCTGCGAGTGGTGCGCCGCGATGGCGCGACCTGCTCCTCCTTCGGTGCGGATGACCATCGGGACGCTGGTCTTGCCGCCGAACATGTAGCGGTTCTTCGCGCCCTGGTTGGCGACCTGATCCATCGCAAGTGGGGTGAAGTCCACGTACATGATCTCGGCGATGGGGCGCATTCCAGCCATGGCCGCGCCGACAGCTGCGCCGCCGATGGTGGCTTCGGAGATGGGCGTGTCGAGCACGCGCCATTCGCCAAACTCCTTGTAAAGGTCGCGGGTCGCGCCATAAGCTCCGCCATACAGACCGACATCCTCGCCCATGATGAAGACTTTGGGATCGCGGGTCATCTCTTCGCGAGCGGCTTCGACTAATGCCTGGGCATAGGAAATCTCACGCTTGACCAGCCCCTTGCTGATGTCGGCGCGGATTCGGCGGTCGGCTTCGTAATCGGCGGCGGTGAACTTCGACGGGGCGTATACGTCGGTGTCCACTTCATCCGCCTTCGGTTCGGGCGAAGCATTGCTGAAATCCATGGCCTTGTCGAGTTTGGTATCCACCGCCTCTTCCATTTTTTCAAACTCAATTTCGGTCAGCATTTTGACAGATTCGAGATTCTCTTTCATCACGGTGATCGGGTCGCGCTTCTTCCAATCGGCTTCCTCGTCGCGGGTGCGATAGGCGCGGGGATCGGAATGCGAGTGACCGAACCAGCGGTAGGTCTTGCATTCGATGAGCGTGGGACCTTCGCCGTTGCGGGCGCGTTCAGCCGCCTTGTCGACACTGCCACGCACAGCCAGAACGTCCATGCCGTCCACGATCTCACCGGGCATTCCATACGCGGCGGCGCGGTCGGCGACGTCGATGAGTTTGGTCACTTTCTTGAACGGAACCGACATGCCGTACATGTTGTTCTCGACAACGAAAACGATTGGCAAATCCCAGGTCGAAGCCATGTTAAGCGACTCGTGGAAGTTGCCGGTGTTGGAAGCGCCGTCGCCGAAGAAGCAGACAACCACGCGGTCAGTCCCTTGCAGTTTTTGAGCCAGCGCCGCGCCAACCGCCACCGGGATATTCCCGCCGACGATGCCGGTCGCGCCGAGGTTCCCGTGTTCCACGTCGGCAATGTGCATGGAGCCGCCCTTGCCCTTGCAGTATCCACCGGACTTGCCGAGCACCTCAGACATCATCTTGTTGTAGTGTTCCTGCTTGGCTTGCGGGGTCTTGGCATACTTGTCGCCGTGCGCGTGCGCGTGACCATGTCCGCGATGGGTGCTGGTGATGAGGTCATCGTCGCGCAGAGCAGCCACAGCGCCAACCGCCACGGCTTCCTCCCCGGCGTAAAGATGGGACGCGCCTTTGAGCACGGCTTTGCTCAACTGGTTGGCGATATTGTTTTCCAGCGCGCGGATTTCCATCACCTGGCGCAGGTAGCCGATCAATTCCTCCTTGGTCAAGCCCTGCTCTTCGATCATCGCAGAGACAAGTTCGAGGCGGGTGGGTGCTTTCGTTTTTGCAGTCATTTAATGTAATACTCCTTCAATGGGAAATTTATTCTAAGAGTGGAGATTGCTTCTGCTTGAATTTTCAGCGCATCTCTTGTCCGCCGGTGACGTTGATCGCCTGCCCGGTCATATAACTGGATTGGTCGGACGCCATGAAGACAACGACGTTGCAAACATCGTCGTACGTGCAACCGCGTTTCATGGGGACTTGGTTGATGTAAATCTGGCGGATTTCTTCTTCGCTGACGCCGCGATTGCGGGCGTATTGCTTGAACAGGGAGTTGGGTCCTCCCGTCCACAGCGGCGAGTCGAGCATATTGCCGGGCAGGACTGCGTTGACTCGCACGCCGTACTCCGCCAGTTCGAGGGCGATGCTTTGCGTCAGACCGATGCCGCCAAATTTGGATGCTGCATACGCCGAATTCTTGAAACTTCCCTTCTTGCCCGACTTCGAGTTGATCTCGACAATCGCGCCGCTCCTCTGCGCCTTCATCACTCGCGCGGCGTGCTTGGCGCACAGAAAGTAGCCAAACAGGTTGACGTTTATCACAGCCCGCCATTTCTCCGCTGGGAATTCGGTGATCTCCTCGGCGATGAGGATACCAGCATTGGCAACCATGATGTCCAGCCGACCAAACTCTTTGACACAGCGGTTGACCATGGCTTCGACTTGGGCTTCGTCGCTCACATCCACTTTGACGGCGAAGGCGCGGCGGTCTGTGGTGGCGGTGATGCTCTCAGCGGTCTGGATTGCCTTTTCTTCGTTCAAGTCCGCGACAACAACGTGACAACCTTCCTTTGCCAAGCGATGACAAATCGCCTCCCCCAGTCCCTGCGCGCCGCCGGTGACCAGCGCGATACGATCTTGTAAAACTTTATCCATGAATAAAATACTCCATTTCGTGTTATGTCATTGCGAGGAGCGAAGCGCCGAAGCAATCTTCACCTCACAGGAGATTGCTTCGGGCTGGGTCTCGATACGCCGCAAAGAGCAAGAGCGCGGTTACTCGACCAACAGCCCTCGCAATGACGTGCGTATTTCTTACGGCAGCATCAGCCTCAAAAACTCTTCTTCGGCTTCGTTTGTCCATTCCCCGTGTTGGTTGAGTTTGGCATGGACAGTGGGCATTTTTTCTTTGAGATCTTCGAGACGAGTAAGCGGCATTTCCTTGATATTGGGATAGATGACAACCTTCCCAGCCAGCGCGGCATCCTTGACGGCTTGCAGCCCGTCTTTGGCGGCGGTGAGCGAACCGATTGCCGCCACCGAGCGGTTGGGAGACAATTCGCCGCTGTTGGTCTTTTCGATGACCAACTCGAAGTCGCTCATCAACGAGGCGGAGTGACCGATGACTCTTGTGTTGTTTAGATAAGTGTCGCTCAAATCAAGGCTCGCCATCGTCCCACGCGGGACGCCCGCGAAGACGTTCATCACGCCGTTGGGTGCGAGGTAGGTTGCCGCGTCCGCGATGACAGGTGCAACGGGAGCCAGCACCACGATATCATTGAAGCCCGTCTGCTTCAACGCGGACATCTTCGCTTCGTAGTCGGCTTTGTTCATCGGGTTGAGGCAAATGAATTCGATGCCCTTCGCCTTCGCGTCGGAGGCAAACGCGTCGCAGAGTTCGCCCAGGCGCATGTCGCTGACATCGGTGCAGACGATGGTGGAGGGTGGGTTGGAGAAGTCAATCGCGCGTTGGACGTGCATCCGTCCCATCGGTCCACCCGCGCCGACGAACCAAGCCTTGCCGCCAGGCTTGAGGTTGGAACGCGCAGGCACATCCTTGTATGCGCCTGCAATGTCGCTGCCCTGACTTCCGACATACAGCCAGCGGTGATAATGAACCCGTCCCACGTCCACGCTGACTTTGCGGGAGAAGGGTGCGTCTGCCATGATTGCCATGACACCAAATTGGTCGAGTCGCGGGCTGACCTTTTCCACGAGGTCGGCGTCGGTGCCGAGGATGACGATGTCATCCGCAAACTCGACGGGGGGAGCGCTGACATCGGGGACGTCCATTACTTCCACGCCCAACTCTTTGGCGCGAGTCCGCAACCAGCTAGAGAAAGGCTCGGGGACGTCAGTCAACAGCAAGCGGGCGGGGTGCGAAGCGGAATCAAATCCAGAACTAATCACGTAGGGCTTTTCATCGCCCGCGCCGATAATCCATGTTGTTCCATCCTTCTTCAACCCTGTGCGATATTCGAGGGCGTACGCCGCGACCACACAAGCCCACGGCTCGGTGAGCGCGATTTCAGCGTAGCCTTTGTCGTCGCGGACTTTGATCAGGTTGTTGCCCAAATCGCTGTCGTAAATTTCGCGCCCGATCACAGAGTACTGCGAAAGCCCGCCCTGATACCAGTACCCATACGCGAGAGATTTTCCTTTGATGAGGATGTCGGTTTCGAGAGTCAGGCGGTCGCCGACTTGATACTGCCCTTTCAAATTTTCACCCACGCCGACGACGGTCATCGCAACTTCGTGACCCAACACGATGGGTTCCTTCTGCATGTCGCGGAGGATGCGCGGATGGTTTTGTCCCTGTGTGATGACTTTGATATCTGAGAAGCAAAGTCCGCAAGCGTCGTGGCGGATAAGCAGTTCATTGGCTCCATAGGTGGGGACGGTGGCGTCAGAAGGTTTCATATTTTCAAGTCCCGCGCCGTACAGGTTCCAGAGTTTGTAAGTGGCGGAAGTAGGGGCAGGCGCGGAACGGTAGGTTTCCAATTTATCGGTCATGCTTTTTCTCCAATTGTCTAATGATTTTTCCCTCATCCCCAGCCCTTCCCCCTCAGGGGGAAGGGAGTCCCCTCTCCAACGGGAGAGGGCTAGGGTGAGGGCATGTTTAGTTTGGTTTCACTGCCGTTATCTGAGCCAGTTCTGCAAAAATCGGGTCGAGCGCTTCGTAACTTCGTTTGAACAGGTCGAGCAGGGCGGCGTATTGTTTTTGATTGACTGCCTGCGGGCGTTCGGCTTCGCGGATGGTGATGAGGCGGTCGATGACGCTGAAATCTGGGAACAAGCCGACGCCCACGCCGCCAGCGACCAATGTGCCGAGGGCTGTCGCTTCCGTCGTCAGGGCGGGAAGGTGGATCGGCAGACCAAGCACGTCCGCCAGAATCTGACGCCAGAGCGGGCTTTTCGCTCCGCCGCCGATGAGCAGCAACTTGGCGATTTGAATATCCTGAACCCGCAGGGCGTCCAAAATCAGGCGCAGGTTGAAGGAGACGCCTTCGAGGACGGCGCGGGCAAATTCGGGTTGACCCTGCGGCATGGTCAAGCCGACGAAGGCTCCGCGAGCCAGCGGATTCCAATACGGGCTGCGTTCGCCCATCAGATAAGGCAGGAACAAAAGTCCGCCCGCGCCTGCTGGCACGTTCGCGGCTTGGGCGTCCATCGCCTTCAATATTTCGGTGGATTCATCTCCGTGCAGGAGACGCTGCAGCCAGTTGTAGGCTCCGCCCGCCGCTTGCATGGTTCCGAGCGAGAAGCAGTAATCGGGCATGAGATGGGCAAGGGTGAATGTGCGCTGCTGCGGGTCGAGGATCGGCTGACGGCTGGTGACTGCGATCCAGGACGAGGAACCGATGTAAGCGTATGCCTCGCCCTCTCGGACGGAACCAGCCCCCACCGTGGCGCAAGCCCCGTCCCCTCCGCCGATGACGACTGGGGTGCCAGTCACCAGTCCGCTGGCGGCAGCCGCTTCCTTCGTCACATGCCCGATGACGGTTGTGGATGGGTGCGCTTCGGGCAGGAGTGCGATGTCTAGTCCCATCGCCTGAATCACGTCGGACATCCAGCGGCGCTCTGACAAGTCGAAGAACAGCGTGGACGAGGCGTCGGAGTGGTCGGTGGCGAAAATGCCGCTCAGCAGAAAGGCGGCGTAATCCTTGGGCTGCAAAATCTTGTGCGCCTGTTTGTAAAGCTCGGGATAATGCTCTTTGATCCACATCACCTTGGGGGCAGTGTAGGTGGGGCTGATGCGTTGTCCCGTGCGGCGATACAAATTCTCGGAGCCGCAGGCTGAAGCGATGAAGTCGGCTTGGGCAGTGGCGCGTTGGTCTGCCCAGATGATGCACTTGCCGAGCGGTTTGCCCGCTTTATCCACAAGTAAGGCTCCCTGCATGTGTCCGCTGAAACTGACGGCGGCGATGGCTGCGTGGTCAATGCCTGATTGTTCAATGAGGCGGCGGGTGCATTGCCAGATGGCGGCTTGCCAGTCGGCAGGATCCTGCTCCGCCTGCCCGGGCTGGGAATAGTCGGTGGGGTAGCCTTGAAACGTGGATGCCTTGACCGCGCTTTCCGTGACATCGAAGAGCGTGGCTTTGTTTCCGGTTGTGCCGAGGTCATGCGCCAAGAGGTATTGGTGGGTCATGGTTGTGTGAGAAGTGAAAAGTGAGAAGTGAAAAGATCAGGAGAGATTGCTCAAAATCTCAGTTGGTGATTGGGTGGATGTAAATTTCTTTAATCGTCCAACTTGTCCAGGCGGGATGAGTTTTCCGATCTCGGTGTAGAAGGCGTTGCGCTCGCGGCGGGTGGGGAGGTGGGTCTTTGCCCATTCGCTTTGGTAGCCAAGTTTCAGGGCGCGCTGCATGAGCATGTGACCATAAATAAAGTACGCGCCATCCAAAAACGGTTGGCGAAGGGGCTGCATTTCGGGCGCGTCGAAGTCGTCCACCAGCCGTTGACCGAAGGCGTTCATCTCGGTTCCGATGTTGAGCGGCAGGTCGAGTTTCTGAGCCAGTTCCACGACTTCGTACAATTTCTTCACTTTCAGTTTGCGCGTTTCAGGGTCGGGGATGTTCCAGTTGCGGTCGGGGACGATGTTGAGCGCAACCGCGCCTTTGGCGATGAGCAATTCAAGCAGTTCCTCGATTGCCTCTTCGCCCGCAGTTGTCCCGTCCAGCCAGGCGGCGCAGGGCAAAGCTCCGCAGGCGACGATGAGGCGGTTGACTTCGTCCACGCTGGGAAAAGTGTCGGGACCCGGTTGGGCATATCCAATCCCGCCGCGCTTCATCAACTTGGAGCGGATGGTGTTCTGGAATTTTGGCGCATCGCCAATCTGAGCGCGGACTTGTTCTTCGGAGAGTCCCAACTTTTCAGCCCAAAACGGGGCAGGGTCGGCGAAGTGTTTTGCCGCCGCCTGAACATAAGCCGCCAGCATGTGACGTTCGGTGGCGTTGCCGGCAGGCGTGAGCGGGAGGACATCCTTGTCATAGTCCACGGTCACGGGCGAAAGGTGGACGTTGATACGCTCCACCATCACGCGATTACGCTGGGCGGCGCGGGCGCGCATATCCGCGAGAATGGGGGCGACTTCGGCGGGAGCCTGGCTGGAGGTAAAACCAATTCCCATGTAGTAGTAGACGCCCGGTTCGCCGGGGGAGTTGATCTCACGGGTCGAAAATTCGGGGACGTAGGCGCGGGTTTCCATGCCGGCGCTGCCACGCACGCCGATGCGTTCGCAGGTGTCGAGGAATTCGTCAACGGCGTCGAGAACATCGAAGTCCACGATGCCCAGGGCTTTGAAGCCCTTTTGTTTCGCCAGCCACGCCAGCGCCATCGGCGAATATCCGTAGGCGTTGAAGGAAAAGAATGTGTGGCAGTGCAAATTGACAACTTCCTGTTCGGCAGGAAGTTGTGTTTCGGAAGCGATCAAAGAATCAAGGGCTTCGGTTCGTTTTGTGATGGAAAAATCGTTTAGTTGGGTTTCGAGATCAGCCGCCATTGAAATACAACTCCTCCAAAGATTTGTTGGCACCCGGCGCGCCGAACAAGGGCAGGCTGCGCGTGCGCATGGTATTGCCAAGGTCGCAAACCGCCTCGCGGCTTAACTCTTTGATCTCGCCAATTTGCAACGCCAGCAGGATGGACTTGGCGCTCATTTCCAGCAGTTCGACCAGCATCAAAGTCTCGGTGATGCCGGCGCGGGACATGGTCACCAAGCCGTGATTTTCCATGATGAAACTGTCGTATTTGGGAAGGAACGGGACGAAATTTTCAGCTAATTGTTCTGTCAGCGGTTCCGCGTACGGGACGAGAGGCACAGGACCAATCTCGATGGTTATTTCAGGATAGATTGGACGCATCAACCAGTTTTTTTCTTTTGTAATTGCCAGTGCTCCAACATTCGGCGCATGACAATGGATGACAGACACGACATCCTGCCGCAGATTGAAGAACTTGAGGTACATGGGCGTCTCACCGGTGGGACGGCGCTTTCCCTCGACCACCTTGCCATCCAGATCAATGAAGACCAGGTCTTTGAGGTCGATGTCACCTTTGTATAACTTGGTAGGGGTGATGAGCAGCAGGTTATCTTCCAGCCTCCAGGCAAGGTTGCCGCCGCTGCTGGTCACATACAGGTTTTGTGCCAGTTTGTGACAGACCTTCACGAATTCTTCAGCCTGAGCTTCGTACTTTTTCAGTAACTTCATTGATCGATTCTCCTAATTTCCAAGCCAAGAGGTTGGAGTAATTTTGCTATGCTCTTTTGGCAAGCTCGCTCTTCTCGTAATCCTTGATGACCTTCATGAACTCCATGCCCACGGGGACATTTTCCTTCGCACAGTAGTAATCCCAGATCGCGCCGGAGGGCATGACTTTGAGTTCCTCCTGCAATGCCAGGCGGGTGGAGTAATCTCCACTGGCTTCGCTTTGCCTGAGCATGTCAGCCGGTTCGAGCAGGGCATTCAGCAGTCCGCGCAGGGTGTTGCGTGAGCCGATTGTCCACGCGGCGATGCGGTTGATACTCGCGTCGAAATAATCCAAGCCGATGTGAACCCGCTCCAAAGCCTTGTTGCGGACGATTTCCTGAGTAATGGCTTGCAGGTCATCGTTGAAGGTGACCACGTGATCGCTGTCCCAGCGCACGCCGCGGCTGACATGGAGCAGCAACTGGTCGAGATAAAGCAGCATGGACGAGATTTTATCCGCGATGGTCTCTGTTGGGTGGAAATGACCCGAGTCCAACGTCAGCAAAATCTTGCGGCTGAGCGCGTATGCAGCATAGAATTCCATCGAGCCGACCACGTAACTTTCCGAGCCGATACCGAAGAGTTTCGGCTCGACCGCGTCGAGGTTGTAGCACGGATCGATTTTTTCGGCGAAAACCGCGTCGAGGGATTCGAGCAGCAGGTGGCGGGGAGTCCGACGGTCGGCGGGAGTGTCCTTGGTCCCATCGGGAATCCAGATATTAGTTACGGCAGGCGCGCCTAATTCCTTCCCGAAATATTCACCGATCTTGCGGCTGGCGATGCAATGCTCCACCCAAAACTGGCGGATGCTTTCATCTTGATGGGAAAGTGTGAAACCGTCTGCGGCTTTGGGATGCGAGAAGCAGGTCGGGTTGAAGTCGACCCCATGCTTGTTTGCCTTCGCCCAATCCTTCCAACCCGAAAAGTGACGAGGCTCGATTTTGTTGCGTTCGACTTTTTGGTCGGATTCAAGATAGATGGCATGGAGGTTGAGACGGTGCGAGCCGGGCAACAGGCTGTAGACGAGGTCGAGGTCACGGCGGAGTTCGTCCGCGTTGCGTGCTTTACCGGGGTAGTTGCCTGTGGCTGCAATGCCGCCGCCCAGTTCGCCGCCGGGGTTTTCGAAGCCACCCACATCGTCGCCCTGCCAGCAGTGCAGGCTGATGGAGACGGTCTTGAGTGTGGCAAGCGCTTTTTCGACGTCCACGCCGAAGGCGGCGTAACGTTCCTTTGCGAGGGCATACGCCTGTTCGGTTTGAGTTTGGGAGGGTTGGGTCATTAGTTCACCTTTTAGTATGAAAGATAAAAGCGTTCACCACGGAGAACACGGAGTCCACAGAGTTTTTAAGGTTTTTTCTCAGTGATCTTTGTGGTCTCCGTGGTAAAGAAATGGCTTTTAGAAAATTGTCTGTGGGACGTTGAATGCCTTGCAAATGGTGAGTATCTCATCCACGGTCAATCCCTCGCCAAGTTCATGCACGCCGAGGTTGAGATATTCGTATTTCGCGGCAGTCTCGGCATATTCGACGCGGTCGGCGGCGCGCTTGACGGAGATGTCCGAACGAGCCATCACGCCATGCTTTGCCCAGACGACAATGCGATGCTTGCGCAGCGCTTCGACGTTACCCGACATCAACTCAGGCGACCCCGGGAGTTTGAAGGGAATGAAACCGATTCCTTCGGGCAGGTTGATGATGGTCTCAGGCTGCCAGCGCAGGAGGTGCGTGTTCAGATATTGAGCGTCTTGATAGCGCGGGATGTGACTCAGATAGGTCAAGTGAACAGGCTGGGCATGGATGACGGCATGGAAATTCGTGCCGGTCTTGCAAACTTGATCGTAGTGAACGGCAAGGTGTGAGTTGAATTCGCTGGTCACTTTCTCGAAGCGACGATAATGGGATGTGTAAAGTTTCCCGGTCTTGCCACCTTCGTTGACGATGATACAGGCGATGCTGGCTGTCGGCTCGTCGATGATCTCGCGCAGGCGGCGACCGGAACCGCTGACGAGGAAGGTCGCGCCCGCCAATTCGGGAACGGGCTGTGGCAGTTCGATTTCTTCGACCAGCGGAAAACGCGTGCGGACTTCCACGGGCCAGCGCATACAAACGGAAATATTTCCCGCCGCGCCTTCACTGGCTTCGATCTCAGCCAGATGCCTGCCTGCTTCGCCCATCATTTTGAGCAGGTCATCGAGTTCAGGATAGGGTGTTTCAATCATTTTTATTTACCTCGGATATTTCGGAGTCGAAAGTCCCCTGACTTTCGATAATCACTCCAACATCAGGCGACATTAGAGTCCAATAAAGTCAGCAATCTTGCGTATGCCTCATCCCAGCCGCCGCCGCGAACAGGATGATATTCTTCGACTTCAAATGAAGCGCGCGCTACAGCACGCGCGTCTGACAAGGAATCGAGATGTTTCAAGCCAATGGACTGCATCAGCACATTGCCAATGGCGGTCGCTTCGACGGGACCTGTGATTACGGCGCGATTGGTCGCGCTGGCCGCAAACTGGTTTAACAAGCGGTTCTTCGTGCCGCCGCCGATGATGTGGATCGGCGCAAACGTCTTGCCGGTAAGTTCCTCCAGTTTTTCGAGAGTCCAACGGTATTTCAAGGCAATGCTTTCCAGCGCCACACGTACCACCTCACCCTTTGTCTGCGGCGCGGGCTGATTCGTGTCAGCACAATATTTTATAATTCGTTCGGGCATATCTCCTGCGTGCAGGAAGTTTTGATAGTCGGGATCGATGACAGCCAGGAACGGCTTTGCCTCGGATGCAAGATGCGTGATTTCGTCATAGGAAAGGTCTTCGCCCTGACGTGCCCAGGTCCGCTTGCATTCCTGAACCAGCCATAAGCCCATGATGTTCTTGGAAAGCCGCCACGTGCCGAACACGCCGCCTTCGTTGGTGAAATTATATTGCAAAGCCTTTTCATCCAAAACTGGATGCGCGGCTTCCACACCCATGATGGACCATGTGCCGGAACTGATCCATGCGAAATCCTGATTCCTGGCAGGGACTGCGACCACCGCCGAACCTGTATCGTGACAGGCCGGGAGCATCACCTGAACTCCGACCGCGCCTGTTTCCTCCGCAACGGGCTGAGCCAACATCCCAACCTTTGTTCCCGAATCAGTGACCGGATTGAAAAGGTGTGTGGGAATACCCATCTGCTCAAGGATGGGGAAGGCCCAACTGCGCGTGCGCGGATCCAGACACTGGGTCGTGGTCGCATGGGTGAATTCATTGGTGATCCTTCCGCTCAACCAGTAGTTGAACAGGTCGGGAATGGTAATGAAGGTTCGTGCCGTATCCAACAGCGGCGATTTTTGCAGGGACATCGAAAGCAGTTGGTACAACGTGTTGATTTGCATGAACTGGATGCCCGTGCTGGCGAAGATTTCGGCGCGGGGGACGCGTTTGAAAGCCTCTTCCAGCATGCCGTCGGTGCGCTCATCGCGGTAATGGAAGGGATTGGAAAGAAGCGCGCCGTTCTTATCGAGCAGGGCAAAATCCACACCCCATGTGTCGAGACCGATGCCTTCAAGTTTGGTCCCGTTCTTTACTGCGGATGTAATACCTGTTTTGATCTCACCCCATAGTCGCAATACATCCCAATGTGTGCCGTCAGGTAATCGCACGGGACCATTGCTGAAACGATGAACTTCATTCAGTGAAAGTCTGCCGCCTTCGAGCGCGCCAATGATGGCACGTCCGCTTTCGGCGCCAAGGTCAAGGGCAAGATAATTGCGAGTCGTTGTCATGTTTTAGTCCAGGTGAAAATATTCTTCAAGTTCAACGAACGTTTCATCGGGGCGTGCGTTGGCGTCCACAAACGGGGCCATGAATTCCTGCCAGCGGGTGTTGATTTCCTTCTCCGCCATTTTCGCCTGTGCCGCTGAGAGGCTTTCCTCCGTTTCAAAGTAACCAAAGATCAAGCCGTCTTCGCGTAAAAATAATGAATAATTATGCCAGCCGGTCTCGCGTAGCGCATCCAGCATTTCGGGCCAGACGTGCTTGTGATGTTCCTTGTATTCTGCAAGACGGTCTTTGCGGACTTTGAATTGAAACCCAACGCGTTTCATGGATGCCACTCCTGATTTAATCAAACCGTCACTTCGGCAACCAGCAAATTGCGAACCGACTGCCGAAGTGACTTCTTTCAAACCTTACTTATCTGGACACACTCAATCCTACCAATTGGAGTCGTCGATGTTGGTCTTGTCCCAGATGAACGGCAGACCAAGCAGGATGTTGACGCCGAGGTCGGGATCTTCCTGAATGGTGTATTCACCGAGTTTGCCAGCGGTGAACTTCTCGCCGGGAGCGCCAGTGATCTTGCCGGTGGCAAGCGCTTCGAGGACGTAGATGGAGAGATAGCCGAGGTCGCCTGGATTCCAAAGGGCGAATTCAGGGGCAGCGCCATTCTTGACGTATTCGCGCATCTGGTTCGGGGTGCCAAGACCGGTCACGGCCACTTTGCCGATCAAGCCGGCATCGGTGACGGCGCGTGCGGAGGCGGCAATGCCAACAGTGGTCGGGGCAATGATGACCTTGAGGTTGGGATACTTGGTGAACAGAGCCTGGGCTTCGTTGTAACTCTTGGTGTCATCGTCATCGCCGTAGACAACTTCGACGAGGTTGAGCTTGGAGTATTCCGGCTTCTTGAGTTCTTCCTTCATTACCTCGATCCAGGCGTTCTGGTTCGGGGCGGTGGAGGTGGCGCTCAGGATGGCAATGTCGCCGCCATCGGGAGCCAGGTCGAGGGCCATCTTGATTTCAATCGCGCCGATGTCATGCAGAACTGCTTGATTGATATGAAGCACGCGGCCATCCTTGCCAATCGCGGAGTCCCAGGAAACAACCGGAATACCAGCGTCAATGGCTTCCTTGCCAGTCGGGACGAGGGCGTCTGAGTCGTTGGCCGAAACAGCCAGACCGCTGACCTTCTGCGCGATCAGTGAATTGAGCAATTGGATTTGTTCGGTGGCATCGGCGTTCGCAGAGCCTTGATACAGAACTGTCACGCCCAATTCCTTGGCGGCTTCCTGTGCGCCATTGTTGGCGGTATCAAAATAGGGATTGCCGAGATTCTTGGGAACCAACACAAAAGTCAAAGGACCAGCGGCGGCGGGGGGCTCGGTTGCAGCAGGAGCAGCAGCGGGGGCTTCAGTTGCGGCGGGAGCGGGCGCTCCACATGCGCTCAGCACCATGCTGAGAGCAACGAGAGCGGTCAACAGAACAAACAACGAACGGTGTTTCATACTCTTTTCTCCTTCTAAACAATTTAGAGTTTCAAGCCAACAAGTACGCACTTGTTGCAACTTCCGTGAAAAGAAATGCGCCCATTTCAGATGCTTGCAATCACAGCGGCGCGCGACCAAAAGAAAAAGACAAAGAAGAGAACGAATACGAGCAGGAAAACGAAGGCGGAAAATACCGAACGCCAGTTGACGTTTTTTCCTGCGGTGGAAATACTGCGGACGATACTGGGAATCAGGATGGAAAGAATCAACAACAAGCCGATGGCAACGCCCTGAACCTGGCCTTGAATGTTGAGCAATCCCATGCCAAAGCGCATCAAGCCGATCAACAGCAGGGAGAGCGCCGCGCCATACATGGTGCCTTTTCCGCCGTTGATGTCCACTCCGCCCAACACGGCGGCGGTAATGACGGCAAGTTCGAGTCCCGTGCCGTTGTCGGGTCGGGTGCTGCCGAAACGCGCCGCCAGGACCAAACCCGCCAGCGAAGCCATAAATCCCGACACCATATAAATAATGAATTTGATCTTTGCAACCGGCACACCGGAATAGTTGGTGGCGTTTTCATTATTACCGATGGAATACAGGTATCGCCCAAAGGTGGTGCGGTGCAGGACCAACCCGAAAATGACCGCCATGAAGAGGAACAGAACTACCGAGAAGGGAAGAAGGGTTCCGAAAACCTTGCCTTGACCAAAGTAAGTAAATGCTTCGGGGTATCCACGAGCGGCTTGGTCACCCAGAAAGCCGTATGCCAGTCCACGATAAAAAGCATACGTGCCGAGCGTCACCACCAGCGCGGGCAGTTTGACCTTTGAGACGAGGTAGCCGTTCAACATACCGCCCAATGTGCCAAGCAGGAGAGCCAGTCCCGCCGCGACCCAAATATTGACGCCCATGTTGTGTAACATGCCCATGAAGGAAGCGCTCATCCCCATGTTGGACGCCACGGAGAGATCAATGTTGCCGGTGATGATGATGAACACCATCGGCAGCATCATCAAACCAATCTCCATAAAGTCGGACGAAGTGCGTGAAAGATTGCGCGCATCCAGAAAATACGGCGTGAGACGCATGTTGATGAGCACATCAACGGCAATCAGCGCCACCAGCATCCACTCCCATCGTTGGAAAACAGCCAAGAAGGAGCGCTTTGGCGCGTACTCGTTGATCAATTTTGATTCGGGAACAGTTTGCGTGCTCATTTCTTTGTCCTCTCCACGCGGTTCAATATCCATTTATCAGAGATGACAGCGATCAAAATCAACAAACCCTGAGCCGCCAACTGCCAGAATGGTGAAATGCGGATTAATGTCAATGAGTTTTGAATGATGCCAAGCAGCAAAGCGCCGAGCAAAACACCTGGCACGGTGCCCACACCACCGCTGATGCTAACCCCACCCACGACGGAAGCGGCTACAGTTTGAAGTTCAAAACCCGAGGCGGTGTTCGTCTGCGCCGACTCGAAGCGGGAAACCCACAGCACGGCTGCCAACCCGGCCAGCAAACCGCTCAACAGGTAGACCATGAAGATTACCCGTTGCTTGCTGATGCCTGCGAATTGTGCGGCATCGGGATTGGTGCCGACGGCGTAAATATCACGCCCGGCGCGGGTGTGATTCAAAAAGTAGTACACAGCCAGCGCAACGAGGATGGCAATGATGACCATGTTGGGCAATCCCAGCGGCGCGCCTTTGGACAGCATCTTGAAATTCTTTGGAAGTTCAAACGAGTTGATCCAGGTCCCCTGACTGTAGAAAAAGACCAGTCCGCGATAAATGCTCAGCGTGCCAAGAGTGGCAATGATGGGGGGGACATTGCCACGGCTGATAATCAAACCGTTGAAGGTTCCCAACACCGACCCCAATGCCATTCCCAGAAGTACCGAAAAAATAACAGGCGTTTCCGGGTACTGTTTGACGAAAAACGCCACCATCATCGCCACCAGTCCAATCATGGAACTGACAGACAGGTCGATGCCATGCGTGATGATGACCATGGTCTGTCCCAGCGCCACAATCGTCAAAATCGAAATGTTAAGCAGGATGTCGTTGAAATTATCGAGTGTCAGAAATGACGGCGCGCGCAAAGTGACGGCAAATACGAGTATCAGGATGAAAATGCTGATTCCCGCCTCGCGGAAGCGGATGAGAGTCCACAACAGGCTTGGACGGACGGATGTTTGATTTTGCATGTTACTGTGGGCTCCCTGAGGTCACAGCCTGTGTTGCGGCTGAAATAATCTTTTCCTGTGTAGCTTCGGCGCGTGAGAACTGCGCGGTCATGTGCCCTTCGCGCATGACGATTACCCGGTCGCTCATTCCCAATATCTCGGGTAATTCCGATGAAATCATCAAAATTGCCATTCCCTCGGCGGCAAGTTTGCTCATCAAAGCATGAACCGCCGCCTTTGTCCCCACGTCGATACCGCGCGTGGGCTCATCCAAAATCAGGATGCGCGGTTTGGTGGATAGCCATTTCGAGAGGACGATCTTCTGCTGGTTGCCGCCGGAGAGTTCACGAGCCAATTGCCAGATGTTATTGGCGCGGACTTCCATTTGCACAGCCGCGCCATATGCCGCCTTTCGTTCTGACTTGTCCTGCAGCCAGCCCTGAGTGGCATATTTGGATAACATCGGCAGGCTGATATTCGAGGTGATGTTCATCGCGGGGATCAAACCATGCAGTTGACGGTCTTCGGGGACGTATGCCAGCCCAAGCTGAATTGCCTGTTGCGGAGATGTGATCACAACCTCCCGTCCCTCGATTTGGATGCTGCCCGATGAGGCGGGTTCCACCCCGAAGATGGCTCGCGCCACGTTGGTCCGTCCTGCGCCGACAAGCCCAGCCATGCCCAAAATTTCGCCCTTGCGTAATTCAAAGCTCACATTTTGGAATGTACCTTCACGCGCCAGATTCTCAACTTTCAAAACCGCGTCACCCGCCTTCACATCCTGCTTGGGGAAGAGGTTGGTGATTGTGCGTCCAACCATCAAGCGGATCAACTCGTCGCGGGTCACACCCTTCAGCGCACAGGTATCAATGTATGAGCCATCGCGCATCACGGTCACGCGGTCAGCCAGTTCGAAAAGTTCTTCGAGTCTGTGCGAGATGAAAATGATCGCGGTACCCTCATCGCGTAAGCGACGCACAAGGCGGAACAGGTCGGCTACTTCGTTCAAAGTCAGGGAGGAGGTCGGCTCATCCATAATCAGGATGCGGGCGTTAATTGAGAAGGCGCGCGCAATTTCCACCATTTGCTGCTGGGCAATACTCAAGTTGCGGGCTTTGTGTTTCAAATCGAGGTGAACGCCCAGTGATTCGAGCAGGCTGCCGGCGTCGGCGTAGAGCTTGTGCCAGTCGATCCGCCCGCCTACCGTGGTGGGCTGCCGTCCGACAAAGATATTTTCAGCCACATCCAGGTCAGGGAAGAGGCTCAACTCCTGATAGATGGCTGCAATTCCAGCCTCGCGCGATTCGCGTGTGTCACTAAAATGCGCACGCTTGCCGTCGAGGACGATTTGTCCACCATCAGGCTGGTGGACGCCAGTGATCACTTTCACCAGCGTGGATTTACCCGCCCCGTTTTCCCCAAGCAGGGCATGCACTTCACCCGGACACAACGAGAAGGAAACTTCGTGCAAAACCTCGACGCCGGAGAAGCGTTTTGTGATGTCTTTCAATTCGAGAATGTTTTCGGTCATTTGTTGGGGGTCGCCTGTTCTTAGCAAATCGTAAAGGGAATGTTTTCCTGCTGCAGACGGGATTTCCATTCCTCTGTAATTCCTGAATCGGTGAACAAATGCGTAATCTGCTGCGGACGTGCAAAGGGTGTCAGGTCTTCATGTCCAAGCTTGCTCGAATCGACCAGCGCAAACACCTGCCGGGCAGATTCAATCGCCCTGCGTTTCAACTGTGCTTCTTCGAGATGGACTTCTGTCATGCCAGATTCAAGGCTGAAGCCGCTGCATGAAACAAAAGCCTTTTGTATGCGCAGTTCGCTAATAATTTGTTCGCTTAACAAGCCTGTCACTGAAGAGCCATCCGAACTGACCACTCCCCCAATCAGGATGACCGTGTTCGATGTGTTTTGTGCAAGCAGGCGGGCAAGTTCGATGCCGTTCGTTACAACTCGCAGTCTGCTGCGTTCCTTCAAATTGAGTGCGAGGTAATAAGCTGTGCTGCTGGCGTCCAGCAAAATCGAATCCCCGTCATTGATCAACTCGGCGGCTTTTTGGCCGACCAAATTTTTCTCTTCGGAATGTTTTTGATGACGAATGCCAAATGCGGCGCTGGTGGGATTCCTGGCGTCTTTCAAAACCGCCCCGCCATGCACGCGGGTGAGATGTCCATCATCTTCGAGTGCATTCAAGTCGTTTCGCACCGTGCCCTCGGAAACTCCAAGTGTCTGGGCGATTTCAGCCACACGCAAACCGGGCTGTTTGCGGAGCAGGTCCATCAGTGATTGGCGACGCTCGTAAGTGGTCAAAATTTGACAATCCTTGTCGAAAATTGATGAATTTTACTGCTTTCAGTAAAATAATGATAGCAATTTTGTTGATACTTGTCAATGTGCAATTTTTTCAACAAAAATCATCAACGTCTTGCTTCAAAAAGAACAATTCGATTAACCTGATGAAGGGATGCCAAACAAACATAAACAGAAATTCGTACCATTTGTTTTCGGAGTAATGAACGACCATATCCCCCAAATCGACGGTGATGAAAACATTCAATCACACTCTTTCAGCGCGAAGCTCAAAGCTGTATTTGACGTGTGTCAGCGGTGTTGGTTGAAACGCGTCATTCTATACCGATTGTTTGTTTACCTCGGCATAAATCTCTGCCAGACTGACCTTGTTTTCATTCGCCAGCCGGACGCAGTCATCATATTCCGGCATGGATTGAATCACCCGCCCATCGATGATCTTCTGTTTGACCTTCACCTCGCCGTAGCGGGTGCTCACCAGACGAAAATCGCGCTGGGCTTCGTAACGATGGATTGGCTGGATTCGCAATCCAAGGGTGGTTGTCTCGCGCAGGATCAATTCCGCAAGGGCGGCTTCATCTTGTCGTTTGGCAATGACTCCGAGCAGGGTGGCGGGTCGGTTCTTCTTCATGTAGATGGGAGTCAGGTACGCATCCAACGCTCCAGCGGCAAACAGCCTTTCCATCACATGACCGAACACCTGCGGATTCATGTCGTCGATATTTGTTTCGATCTGAACCATTTCGGAGTTCCTGCTGGCAGGTGTCTCGCCGACGATCAGACGCATGATATTGGGCCAGGGCAGGTCGCGTTTCCCTGCGCCGACTCCCAATCCGCTGACGGTCAAACTGGGACGCTCGAAGGTCGCCAGGGCCACTAGAATCGCCGCTCCCGTGGGTGTGACCAATTCAACCTGTGCCGGGGACGGAGTCAATGGGGCATGGGTCAGCCTCAATACTTCCAGCGTGGCGGGGGCGGGAAGCGGCAGGACTCCGTGGTCGCTGTTCATCGTGCCGGCGCCATAGGGCAGGGGAGAGGCATACAGGCGTTCGATGCCCAAGGCTTCGAGTCCAAGTACCGCACCGACCACATCCACAATAGAGTCCAGCGCGCCGACTTCGTGGAAATGGATTTGCTCGACCGTCTCCCCATGCACTCGCGCTTCGGCTTCCGCCAGCAGGGTGAAAATTCGCGCGGCGGTTTGATTCACTTTCTCAGATAACTGGCTTGTGGACAGAATATCCAATATATCCGAGAGGCGGCGGTGCTTGATGCGCTCATGACTGTGAGGTACGATCACCTCAAGAGAGGAGGCGCGCAAAACGCCTTTGTGCGTTTCGTTCAATCGCAATTCGACCTTCTCGCGCAGGTTCAGCTTGTCAATCCCTTCCTGCAAAACTTCCAGAGGAAGACCGGCGTCCAAAAGCGACGCCAGAAACATGTCTCCGCTGATTCCTGAAAAGCAATCGGCATACGCAATTTTCATTTCAATACCTCGTTCGAACTTCCCAACCGATAGCCGTTGAGGTCAACCGAGACATACGTGAAGCCCATTGACTTGAAGTAGGCTGTCACTTCTTCCCGCATGGCAACCAATTGCTCGATCTCACGCGGGGCAACTTCCAATCGCGCCATTGCGCCATGATGGCGGACACGCACAACCCGAAATCCCCGTTCATGTAAATGACGCTCGCCTTGTGCCACCTGACGTAGTCCTTCGTGTGTAATTGGTGAGCCATAGGGAAAACGCGTCGCCAGACAGGGCGCGCTGGGTCGATCCCAGACCGAAAGTCCGAAAGCCCTTGCCAGCGCGCGAATCTCGCTTTTGGTGAAGCCCAACACTTGAAGCGGGCTGACTGTGCCGGTTTCGGCGACGGCTTTTAGACCGGGTCGATAATCCAAAAGATCGTCGGCGTTTGAGCCTTCAACCAGCGCTGAAAACCCTTCCTCGGCAGCCAACTGTCCCAACTGGCGGAAGCGGGCAAGTTTGCAAACATAACAGCGATCCGATGGATTGGAAACAAATTCGGGATTGGAAAGATCGTCATATTCCAGGATGCGCAGCGGGAAACCGACCTGCTCAGCCAAACTGAGGGCTGATTCAACATCCCCAAGCGACTCAACTGGAGAGCGGACGGTCACCGCCAGCATCCGTTCGCTCAAGGCGCGATACGCCGCCGCACACAGCAATCCGCTGTCGACACCGCCCGAAAAAGCCACCACAACCGAATCCAGTTTGCGGAAATAGTCCAGCAGGGATTCCCAACGGGACTTGAGTTCCGGTGACAGGGTGTTTTCCAAAGTTCCAAAATCCATCTTTATCCTTTCATGCGATTGATAATGCTGGCGAGGTAGCCCGCGCCAAAGCCATTGTCGATGTTGACCACTGCCACGCCGCTGGCGCAGGAGTTGAGCATGGTCAGCAGGGCGGAGAGACCGTTGAAGCTCGCGCCGTAGCCGACACTGGTTGGCACGGCGATGACCGGCGCGGAGACCAACCCACCCACCACGCTGGGCAGGGCGCCATCCATACCGGCAACGACAACAATCACATTTGCCTGCCAGAGTCTATCGGTCTGACCAAGCAGGCGGTGAATGCCAGCCACGCCCACGTCGAACATGCGCTCGACGGCATCCCCCATCAACTCGGAGGTGATGGCGGCTTCTTCCGCCACCGGCATGTCGGCTGTACCAGCTGTCACCACCAGCACGCCGGGGCGTTTCTCCGCCGGGGCGGAGCGATCCAACACAAGCAGTCGCGGAAGAGAATGATAGGTCAATTCAGGCAGTTCGGTTTGTATTTCATTCGCCATGGCTTTATCGACGCGAGTCACCAATACCTTGTCGTTGCGTTCGGAGAGGCGCCGCACGATGGAGACGATCTGCCCCGGCTGTTTGCCCTGTCCAAAAACAACTTCGGGGAAGCCGTTACGCAGGGAACGATGATGGTCGAGCGTGGCAAAGCCGTCGAGGTTCTCGAACGGAAGATGACGCAACTCGCCCAGGGCGGTGTCCACGTCAACCTGTCCCAGCCGGACTTGTTCCAATAAAAGTTTGAGTCTGTCTATTTGCATGATCTTTGTACCTATCAAAAGCGATTGAAACGATTATATACGACAAAAGCTTTCATAAATGGCATGGTGTATAATCGGCAGCGAGCAATATCATCCAATGTTTCAGGGAAGTGTATGCAATGAAGGACCCAACCGATTACAATGTCCGCGCAGTGGAACGGGCGCTGCAAATTCTGGAGTGCTTCGATAACGAACATCCCGAAAGGGGTATTTCCGAAATCGCACAGGCAGTGGAATTACACAAGGCAACCGCGCACCGGATCGTGACCACTCTTGTCAATTATGGTTATTTGGAACGCGCTGAAGACGGTCAGAAGTATCGTCTGGGGCTGGAATTGACCAACCTGGGTTTCAAGGTGATTCATCGCATGGATTTGCGGCGTGAGGCTCTGCCCTACATGAAGCAGTTGGTGGAGCGATGGGATGAGACTTGTGATCTTAGTGTATTCGACCGTGGCAGCATCCTTTATATCGAGGTGGTTCGCGGCAGCCGGGCGTTGACGGTTGCTGCGGCAGTGGGTCAGCGCCTGCCCATCCATTGTACTGCCAGCGGCAAGTTGTTCCTTGCTCATCTGCCCTCCGAAGAGCAGAACGTCATTTTGAATAAACCCTTGGCTTTCTACACGGAAAAAACCGTCACCTCGCCGGAAGGAATTCGCAAGGAATTGGAAATCATCCGCAGTCAGGGATACTCGATCGACCGGGAAGGATTCGAGATGGGCGTTTGTGCCGTGGCTGCTCCGATATACAATCGCAGGGGGAATGTGATCGCGGTCATTGGAAGTCCCAGCCCGACCACGCGCATGACGCCGGAGCGCATTGCCGAGATGGCAACATCCTACAAGGAGGCGGCGAAGGCAATATCCCATCGCATGGGATACGATAAGTAGACAACGAGAACAAGTGGTTTAATTTCGGCGCCCCTGATGATGCACAGAAATCATCAGGGATGCCTCTTTAAGGAGATGAAAGAACGAGGCTGGGGTTTGCAACCTCGCTCAGAATCCCAAATCATGACCTGATATCTTTAATTCCTCTTGCAACGCTTTCAAGCCTTTTTGCACACTGGGGGTGATTTCCACACCCTCAGCTTGGACGCGCTGGGTGTTGTAATATTCTTTTTCGCCAGCCGTGTAGATGCGTGCTTGACCGGGGACTTTGGGTGATTCGCGCAGTTCGCGCATGATATTCCCGGTGACTTTCTTGAACTCAGCTAACGGGAGGAAGAATTCCACGTTCATCGCCAGGAAGAAGTGACCGATGCGCAGGAATTGCGGCTTGCCCTCGGCGTCGGTGTCGGTCAGACCCCAGAGGTAGGTGCCATTCTGGAAGGAGGCGGACAGGATTTCGACCAGTGTCGAAAGCCCGTACCCTTTGTGTCCGCCCATCAGGTCACCCATTCCGCCGACGGGCAGCAGGGCGACATTTCCCAAATCCATTTCCTTGATCATGTTGTTACTGTCGGTGACGGAAACGCCCTGATTGTTGACCACCCAGCCTTCGGGGATGGGTTTGCCGGCTCGGGCTGCGATCTCGATCTTTCCGCGTGGCGCGACCGAGGTGGCGGCGTCGAACATATAGGGGAATTCTTCGTCAGTGGGGGCGGCGACCGCTATCGGGTTGGTCCCAAGCATGGGTCTGGTACCAAACGTTGGCGCGGTGGAGGGGTGGGCATTGGTCACGCTCATGCCGAACATGCCTTCCTTCGCCGCCATCAAGGGATAATATCCCGCCACACCGTAGTGACTGGAATTGCGGACGGCAACAGCGCCCAATCCAAATTTTCGCGCTTTCTCGATCGCCATCTTCATCGCGTGATGACCAACCACCATGCCCATGCCCATGCCGCCGTCAAGGACTGCGGTGGTGGGGGTGTCTTTGACCACGGTGATGTTCGTGGTGGGAAGTTGGAGACCTCGCTTCATGCGCTCGTAATACATCTTCAGGTGGGCAATGCCGTGGGAGCGTACTCCCCAAAGGTCGGAGGTGATCAACACATCGGTGATGATTTTGGCTTCGTCCTGGGGGACTTTCATCGCCACGAGGGCATCCACCATGAAATCAATCAGCTTCTGGACGGGGACATACACACTTTTTTCTGACATGGTTCACTCCGTATTAAGTTTTATTCTTGGAACATTTTTCCAGGGTTTAGGATGTTCTGCGGGTCGAGTGCCCGCTTGATGTTTCGTTGAACGTCGAGCGAGATGGAGCCCAGCGCTTTTTCGAGATAGGGGCGTTTGAGCACGCCAACACCATGCTCGCCGGAAAGCGTGCCGCCCAACTCGAGCGCCGCTTCGAACTCCTCGGCGACCATTTGCTCGACCTTTTCCCATTGCTTCGGGTCGCGCTTGTCGAACAGGATGTTCGGGTGCAGGTTCCCGTCACCCGCGTGACCGAAGATCACAATCGGTAATCCATGTTTGGCGCTGATTGCGCGCACGCGTTGCAGCATCTCGGGAATGGCGCTGCGCGGCACGGTGACATCCTCCCCAAGTTTGTTGGGCGCTTTGCGAGCCAATGCCGGCGAAATCGAACGACGCGCCTTCCACAGGTTGGCGCGCTCTGCTTCACTTTGGGCTGTCTTGACCGAGCGGGCGCCGGTGTCCTGACAGATTTTTGCCGCTACTTCGATCTCACTCAAAACGTTTTGCTCGTTCGCGCCGTCGGTCTCGATAATCAGCGAGGCTTCGACGTTTGTGTTCAGCCCAAGCTTCATGGCTTCTTCGATGCAGGTGATGGCGGTCTGGTCCATCAGTTCCAGCGAGGCTGGGACAATGCCTGCGGTGAGGATGGCGTTGACGGTGCGTGACGCATCGTGGAGCGAGTCGAACTCAGCCAGTGCCGTCTTGGCATAACGAGGTTTGGCGACCAGCCTCAGCAGGGCTTCGGTGATAATCCCCAGCGTCCCTTCGGAGCCGGTGAACAGCCCATTCAGGTCATAGCCGGTCACGTCCTTGATGGGCTTGCCGCCCGTCTTCAAAATTCGTCCGTCAGCGAGGACAACGGTCAGACCCAGCACATAGTCGCCGGTCACGCCGTACTTCAAGCAGCGCGGTCCGCCCGCATTGCAGGCGATGTTCCCGCCGATGGTCGAGTGGCGGATGCTGGAAGGGTCGGGCGGGTAGAAAAGCCCGACCTTTTCGACCGCAGCTTGCATGTCGGCAGTGACAACGCCAGCCTCGGCGCGGACGGTTGCGTTTTCGGTGTCGATTTCGAGGATGTGATTCATGCGCGTCATGCTGACCACGATCCCGCCGCTCGTGTTTGGGATGGAACCAGCCGCCAGTCCAGACCCCATGCCGCGCGCCACAATCGGCACACGCATCTCAGCCGCCAGCTTGACTACCTCGCTGACCTGTTCGGTCGAAGCGGGCAACACCACCAGGTCGGGGCGGCTTTCGGCGAACGTTCCATCGTAACTGTACACAGCCAGGTCTTCCGGCGTGCTCAACACATATTCCCTGCCGATGATCTTCTTCAGGCGTTCGATTAATTTGCTGTCCATAATGCTCTCGTTCCTTTTATTCTTCGTAAGCCTTGTCCAAAAGCGTGATCGGATGTGTAACCTGCACCTTCAATCCGTGCTTCTGGATGCCGGTGTTTAATTGCATCTGGCAGCCGGGACATCCCGAAGCGACGATCTGGGCATCCGTCCCCGCAAGGTTGTCCATTTTGCGACCCAGCACCTGAAGCGACGTTTCGTAGTGGGTGATCAGTTGGCTTCCAGCCGAACCGCAGCACCAATCGGATTCGGGTAGTTCGACAAATTCGATTCCGTCGATGAGTTTCAAAATCTCGCGGGGCTGTTTCCACACTCCCTGTGCGCGGCGCAGGTGACATGGGTCGTGATAGGTGACCTTTGCTTCGACGCGTCCCTTTGGCTTTTCGAGCGGGATTTCGGTCAGGTACTCGCTGATATCTCGAACCTTGCTGCTGAATTTTTCAGCCCGTTCTGCCCATTCGGGATCGTCCTTGAGGAATGCGCCGTATTCCTTTAATGTCGAGCCGCAGGTGGCGCAATCTGTGATGATGGTCTCCAAATCGGATTTCTCGAAGACGGCGATATTGTGTTTGGCGTGTTCGCGTACCAGGTCGAGACGTCCGTAGCCGTGTGCGGGCATTCCGCAACAGACGACTTCGTCGGGCGTGGTCACCTCGCAGCCGTTGCGGCTCAATACTCTGACGGTTGCTGCGCTTTCCTCGGCAAAGAGCAGGCTTTGGGCGCAGCCAAGGAAGAAGCCGACCTTGCGCTTCGTCTCTCCCTTCGCGGGTGTGACTGGTGGCAGCACCTGGCGCAATGGACGCTGGGGCATATGTGGAAGCATGGCTTCCATATCGCGCAATTGCTTCGGCAGGAGATGAGTCAGCCCCAAGGCGTAGACCAAACGTCGAATGCCAAGATTTTGGTAGAGGCGAAGAGGAAATGTCGCGGCTTCCATCCGCAGCGGGTGGGGGATGAGTTTCTCGAAGAGAGTCTTCTTCCACGCGGCGGGCTGTTTCTGCTCCTGCACAAAACGCATCGCCAGCGACAACTCGGCGGGCTTGATGCCAACGGGACAGATGTCATTGCACGCCATGCAGGCGAAACAACCGTACATCTGCTCGTAGAGGTTGGAGGTGAGTTCAAGTTCGCCATCCAACCCTTTACGAGTCAGCGCTACGCGTCCGCGGGGAGAGGCGGCTTCCTTGTAACTCTCCCGATACGTCGGGCAGACTGCCAGGCACAAGCCGCAGCGGATGCAGTTCAGATAATCGGTTTCAACAGGTCTTTCCAGTTCAGTGAGTGAGTTCATAGTTTTCTACCATTCAGTCATATCCAATAAAGCCTTGATGATTCCATCCTCATGCCGCTCGTACATCGTAAAAGCCCTCCCGACTTCCCGAATGGGCAGGCGATGGGTTACAAATGTTTCAAGCACTTTTCGATCTTCGATAAAAACATCCCGCGCCTTCGCCAAGTATTCGTCCCACTTGGGTGTGACACAAGCGATCAGGTGTGCGTTTTTGCGGAAGAAGGTTTCGTATTCGATGGAGTAAACGAGATGGTCCGGGACGCCGAATGCTATCACGGTCCCCTGCTGCCTGACCAAAGCCAGACAATCGTTGATGGTTTCCATCTGGTGACCGACAGCCTCGACACAAATGTCGGGCGCGTCCCAGCTTTTCGAATGTTGGCGCGTGCCATGCAGGACTTCGATGCTGCGAATGGGGATTGTTTCCGTGACGCCCAATCTTTTCGCAAACTCGCACCGACCTTCGAGCGGGTCGATGCCCACAATCCTTGCTGCCCCGCGTTTTTTCAACATCCAACAGAAGAATAAACCAATAGACCCCAACCCGACCACTGCCACCGACTTGCCTTTCACGTCCCCAAGTCGATCGACGCCGTTGATCACCGTGGATAGCGGTTGAATCAGGCAGCTTGTCCCATCGTCATTCCAGTCAGCGGGGATTTTGACTGCTTTGGCTGCTTGCGCAACGAAGAACTCCGACAGTCCCTGATCGCTTTCGGGGATGGCAACCACCTGGTCGCCGGGTTTGAACAAGTCAGAGGTGCTTTCGACCACCTTCCCGAAACATTCATGGATGGGAGCGCCTACCGGCAGGGGATAGAACTTGTGCCGCTTGCTGCCGGTAAAGAAAGGAATGTCGCTGCCGCACATCGAAACCCAACTCGGCTGGACGATAATCCAATCTGTACCGGCGGCATTGATGCCAGGCTGGGCTGCCTCTACTTGTTCAAAACTTCGTGGTCTTACGACATGCAATGCTTTCATCTGTCTTGTCGTTGCTTTATTTCTGAATGACAGGCAGGGTCAGCATGGCGTGGGGGACGATCAACACGTCGCAGCTCGTCCCAAGTTCGGCTGTGGCAAGCGCGATGGCTTCATCCATGGTCCCGGCGGGAATCATCTTGCAAGCCGCCACCAGGTCGGGACATTCGCTTCCCACGATGACCACGTTTGCTTCTTCGAGCACCTTCGCCATCACAAAGGCACGTTGTTGCCCGGGTGGATAACCGTTCTTGCGGGCGTCGTCAAGAATAAACTGAACGTTTGGCGCGTCGCGCATGGCTGCCAGAAACCGCTGTTCGCCCACGCCTGCTCCGGCGCCTTCCTCACAGCGGGCGGGGATGATGAAGAATCCGCCTTTGCGCACCACCGGGGTGGGCGCAAAGAAAAGATAGGAAGGGGCGCGGCTTGCCTGATAAAGGTTGGCATCCTTGGGGAAGCCCACGCCGCCGATGGCGATGTCGTATTGATGGGGAATGGAAACCTCATAGATGGATTTGGCGAACTTGACCAAATCCTGGAATGCAAGTTCGGGGTCGCCGGCGGTCACGCGCAGGATTCGCTTATCGTCATCCAATACCACGTTCAGGATGAAGCGCAATTTGGCGCGGCGGGCGGCTTCGGTCACAGCCTCATGGAAGGGATTGCCTTCGATTTGTCCCAGCCTCGTGCCGGGGTGGTCAACAAAGGCGGGACCGTGTGTGTGGGCGATGAGAGCCTCGCCGGCTGCGCCAACGGCGACGGTTTTTCGTCCGCCGGAATAACCCGCATACTGATGCGGCTCGACGATGCCGGTGGCAATCAACAGGTCGGTTTCCACAGCGGCGCGGTGCAGCAGGACCGGCACTCCACCCGGCGTCATGCCCAAGTCCACCAAAGCCGAAGGATTCTGGGGTTCATTGTCAATGACGCGGTAACGGGCTGCGATGTCCGCTCCCAGCTTGGTGATCTTTTCCTCCTGTGTGGAAGGACGGTGCATCCCAATGCCGCAGAGCAAGGTGATGTCTTCATCTCGCACGCCAGCCTTTTCCAATTCCTTCAACAAGGCTGGGACAAGCAGGTGGTCGGGGCTGGCGCGGGTGATGTCGGTAAACACAATGCAGACGCGATTCCCAGGCTTGGCAAGTTCATGCAGTGGCAATGTCCCAACAGGTTTGGTGAGAGCCTCCTTTATGGCGGCTTCCACATTCTGCATGGGCCTCGCTTCCTGTGACGCGGCTACAGATACCTTCATGGTGGAAGGCAGGGAAAATTCCAAATAGGATTTGCTGTACGGGATTTTGTAGGTCTGATTTTTCATGGTTTTTTCCTTAAAGGACGGTTCTCAATTGCTATTTTACTGCCTACATTTGGAGATTTGTTATCAGGCAAGATGAAGGGGTTTTGTCTAATGAAACAATATCTTGTCTGATGGAATTTTATCTTCCATACTAGGAAAAGTCAAGTTACAAAAATCATGCTCAATTTGTGTGTGCAAAGTGACCACGAACTTGGTTTCATAGAATGGGAATAGTTGACATCAGGCGAAATCTTTGCTATAATTTCTCATAGAAAACGAAACATTGTATCATTAGATAAGACAATCAGAATTACTTACTTTTGGAGAAGCAAAGATGAAAAAAGTACCGTTCGTCAAAGCGGCAGATGTTGAAGGTGAATTTAGAACTCCTCCGCGCGTGTCCAAACTCCTGCTTGCGCCAAAGTTCGGGGGAGTCAGCAACGTCTCGATGGGTATGAACATCACCGAGGTTGGTAGCATGATTCCGGATCATCAACATGATGAATCCGAAGAAGTCCTTTTCCTTATCAGTGGGCGCGCAAAGATTGTGATCGAGGGCGAAGGTGAGTGGGAGATCGGCCCTGAAACCGCCTTTTATTCCCCACTGGGAAAGAAACACCGCGTGGAAAACATCGGCGATGAGCCGCTGAGAATCGTATGGTGTTATTGCCCGCCTTTGCCGGCACACCGTTGAGATTTGTAAATCTTTTCCATAATGAAATAACAAAGGAGAGCATCATGTTTGAAGAGACCAGAAAATATTTGAAGAAGATCGGTATGCCCGAAGGCGACGCGTTCGATATGCCAAGCTCGACACAACGTTTCCCGGATGGCGCAGCTTACCGCATCGAGAACCCGACAGTGAACACTGCAACAACCGCAGCAGCGCTGCTGGAAACGGCTGAAAAGAACGGTATCGTCATCAACCGCATTACCGAGACCTACGGTATGTTCCGCCACACCGCCGCGGAAATCAAGGAATATTGCCGCGTATGCCATGGCCATGGCGTTGAACTGATGATGTCGACCGGTCCCCGCGCCACATATGACACCGGCGCAACCGTGCTTTCAACACAGGGCGCCCGCATCGGCTATCGCCTGCGCGGTATGGAACAGGTTCTGCGCGGCGTGGAAGACATCAAGCGCGGTTATGACCTGGGTGTGCGCGCGTTCCTCATCTATGATGAAGGCATGTTGTGGCTTGCCGGGCAGATGCGCAAGGATGGAGCGCTGCCGAAGGATATCATCTTCAAGGTATCCGCCCACCTCGGTCATTGCAATCCCTGCTCCTTCAAACTGCTCGAAAGCCTGGGCGCTGACAGCATCAACCCCGTCCGCGACCTGCAGATCCCGATGATCGCCGCATTGCGTCAGGCAGTCAAAGCCCCGCTGGATGTGCATATGGACAACCCGCCCGGATCCGGTGGTTTCATTCGTGTTTATGAATCGCCCGAGATCGTGCGCGTTGCGGCTCCTCTGCATTGCAAGACCGGCAACTCGGTTGTCAGCGGACATGGCGAAATGACCTCCGCCGCCGACGGCGTCAAGATGGCCGATCAGGCTACCATCGTGGTCGAGATGCTCAACAAGTATTATCCCGAACTCAAGCAATCTCCCAAGGGAGCCACAGACCTGCACATCCCCGCTGTATAGTCTGACCCTTTTCGATATTACTGGTAAAAACAAAAAAGGAGCAAAGACATGAGCAAATGGGAACTTCCGCCTAAAGGCGGTCACATGGAGAGCCCCAACGGGCTTTACCTCCAGACCATGAATATGACCCAGATCAACGAGCGGCTCAAGGCCAATGATCTGATCATCATTCCCGTGGGTAGCACGGAGTGTCATGGGGCTGGCCAACCGCTAGGGGAGGACACATTTCTGGTCACGCGCGCGGTCGAGCAGGTGGCCATGAAGATGGGTTGCACCATCGCCATGCCAATCTGGTATGCCTCACATCCCCATAACCACTTGGGTATGCCGGGGACCGTGGTGGTTCCAGAGGACGTTCTGCTGGCGAACATGAGAGCAATCATCACGGGACTCTGGAACATGGGCTTCCGCAAGCAGATCTTCGTCAACGGTCATGGTCAGGAAGAGGTCCTTCCACTGGCGATCCAGCAATGGCAGAAGAAGTACCAGCTTCCGGCGGTGTTGATCACGCTCCACACTTGGACGGTGATTCATGATCACATGAAGGATAAGGCTCACGGCGGACCCTTCGACACACCCTTCGCGCACGCGGATGAAGCAGAGGCTTCGTATTCACTAGCCTTGTTCCCGGAGTTCATGGATCCGAGGCTGTTCGTGGACAACAAACCGTCGGGTTTCCTGCCTCCCGGACACACGGACAAAGGCGGGGATGTTTACCACGCACCGATCAAAGGTCATGAGCACGTCGGATTGGCCGGCATCGAGGTGAAGGATTATCCGGAAGGAGTTATCGGTTCTCCCACCAAAGCCTCGGCGGACAAAGCCATGGCAGGGCTAAACGACCTCATGGATTACATGTGCAGGCTGGTCAGCGACATCATGACCAGATTCCCCGCCGGCGTTTTGCCCCCGGTGGATCAGGTCACCATGCGCAGCAAGGAAGAGGTCGAAGAATACGTCAAGGGACCTCTAAACGGCGGCAAGTCCATCTACACCCTTGCTTATCCGCCATAGAAAATTTAAAGTTGATAGAATGACAGGCTCCACTGCTTTTTGTCCTGCGGTTTTTGCCAGCCAGGCAGTGGGGCTTTTAGTCACTCCATGATTAATTGCCGCCTCACAATTCTATACTTTGTTTTAGCAAATGGAGCCGAAGATGAAGCTACTGCGTGTGAATATGAAGGAACTTCAAATCACTTGGGAAGCAGTTCCGTCTGCCTATGAACGTCTTGGGGGTAGGGCCTTGATTGCCAAACTACTCCTCGAAGAAGTCCCGCCCATGTGCGATGCTTTGGGTCCACATAACAAGTTGATTTTTGCATCCGGTCTGTTGGGTGGTGCAGGCGTCACAACTGCCGGCCGTCTTTCTGTTGGCGGCAAGAGTCCTCTCACGAATGGGGTTAAGGAAGCAAATGCGGGAGGAACATCAGGCGATACATTGGGGAAACTGGAAGTCAAGGCAATTGTCGTCGAAGGACAGCCCGAAAAGGGTGAGTTGTATTTATTGCGCGTTGCGAACGATGGCGCTGAATTACTATCTGCCAATCACCTGCGCGGATTGGGTACATACGCCACTTCCGACCGTTTGCAGGAGCAGTACGGGGCGGATGCCACGGTCATTTCCATTGGGCAGGCTGGGGAATACCTGATGCTGGGTGCGGGTATCGCAACCACAGGGGAACGCGACCAGCGGAGTAATCATGCGGCCCGCGGCGGATTAGGGGCCCTCATGGGCAGTAAAGGACTAAAAGCCATTGTAATCGACAAGCCTGTGGGCAAGTCGGTTCATTTTGCTGATGCGGATCTCTTCCGCGCTGCCGCGAAAAATTTTGCACAGAAACTGATCAACGACCCGAAACTGGGCACTAAGGGGGCACAACATCTGTACGGGACGGCTTCCATCGTGGCGGCGGTCAATGAAATGGGATCGATGCCGACGCGTAATTTTGGAAGTGGAATGTTTGAGCAATCTGAAGAGTTGCGCGGCGAGAAAATGCGCGAGATGATACTGGCACGTGAGGGCAAGATCGGAACCCGCTGCATGCCCGGTTGTGTCATTGCATGTCGAAATCAATTTGTAGATGAGAATGGGATGCCGGTTGTGGGTTCGGTTCAATATGAGACCATTGCCCTGGTCGGCTCGAACCTTGGGCTTGGCAGCCTGGATGACGTTGCGCGGCTCAATTTCATGTGCAACGACTTTGGGCTGGATACCATTGAAACAGGGGCGGCTCTTGGGGTCGCCATCGAGGCAGGTTTGGCAAAGTTTGGGGACTTGGAAAGCGTCGTTTCCTTGTTGAGCCAGGTGGGCGAAGGCACTGTGCTTGGACGGATCATCGGCAACGGCGCGGTCATGACTGGACGCACGTTCGGAATCCGACGCGTGCCAGCCACACTGGGTCAAGCCATGCCGGGTTACGATCCGCGCAGCCTGAAAGGTAACGGCGTTACGTATGCCACCTCACCTCAAGGCGCAGACCACACGGCCGGAAACGCCTTCGGCGCCCGCAAGGAAGTGAATCCTTTGGGGATTCAGGGACAGAAGGAACTTTCTCTCAAGTTGCAGATCATTGCGGCGATGCTCGACAGCACAGGTCTCTGCCTGTTTGCCCGCCCGCCCATTATTGCCGATCCACAACTCATGGTCGACATGGTCAATGGCATCTACGGTTGGGGCTGGACCAAGGATGATTATGATTGCTTCAACCGCGATGTGTTGCGTAACGAATTGGAATTCAACCGCCGCGCCGGTTTCACCAAGGAAGACTACCGTATTCCGGAGTATATGCGCGAGGAGCCGCTGGCACCGCATAACGTTGTCTTTGATGTGCCGGATGTTGAACTGGATGCTGTTTTTGACACCTTGTAGGTAATTCATGAATTTGCGAGTAGAAGTATTCGGCCAACTTTTACCTGGTAAGGAAAGAAGTCAAACTCTGAAAATTGAAGGGCCAATTAGTGTGCGCGAAGTTGCGACTATGCTGGGATTGACTTCGGAGGAAATCGGGTTGATCTCCATTAATGGAGTGCAGAGCGAGATGGAAGATCGCATGGATTCTGACGGCCGGCTGTGTTTCTTCCCGCACATGTCCGGTGGATAGTTTGTTTTGATTGCAAATTGAAATCTGCAAATCTCAAAGACTGGAGTGACACATGAGCTTTTTGAAAGTCAGTGGTCTTAGCAAGTCGTTCGGAGGTCTGCAAGTAATTCAGCGCCTGGATTTTGAGGTCGAGACAGGAGAGATTGTCGGCCTCATCGGCCCCAATGGCTCAGGGAAAACCACCACTCTGAACATGCTTACCGGATTCCTAAAGCCAAATTCCGGCGAGATTATTTTCAAGGGAAAGAACATCGAAGGGCTTCCGCGCCCTCAGGTGTGCGGGCACGGTATCGCAAGGACCTTCCAATTGATAAAGCCCTTCCTCGAATTTACGGCATTGCAGAATGTAATGGTGGGCAGGGTTTATGGTCAGCAGCCTGCAAAGAATATGCATGAGGCTGCCAGAGAGTCGGAAGAAATTTTAGACCAAGTGGGGTTGTTGAGTAAAGCCGCGAAACTGGCTAAGAATCTTACCTTGATGGAGCGAAAAAGACTTGAATTGGCTAGGGCTCTGGCGACCAAGCCGCAACTGCTCCTGCTGGATGAATTGATGGCAGGGCTGAACCATGCCGAGACGGATGATGCCATGGATTTGATTCGCAGGATAAAGGACGAATCGAAACTGACCATTCTGATGGTCGAACATATTGTCAAGGCCATCGTCGGACTCTCGGACCGCATCATTGTCTTGAACATGGGGAACAAGATTGCAGAAGGCGTACCTCAGGATATCATCCATGATCCCAAGGTTATCGAAGTCTATCTAGGAAAAGGCCATGCTTAAATTAGAAGATATAAACACCTATTACGAAGACCTCCAGGCTCTTTGGGGCATTTCGCTTGAGGTTAATGCAGGGGAGCTTGTCGCCCTTGTGGGTCCCAATGGTGCCGGAAAGACAACGACTTTGAAAACAATCGTCGGTCTTCTCAAACCCGCCTCGGGCGCCATCACCTTTGATGGGAAGAAACTAAACAAGGAGGCTGCTCACAAGATTGTGGAATTGGGAATCTCCCAGGTGCCTGAGGGAGGCGGAATATTTACCGGCATGAGCGTTTTGGAAAACCTGGAACTCGGAGCTTTCGTTCCCTGCGCGCGGCGGTTTAAGAATGACAGCCTGGAACAAGTGTATGAGATTTTTCCCCGCCTGAAAGAGCGGAAGGATCAGCAAGCCGGGACCTTAAGCGGCGGCGAAAGGCAGATGCTTGCCATCGGCAGGGCATTGATGTCCAAACCCAAGCTGCTTTTATTCGACGAGCCTTCCTTTGGACTGGCTCCTATTCTGGTCCAGCATATGTTCGATGTGATCGGCAAGATCAACAAACAAGGCATGACCGTCCTGCTGGTCGAGCAAAATGTCCGCGCTGCGCTGGATTTGGCAGACAGGGCGTATGTGATCGAGAACGGCTGCATCGTGGGAGAAGGAAAGGGAGACGCTCTTCTTTCCTTCGAATCAATTCGCAGCGCATATCTGGGATAGAAAGGGACAATCCAATGCTTGAAGCTGTGTTGCAAAGCCTGGTTTTCGGAATCCTGTTGGGCGCCTTGTATGGGCTGGCGGCTGTGGGTATTGCCCTGGTCTTTGGGGTTACAAAGTTCCTCAATGTGGCCCACGGCGAGCTTTTGATGTTTGGCGGTTATGCGTGTTTTTGGCTCTTCAACCTTTTCGATCTCGACCCCTTTCTTTCGCTCCCGTTGACCATTATCTTCCTTCTATTGATTGGGGCGGTTCTTTATCAGCTGCTCTTTGTCCGCATGGTCAAACTGCCGGCTGAGGAAAAGATCAAAAACACCATGCTGATCGGGTTTGGCTTGACTTTAATCCTGCAAAACGTGGCGTTGATTCTTTGGACCGCGGATGACCGCGGAATCACCACCTCATATTCCGGCGAATCGTTCTCCTGGGTGGGCGTGCGCTTCCCTTATGTGCGCGTTGCAGGGTTGTTGATCTCCCTGGCGTGCCTGTTTGCCCTGCAACAATTCCTGCGCAAGACCTATACTGGAAAAGCCATTCGAGCCACAGTAGAGAATTGGGAGGCGGCTTCGTTGATGGGAATTGATATATACAGGGTCTATCTGATCTCTTTCCTGTTGGGAACCGCGCTCGCAGGAGTGGCCGGCGCCCTGGTGAGCGTCAGTTTTTCGATCGAACCGGCAATGGGTATGCACTGGACTCTCAAGTCCTTGATCGTGATGGTTTTGGGCGGGGTGGGTAATTTCGTGGGCACCTTTGTGGGGGGGATTCTATTGGGTGTGACTGAATCGGTTACCGGCTTTTTCATCAATAGCAATTACCGACAGGTGGTCGGGCTTGTGCTGTTCCTGTTGATTTTGATCTTCAGACCGCAGGGCTTGTTCGGCGCAAAAGAGAGGTAATCAATGCGAAGCCTAAAAATCATCTCGATCGTCTTTCTTCTCGCCGTTCTCGCTTATCTCCCGATGGTGATTAAAAAGGACAGCACCATCAATCTATTGATTTTGGTCTTTCTGTATGTCATTCTGGCCTCCAGTTGGAATATTTTGGGTGGGTATACCGGACAAACAAGCCTCGGTCATGCCGCGTTCTTTGGATTGGGAGCCTTGGTAACACGCCAACTTTGGTTGCGTGGTTTCCCTATCCTGCCCAGCATTCTGGCGGGAGGACTCGTGGCGGTGGTTTTTGCCCTGCTGATAGGAGCGCCTGCATTCAGGCTTAAGGGTGTGTACTTTGCCATCGGCACGCTGGCTCTTGCTCAAATTCTAAATGTTACGGTTGGTAATGTGTTCCCTGAAATTGCGGCTCTCCCGGTTGAAGATCTTGTCAACTATCAGCTCGCCCCCCGCTATTACCTGTTCCTGGGGATGTCCATTGTTGTTGTCGGAGTTTCCTACATTCTGGTCAATTCAAAATTGGGACTTGGCATGATGGCTGTGCGCGAGGAAGAGGATGCCGCAGAATCACTGGGGGTCAGCGCGTTGAAGCATAAACTTCTTGCGCTGGGTGTCAGCGCCTTTTTTACCGGACTGGCCGGCAGCGGATTCGCATACTACCATGTCAGTTACTATTATCAATTTGCATTTGCCCCCATGTGGAGCCTGGACATGTTGACCATGGTCTATATCGGCGGTCAGGGAACCATTCTGGGTCCCATCATTGGAGCGGTATTTTTTGTGGTGGTGAAAGAGTTCCTGGTTTTGAATGTGGGCGAATATCACCTGATTATATTCGGCGTACTGTTCGTTCTCGTGGTGCTCTTCCTGCCGGGTGGAATCATTTCAGCCTGGAAAAAGATTCAGGGTGCGATTGCCCGCCGGACGAAGTCGAATGCAGGCAACAAGATCGATACCCCCATATTGAGTTCGGATCAAGGAAAGGAGAAGAACTATTGACGTGATATCGAAGAGAGAAGAGAAACACAAGTCTGTTCCAATTTTGAAAAAATTCTATGGAGGTTGAGCGATGAAAGTCAAACTGATAAGTCTGATTGCGATTGTGCTTTTGATGAGCGTATTACTCGCAAGTTGTGCTCCTGCGCCGACGGCAACGCCTGCTCCGACAGAACCGCCTGCGGCGCAAGCGCCCGCTGCCACCAAGGCTCCAGCCACAGAAGCGCCGAAACCACCAGCGCCAGAATTCATTGAACTTGGCGCCTCCGTCCCCTTGACCGGGCCTTTTGGCTCCCTCGGAAACCTGGTACTCCCTGGATATGAATTTGCCGTGGCAGATATTAACGCCGCCGGTGGAGTTTATGTCGAGGAATACGGCGTTAAGATTCCTCTGCGCCTCACCTATTACGACGATGAGTCGGATCCCACCAAGGCGGTTAGCAAGATGGAGACCCTCTATTCCGAACAGAATGTGACAGCTTATCTGGGCGGGGCTGGCAGTTCCATGCATGCTGCCACAACAGCTATTGCAGAGAAGAACAAGGTTCCCTATTGCGGTATTTCATTTGCATTGTACAAGATTCACCAACAGGGATACAAATATCTGTTCTCGCCATTTCCCAAGTCTCCAATGCAGGCCAAGGATACCTTTGAAATCCTCAACTCCATTCCGGAAGCCGATCGACCCAAGAAGATTGCAATCTTCTCCTACAGTGATGACTGGGGCAAGGAACTCGGTGGACTTTGGGAGGAGAATGCCGTCAAGAATGGTTATGAAGTGGTTCTGCGCGCCGAAAATCCGGTAGCGCCCAACAACGACTGGTCCGATGCGATCCTCAAGGCCAAGGCGGCCGGAGCGGAAGTGCTTCTGACCATGCCCATCTTCCCCGATGGGAGCGCGATGTTCAAGACCATGTCCGAACTGGGATGGGCTCCGAAGTTCGCTTTGGTCATCAGGGCGCCCGAAGGCCTGAACTGGGGTGAATCCATGGGCAAAGTTGGCGACTACGTGACCATCTTCCCCGGATGGCATTATGGCGTAAAGTTCCCGGGTGTGGACAATCTCAACGAACAGTATCAGGCTAAATTTGGGCGTCCCGCTGATCTTTTGACCGGCCCGGCGTATGCTTGTGTGCAGGTCATTGCTGCCGCCATTGAAAAAACTGGCACCCTCGATCGCGATGCTGTCCGGGATGCCATGGCCGCCACCGATATGGAAACAGTAATCGGTCCGGTGACCTTCAATGAAGATGGTACTGGCAATGTCCTGGATCCGCTCATTCAATGGCAGAATGGCAAGATGGAATTGGTCTGGCCTCCTGAGCAGGCAACTGCTGATTTGGTCTATCCGGCTCCGCCGTTCGATCAGCGATAAAAGCTGTTCCACTGAAAATAATTTTCAGGTATTAGGCTGTGGCGGTGGGCAATATGACATCGCCACAGCCCTTAATTATCTAGGAAAGCGAGATTTGTTCGATGGACCGGATGAATACTCGGACGAAAGCTACTCCTTGCGGGCAAACAGACAGCAAGGAACAAGCGAATAATTAGCCATACAGCGAGAATGCGGGCTTGCCGTGCTAAAACAAGGGAAAAAGCCGAAAGAAGTTGCAGAAATCCTGAGCGTGACAGTTCGGAGTGTGTATCGGTGGCGTCAGGAAAGCAAAAAGCCAAAGCGAAAAAAGATTGCC
>DAOUAS010000099.1:0-4721 GCA_034433295.1 Anaerolineales bacterium | reverse complement strand
AAGCGGATAGATGTCCGCTTCCATCAGACCCTGGAAGAAGTGCGTTCCAAACGATGGCTCGCGCGACGCGCCAACCGACTCGCCAGCCAACTCGATCAAAGAGCGAGTGTTGTAAATATCGCTGTAGGTGACATGCACACCGAGGTCGGGCGTGGACGTTCCCCAGCGACCAGGTCCAACCGCGATGAAGACTTCATCCTTCAGTGCGGCGTTGAGTTGACCGATGGCGCGTTCGAGTAAAGTTCTATCGGCTTGCGCTTCAAGGCTGAAGTATCCTTCCGAAGGCACAAACAGAACATATCGAATTTGCTGTACCGCGCCCTGCGGTACCATCGTCTGTGTGGAGAAGATGATATCTTTTTCGTCGAGGTCGTGTGGAATCTGCACCTCAGCCCCATCCTGAATGTGACTCTGTGGACGGCACTGCAAGAGCGTGATTTGCACATCGGGCTGCTCGCCGGGATTGACGATTTCCAAAGCAAACTCGGTATCCACCGGGGACTTGTAATGCGTTTCCAAAAGTTTCAACGCGGCGCGCATGCTTGCCGCAAACGGAATACGGGACAATAAACCGTCAAAAGTAACAACCATCTTTGCGGGATCAGCCAGCCGCGAGCGGATCGGCATAAGGTCGCCTTCTTCGTCGATCTGAGCGATGAATCGCAGCGGCGGACAATCCGCATCAAAAACATCGCGGACAGGGATCGTGGTAAACGAATTGGTTTCGAGGTCGATCAAATCCACCTTTTGTTGTGAATAACGTTTGATGGTTCGGACGTCTGACGAAGAATGCAGGCGCGGATGACTCAGCGCAACGAGGCGCGGGTAATCGTCGCCGACCATGTCCACGGCGCGGGTTCCAAGTCCAAAGACGAGGCGGACGAATCCATCCTCCTGTTTGATCTGCGGTGACCAGCGATAGATGTTGCGGCTGAAAGCGACTCCCGCCGCATGGGGAAAGTAATATCGTCCCGCGCGTTCGCCTTCCACAAATTGAATCAGAATGCCGATGCGTTCATCATAATCAGCAAGCTCCTTGAGGTGGCGATACATCAGCGCATTGGGATTCAGCACGCTGGCATAGATCGTGGTGATGGCGCGAGTCAGCGCGGAATATTTTTCATCATGACTGCCCTGATTTGGGAGAAAGATGCTTTCGTACTTTCCCGCAAAAGAAGTGCCGAAGTTATCCTCCAGTAAACTCGAAGAGCGGACGATCAAAGGTCGGTTGCCCGCCTCCTGCAAAACCTGTTCAAGGCTTTCCATGATCTCGGCGGGAAATTGTCCCTGCTGGAATTCGGCGCACAAAGCGGGATAATCCGCCCGCATTTCATCATCGGCCTTGTATTTTTGGTCGTTCCAATGGATCAAATCATTGTAGGTCATGAAATTATAGAACACATCGGAGCCGAGATAAAACGAAGTGGGCAATTTGAATCGCGCGGCGACATCCGCAGGCGCGGTCTCTTTGATGATGCGCATGGCGAGCAACATGCCAGCCGCCTTGCCGCCGACTTTGCCGCCGCCAATCTTGCGCGTACGGATTTCCTTCAAGTCCGCCACCGTGAACCACTTGCGCGCGATTTTGATGTACTTCAACTGGTCGCTGATCATCGTGCGGATCAACACCACTTTCAATTCCTTCAAACGCGCCTCGTATCTTTTACGCTCGTCTGGCGGCATGGATTCGATCATCTCCGCCTGCTCGAACAGCATTTCCTGCGGGGCAAGTTCGGGGTTGAACCAGACGAAATCCGTTTCGGGACTTCCATGCTCCGACAACAATTGGCGGACGAGATTTTCGAATTCTTCGTAAGGCAGGTTGTGGGCGTAGTAAAAATCAGTCAACGAGTCGCGGATGCGCATCAGGCGGGTTTCCCAAATGTCCGCAGGCTCCTCCTCCAACGGGTTATGCAACCCCTCCCGCATTTGGGATTCAATTCCCTTCTTGCGAGTCTCCGCATCGAGATTTTCCTTTGTAATGATGCCGCGCACGTACAACTCTTTCCTCATTCGCGAGCGGATGCGTTTGCTCAAGATGGGATACTGATTGAGCGCGAGGAAAATCCGCAGAACGTTGTCAACCGATATTTTGGGTAAATTCATACATCACCTTTAACTGGACTCAAAAGTCTCCCGACTTCTGAAACCCAACGACAGGAGTCGTTGGACTCCGTATAGAAAAATCCGCCAAACATTTCTGTTCAGCGGACTGGGGTTTGTCAACTTGTCTGCGTCATCCCAGGTGCATGGGCATGATGACGTGCAGGAACTTGTCGTCGCCCACTGGCTTGATGACGCCAGGCGCGTTCGCCGCTGATGTTTCCAGGGCTACGTTTGGAGTCTTGATCACCTCCAACACTTCGCGCAGGAACTTGACATTGAACGCAATCAGCACACCGCCGCCGTCCACGGTGGCTTCGACGATGGTCTCGTTGCGACCTGTCTCTTCAGAGGTGGCGGAGATTTCGACTTCACTCGGTTGCATGTCGCCGCTGGATTGTTTGATGTCGAAGCGCGCCACGTTCGAGCCTTCGCGGGCGAAGATTTCCGCCTGCTTGCAAGCCTTGAGCAGGGATGCCGTCGAAACCAGCGTGCGTGACTTGTAACTGCGTGGGATGATCTGCTGGTAATCGGGGAAGGTGCCATCGATCAACTGCGAGACCACTTCCACATCCTTCACGCGGAAGAGCACCTGTCCGCGATTCTTCGGCACGACCATATAGATTTGCTCTTCACCGTCGGACGCCACGCGAGCCAGTTCGTTCAACGCGCGGGCGGGGATGATGACGTTGATGGGACGCGGCGCGGGATGCGAAAGCTGCGCCTTGCGGACCGAGAGACGGAAGCCGTCCGCGGCAACCATGGTCACGTTGTCCTTGTCCACATTCATCAGCACACCCATCAGCACGGGGCGGGCTTCATCTGTCGAAGCGGCAAAAGCCACCTGCTGAATCATCTCCTTGAAGTCCACCACGTTCAATGGGACAGCACCGTCCATTTCAGGCGTGGGAAGCGGAGGGAACTCCTGGGCATCGATGCACTTAATATCGTTGTTCGACGTGCCGCCCTTGACATGCAGGCTTTGGGTCTTCACATCCAAAGATAACTGCACCTGGTCGCCAGGCAGGGCATTCACCAGGTCGGCGAAGGTCCGCGCAGGGACGGTGGTGGAACCTTCCTCGTCGATCCGCGCCGCAATCCAACAGGTAATGCCCAACTCGAGGTTGGTGGCGGAGAGTCGCAGGCGACCTTCGTCGGTCGCGATCAAAATGTTGGAGAGAACGGGGAGGGTGCTGCGCGGCGAAACAGCGCGGGAGACAACGCTTAATCCGCGCGCCAGGTTTTCTTGAAGGACAGTTACTTTCATGTGAGTTCGCCCTCGATTCCTAAAGGATTTTCTGAAAGTATATCATTAATGGGCGTGGCATAACAAAGGTATAATCGAAACATGATTCACATTCTTCAAAGCCAGCCAACCCTTGAACAATTAAACGATATGCTGAAAGAATATGACACGATGATAAAAATCGTGGTGGACATCCGCCAGCGGATTTTGGCGGGCGGCGGCGAAATGCACTCGGACTGCGAAGCCGTGTTATTGGACAACGGCAGCGAACAGGACGACCTGTGGGGCGCAAACTGGTATCCAGATGGGCAACGCGTCGAATTTGAATCCCTCATCAACATCCGCCCAAGGCTGGGGAATCGCAGTATTCTGATTCAAAGCGAAGAACTTCGCCAGAAAGTAGAATCTGTCACACGTGAAGTCTTCGGAGGCGCGGCATGATTCCAAACAAACAAAAATTGCATGACCGCTTTTTGCGCGACCCTTTGCCTCAACGCCTTGGCGGTCTCTCTGCCACATTGGGAAGAATTTCTTCTTCAGCGCGGAAATCGGCGGATGCCACAACGATAAAGAATCTCCTGGAAGAAGCAAGACACCTTATCGAGTGGACAGCCGCCGACGCCGAACCCGAAACCGCCGCTGAACTGGTTTCCATGCAAACACTGCTGACACTTTGGGAAAAGGCATGGGACAGTGCCAGTCAAAACAAAACCCAGCGCACCCTGTTGTCCGTTCAAGCAAAACAGTGGTCAGACCGCGCGCTGGAACTTTCGGGGCTGCTCTAAAACCCAGTGACCATCGAGACACCAAGCATCGTCAACATGAACAGCAATTGCAGGGCAAACAGCGCCGCGAAAACGTAGGCGATATAAGTCCATGCGGAAACACCTTTGGAACGTGAGCGGACTTTTTGCCCTTCAGCCATTGCCTTCGCTGAATCCGCTGCCTGCCCGAGGTCGTTCATCCACGCCACGCCCGCCAAATCATCCTCGACGATGAGCCTGATTCCGCCAAAAGAGCGGATCCACGCCCCAGCCTTTTCGGGCGGATTCATTGCCAGCGAGCCTGACATCACAACGGCGTCCGCTTGCAAATCAGCGGGGATTCCGTCGTTGACGTTCACCACCGTCAGCGGCAGCTTGGGGGCACGTTTCGCAAAAGTTGCTCTCACCGAGTCCGCAAATCCGCTGCCATCATCCAGCACGACCAGTTTGAATTCCTTCTGCTTTTCTTCCAATGTATCCGCGGTTGCCACGCCATCCATCCGCAGGGCGGAGAGGTGATAGTACAACAGCACTGCAAACCAGACTAATACTTGAAGGGAATTAAGCGCGGGCTTTGCAACGTTCACCATGTCACCGCCCAGCGCGGA
>DAOUAS010000098.1:0-6076 GCA_034433295.1 Anaerolineales bacterium | reverse complement strand
GGCGTCCCGCGCAGTTACGGCTCTCTTGATGAAATGCTGGCTGACCCTGACATCGACGTGGTGCATCTCGCCACGCCCAATCATTTACATCATCCACACGCCAAAGCCGCCTTGTTGGCTGGCAAGCACATCGTCTGCGAAAAACCGCTGGCGATGACATCCGGGCAATCGGGTGAACTGGTCAAGCTGGCGGCGGAGAAGAAGCTGGTCAACGCGGTCAATTTCAACATCCGCATGTATCCGCTGGCGCAGCAGGCGCGAAGCATGGTTCAGGGCGACGAACTGGGTGACTTGTTCATTATGCAGGGTTCTTATTTGCAGGATTGGCTGCTCTTTCCCACCGACTGGAACTGGCGGCTGGAACCCGGTCTCGGCGGCACGCTGCGGGCTGTCGGCGACATCGGCTCGCACTGGCTCGACCTGCTGACCTTCATCACAGGGCTGCATGTCGAAGAAGTCTATGCTGACTTCAGGACCTTCCATCCCGTCCGCAAGAAACCTGCCAAGCCGCTCGAAACCTTCACGGGCAAAATCCTGACGCCCGAAGATTACATCGACCAGCCGATCCACACCGAAGATTACGCCACCATTTTGCTGCACTACGAAAACGGAGCGCGCGGCGTGTTGACCGTCTCGCAGGTTTCATCGGGACGCAAGAACCGACTCTTCTACGAGATCAACGGCTCCAAGTCATCCCTGGGTTGGGATTCAGAAAGACCCAACGAGTTGTGGGTCGGTCATCGGACAGCGCCCAACCAAACGTTGATGAAAGACCCATCGCTTCTCTCGGCAGATGCGCGTTCGGTCACATCCTATCCGGGCGGTCACAACGAAGGCTTCCCCGATACCTTCAAACAGCTATACGGCAAGGTTTACAAATACCTCATGGCTGGCGATTTCAGCCAGATACCCGACTTCCCGACATTCGCTGATGGTCATTATGAAATGCTGCTTTGCGAAGCCATCGAACGCAGTGCGCGCGAGAAAGCATGGGTGAAGGTCAAATAATTTTGTGTCACCCTGAGCGACAGCGAAGGGTCTCTGTCCAGTCGAGAGATTCTTCGCCGCTACGCGGCTCAGAATGACACGTTGAATAGGAGGCACAAATGAAACTCGGATTTTTAACCGCAGCATTACCCGGCAACACACTTGAACAAGCCGCCAAATGGGGCGCGGAGAGTGGCTTTCAAGCCATCGAAATTGCCTGCTGGCCCTTTGAGAAAGCTGCCCGCCGCTATGCCGGCGTGACGCACATCGATGTGACCACACTCGACAAGCCCAAGGCAAAGGAAATCCGCAAGATGTTAGATGGCTACGGGCTGACGATTTCCTCGCTGGCATATTATCCCAACCCGCTCCACCCGGACGCGGATCACCGCGAAACGGTCATCGGTCACCTCAAGAAGGTCATCGAAGGCGCGGCGCTGTTGGAAACCCCCGTCGTTGGTACTTTCATAGGCAAGGACAAGAACAAAACTGTCCCGCAAAATCTCGAAGACTATGCCAAAATCTGGCCGCCCATCGTGAAGTTTGCCAAAGATCACGGCGTCAAGATTGCCATCGAAAACTGCCCGATGATTTTCTCCTACGACGAATGGCCCGGCGGAAATAACCTCGCCAGCACACCCGCCATCTGGCGCAAGATGTGGGAGATCATCCCCGACGATAACTTTGGACTCAACCTCGATCCGTCGCACCTCGTCCTGCAAATGATCGATTACGAGCGCGTAGTGCGCGAGTTTGGCTCCAAGATTTTCCACGTCCACGCCAAGGACTTGCACATCGATCAGGAAGGTCTCTACAACAACGGCGTGCTTTCGCAGGGCATGGGCTGGCAGATTCCGCGCCTGCCCGGTCTTGGTGATATGGATTGGCGCAAGTTCTTTGCCGCCCTCACCGCCGCCCGCTACGATTACGTTGTCAGCATCGAGCACGAGGATCGTGTTTTTGAAGGCGATGAAGAACTTGTCAAGCGCGGCTTCTACCTCTCGCGTGACGTGCTAAAACCGTTCATCCATTAATTTTGTGTTGAGCGTGGTCGAAGCACATTGTTTATGAAAAGCCCTTCGACTACGCTCGGGGCGATTCCATTTCACCCCTCTCTCACTTGTTGGGAAGGGGTGGTTTTATAAAGGCATACTTATGAAAAAATATATCGGTTGCGACCTCGGCGGAACCAACCTGCGCGCCGCCATTGTGGATGTGGAAAATGCCTCGGTTCTGCACCAGATGAGTATTCCCACCCTTGCCCGTGAAGGTCATGACTCTGTCATGCGGCGTATGGGGGATCTTTTCCTGCAGGTGATCGAATCGGCAGATCTGAAAAAAGACGAAATCGGTGGAGTTGGCATCGGGGTCCCCGGCGTGCTGGATCTGGAAAAAGGCGAGACCTTGTTTCTGCCCAACCTTCCCGGAACCTGGCCTCATATCCCCTTACAGGCGACAATCACCAAAATGACCGGGCTCCCCACCGCCCTGCTCAACGATGTCCGCTCGATTACTTATGGAGAATGGCGCTTCGGCGCAGGACAAGGCGTGGACACCGTGGCAGTTTTTGCCATCGGCACCGGCGTCGGCGGCGGACTGGTGGTCAACGGTCAACTGCACCTTGGCATTGGCGGCACGGGCGGCGAGATTGGTCACACGACGATAGACTTCAACGGTCCTCGCTGTGGCTGTGGAAACTACGGCTGTCTCGAAGCGTACGCCTCCGCTCCGGCAATCGCCGCGATGGGCATGAAAGCCGTCTCGCAAGGATTGACTACGCGCATCAGTGAATTTTGCGAATACGACTTGAATCGCATCACGCCAAAACTGATTGCAAAAGCCGCATTGGAAGGCGATGGAATTGCAAAAGACATCTACGAAAGGGCCGGGTTTTACATCGGTATTGCGGCGGCTAACATGTGCGTTGCCCTCGGACCGCGCCGCATCATCATCGCCGGCGGCGTATCACGCGCGGGAGACCTGTTGTTGAATCCCATTCGCAAAACCATTCATGAGCGCGTGACCGTCATGCCGGTAGATCAGGTCGAGGTTGTCCAATCGCAGCTTGGAGATAACGCGGGAGTCATCGGCGTCGCCTGCTGGGTGGCGAAAAACTCATGAACCAATATATCCAGCACATCCTTCGGGTTGACCACAGGCGCATCATAGCCGCCAGAGACAAAGTCCACACCGACCCAGCCAATGACCCCTTCATCATTCACCACATTCAGCCACCCTCCGCCAGGGGCAACGCCGAGCAACTGCAACCTTGTCCCCTGCGCCAGCACACGGCTGACTTTGAACAGCCTGCCAGGATTCACCCGCAAGTTGACATTCTGCGCCTGGGTATAAACATATCGCGTCCCAACTGCTTCAGGCGTGGAACTGGGAAGGGGTGCAATCGGCGAAAATATGGCTTGGTCAGGCGTCGCCACAGTTTGTGTCGGAATGATTGGCATGGATGTCAGCGTCTCGGCGACGACTGTGCCAAGCGTGTCGGACTTGTTGGGCGTGGGAGTCCCTGTCACGCCGCAGGCGAGGATGGCAAGAAGTAAAAAGGGAATGGAAAGGAATTTTAGGAAGGTAGGTTTTGTCATTTGAACCTCGATTTTTTTCATTGTAAGCGAAACAAGCGCCAAAGTAACGTGAGACGTTTGTGCTATACTTAAACCATGAGTGAAACGCTTGTCCGAATCAAAAGAGCCGTCCTTGCGGGACATTACGCCTTTAGCGAAAAAGCCAGCATGGAATTGGAAGCGGATGGATTAACCGAACTGGATATTGTTGAGTCCATCGTCAACGCTGTTGCCATTTACAAAACCATCCGTTCCACGAGTCCTTTTCGCGCAAACATCAGAGAGTATTTGCACATTATCCAAAGTACCAACCTTGAAGGCTTGATGATTTACAGCAAGGGAAAACTGGTTCAGGAAGCAGGCATCGAAACGTATTATTTTTTGATTTCCTCTAAAAAAGCGATATGACCATGAGTGAAAAATTTTATATCAAGACCTGCCCAACCTGCGGCAGCGACAAAATCAAGCGGGTGGTTCGGGACATAACCCGCAAATATAAAGCCCAGACCTATATCGTGCCAAAGGTCGATTTTTACGATTGTCCCAACTGCGGCGAAAAAGTTTTTGACCGTGAGGCAATGGCAAAGATCAAAGCCTATTCTCCCGCGTACCGCAAAGTTGAAATGCTGGTTGAAGCCTAAAAATTTTCAATCAAGCAATGAAGAAAAATTCTACAACGAAGCTGGATGATTACGAATTAAAGGACGAGTATGATTTATCGAAAATGACCATCCTGCCCAAAGGTCGTTTCGATTCCAAACGCAGGGTTGGAAAAAATGTTGTGGTGCTCGACCCCGACATCGCCAAAGCATTCCCAAATGATGAGTCGGTCAATAAAGCGTTGCGGCTGCTTTTGCAGGCGACGAAGATACCACAGACATCCTCTTTGTAAGATAGGACATAACCTGAGATAAGAGGAATAAGCATGGGTGAAATTATCTGGATCGATGCTCTGAGTGATGAAGCAATTGCTTATGCCGCTCAAAAGTGGGGGCTAGCTACCTACTTTGCGCGTCAAGTATTGGAAAAAGCGATCAAGGACGAATCAATCAGTCCTCGCCTTCCACTCGAAGAATTCCATGAGTACGTTGAACTTCTTACCCCGCGCCAACAACCTTTCCATTCTGGTCCTTCCCTCCATGACATACAGGAATATGAACGCAAACACGGACGCCCCAAATTCTTCGAGAACTGTCCTGTCTGCAATGCCGAGACTCCACCTGGCGTTCACAATTGTCCAAGGTGCGGTGTAAATCTGGAAATCGCCCGCAGCAAAGCTAATGAATCACTTGATAAAATTAGGCAGGATATTCCCAAACCCAAGCCGAAGATTACTTTCGGAATTGTCTTGGGATATGTGTTTGGTTGTTTTATTTTTCTTCTCATCTATGGCATCATCAAAGACACAATCTCTGCTGACCTTGCCATTGCTTTTGCCGTCGTTGTACCAGTAGCTTTGATAATAGGTAAGGTTTTCAAGCCAAAGACACGCTTTGAAAGAAGAATGCTCGGTCTTCTAGCGCTAGGAGTCGTGGCATTTATTTTCATTCAAGGGGAAAAACTCTTTTCAGCAATTACTGCCGACCCTTCCCCCACTTCTACCCCCACCCCTCGCTATATACCGACTTATACACATATACCCCAAACCCCTACACCTGAAATAAACTGCCTTTTCTGGTCGGAGGTCACGCCTCAAATGGCAGGCAATCAGTCCTGCGTCTATGGTACTGTCTCAAACTATAGAGAAAGTTACTCCATTGGACAAAGTTTTATCTATTTTGGAACTGAAGATCAATTTTTCTTTACAAGTGAATTGAAATGGGATAAATCTCCAAAAGGTCATTGCGTACAAGCCTTTGGAACCATCCAATTGAACACATATCGCGTTCCTTATATCCTGATTGATGAACTTTACACCTGTGACTGAAAGACTACTATAACCTTTCCATCTTTTGTATCCCCAAATTCCTTGACAACTCATCCCGCTTTAATGTAAACTGCAACCATAATCAAATTCTAAAGAAAGGAGCGCACTTCAAATGATATTACGTCTTGCCAAACATAGCCGAAAAATCTACCTTATCGAAGTGCGCCAGTTGACCGTCCGTTAGCGGATATTCAATTTCCTGTGTCTTTTCAAACACGGCGCACCCGCGCCGTGTTTTTTTATTTGTTTTCATGTCATTGCGAGGAGGAGCGGAGCGACGACGAAGCAATCCCCTAATCGTGTGGAGATTGCTTCGGGCGAAAAGCATCGCCCTCGCAATGACATATAACGGAATTACCATGAACCTCTCACTCAAAGCCTACTGGAACCTGCTCTCCGACCACATCCGCCCGCAAAAGGGACGTTTCATCCTGCTCGCCGCTTTAATGCTCGGCAGCATCATCCTGCGGATCTTCACCCCGCAGATCATGCGGACCTTCATCGATGATGCACTGGCTGGCAAAGCCCTGAGCGCCCTCACCTGGACGGCAATCGCTTTCATCGGCGTGGCGTTGATTCAACAAGC